>NZ_WQGP01000012.1:0-99129 GCF_013034745.1 Ruegeria lacuscaerulensis | reverse complement strand
CCATGCCGCTTTCGGCGGCGTGGTCGGCATAGTTCAGGCCGATGCAGATGAACTTGCCCACCTGGCCCACACAGGCCCCAATGCGCGGGTTGCCCTCGACCAACGGCAAGGTTGCCGTGTCGATAGCTCGCAAAGCATCAAGACCGGCATCGGACAACACCTCGCCCGAGATGTCTCCAATCGTGCCCGACAAATCACGGATCGCGCCGTTTCCATCCAGCAGCCCCGGCTTTTCCTGACCAGCCAGGCCATAACGCAGCAGTTTCATCTAAGTCTCTCCTTGCTTACACGGTCCAGCCGCCGTCGATGGCGAAAGTCTGTCCAGTGGTAAATCCACTTTCATCGCTGGCCAGATAGGTCGCCAGCGCTGCAATCTCGTCTGCGTGGCCAATCCGCCCCATCGGTTGCCGCGCGATAAAGTCTTTCAGTGCCTGATCGTAGTCACCAGTTGCCCGCAAACGGTCATGCAAACTGGGGCTGTCT
This sequence comes from Ruegeria lacuscaerulensis, assembly GCF_013034745.1. Taxonomy (NCBI): domain Bacteria; kingdom Pseudomonadati; phylum Pseudomonadota; class Alphaproteobacteria; order Rhodobacterales; family Roseobacteraceae; genus Ruegeria; species Ruegeria lacuscaerulensis. Next base: position 98,646 of record NZ_WQGP01000012.1, on the reverse strand, counting down.
ACGGTTCCGGGGCAAATTGCGTTGCAGCGAATGCCCTGTGTTACGAAATCCGCTGCAATTGACTTTGTCAGCCCGATCACCGCAGCCTTGGACGTGCAATAAGAGAACCGGTTCGGCACACCCTTAATCGATGACGCAACCGAGGACATGTTGATGATCGACCCCCCGCCGGCCTCCAACATGCCCGGCAGCACCAGCTTGGCCAGCCGGTACATTGCCTTGACGTTCAGATCAAAACTGAAATCCCACTGGCCCTCGTCACAATCCAAGATCGAGCCCGCGCCCACAAAGCCTGCGCAGTTGAACAGAACATCCAGAGGACCGGTTTGCTCCACCGCTTCTGTCACTGCATCCGCGTCTGTGACATCCAGCTTCAACGCGGTGACACCTTCGAGTTCGGCCAGTTCAGCCAAGGTGTCGTCGTTGATGTCGCAAGCTATCACCTGAGCGCCCTCGGCCACGTACCTCTCGACGCTGGCGCGTCCGATGCCTTGCCCCGCAGCGGTAACCAAAGCTTTTTTTCCGGCCATTCGGCCCTGAGTTGGGTTCATATCGATCTCGATCATTAGTTCAGATGTTATGTGTTGGCCGATGTGAGCGATCAAAGCCAGCCGTCTTTAGCCTGGGTTTAACATTGGACTTCAGCCTCGCTCAGACCAGCAGTGCGTCAGCGCTCTGGAATTTGGCTTGGGCGGTCTTTTCTACCACGATTCCTCCCCACTATATTATTTAAATGCAAATCATACTTTCATTTATAAATCAACATTGACTTCTGATTACGACCCAAGCGATGATCGAACGCTCAGACTCATCGGCCTGACCAGGAGGGCAAAGTGGCAAATTCGTCCGAGAAATACCGCGCTCCAGCGTTAGAAAAAGGACTTGATATTATTGAGCTTCTTGCCCTTCACGGCGACGGAATATCACAAGGTGAAATTGCGCGAGCCTTGCAACGTTCGCAAAGCGAAATTTACCGAATGCTATCCACATTGGTGCGGCGGGGGTATGTCGTTCGATCGAAGGACGGTGATCTTTACTCCCTAAGCCTGAAAATGTTCGCTGTGTCCCAGGGGCATCCACCAATTGAACGCCTGATGGAGGTTGCTTCCCCCAAAATGCGCGCAGTCACCAGACTTGCCTGGCAGTCTTGTCACCTTGGTATGGAAAGCAATGGAGACATCGTCGTCGTTGCTTCGGTTTCGGCCCCAGGAAATTGGGTGTTTTCGTTGCGCGTAGGCACTGTCATTGGCCTAAGCAACACAGGTACTGGCCGCGTTTTGGCTGCGTTTCGAAGCGACCAGCAGATCGAAGAACTTCTGGATATGCATCGGTTGGCACAGGGAGAACCGGAAATCGACCGCAGTGAGTTCCTAGAGCATGTGAGCCGTATTCGGGAAGTTGGTTACGAGCGTATGCCATCTGCAACAGCAGTGGGCGTCACGAACCTTGCCTTTCCCGTCTTCGACCGTGAACGTGTGCCAATTTGTGTCGTGAACTGCCCCTATGTCGAGCGTATCGACAAGTTAGACGTGCCATCGTTGGATGAAGTACATCTGCTGTATCAGTCTTTGGCCGACGAGCTTACCAATTTCTACTCTGGCGAAAGCAGTTTACTGACCGAGCATTGACGGGAAAGGTCATGTGACCCCATTGAAGCTCCGCTGACCCAACAACGGACGCAGGGTACCCGGTGCAGTAATTGCGGCAGCCCTCGGCCGACTGCCGTTGACTTGTTACCGGCTTAAACCGACGCAAAGTTTCCTTCAGAAATCGCTTAGAAACGCGACTGCTCGGGCCTTTTTGTTTCTGGGGATATGGACACCGACGTCGGAGACGCGGCTACCCCACTGGCTGCTTCAGCGTGGGGGACGCTCTCGCGCATTTTGAGGCGGACAACGGTGAACATACCAGCGACCAGCATCAGCACCCAACACATCCATTGGACCGCTCTGTCACTGCCAAGAAGAGATCCGATACCCCCAAAAATTGGCCCGACCACGCTGCCGACGGTGTAAACAAACAACAAGGTGACAGCTGTGGCGCCTACATAAACAGGAACTGTACGGTCCATGGCATGCGCAACAAGGACCGAATAGAGCGGCATGATCAGTCCTCCCAGAAACACAGAGCCGATTATCATGACAACTTGCAGCACGAGCCCGCTTTCCCCGGCGATTGTAAACCCCTCGTTGCGTGAGGCAATTGACAGGATCATGACGGTCAAGGCGGCGCTCAGTGACATCGCTGCGATCATATAGCGGCGGTCCATTCGATCTGATGCGTGGCCGATTGGGAACTGAAACAGAATACGTCCCAAGTAGAAGGCTGCCACGACAAACGCGATCATATTTGCGCTCATCCCTGCGACCGAAGCCTGATAAGGCAAAACAGTCAGCAGCAGCGCCAACACGAAGCCGTTCACGAACACTCCGATGAACGCGGTTGGGGATTCCCGGAAGGACGCGATAAGGCGCAACTGCGCGTGCGCAGGCACACTGGGGGGAGAGGTTCGAGTCGGCACCAGAACGATGATCGCAATCGAATAAAGTGCGGACATCATCACAAACGCTTCGGACAAATCGCCCGAGAACAGTATGATAAAGGCCTGGCTTGCGACAGACGTCACACCCAAAACGATGTAGTAGATGGACAGGATGCGCCCTCTGCTATTTGCGGGTGCAGAGTCGTTGATCCACGCATCCCCAATGGAATACAGGCTGGCCGTCGCCAATCCTGTCGCAAATCGCGCCGCAATTAGGACAAAGGTGTTTTCTGAAATCGACAACAACAGGGCGCACAGGCTGCACAATGCCGCCGAGGCTGCAAATGCCCGTATGTGACCAATCCGGGCCAAAGGCCGAAAGATAAAGAAACACCCAAGCAAGAAACCCATAGAATAGCTTGCAGCGACGAAAGACGCTGCCTCTTGGCTGCCACCGGAATCCGCAATGCGCAACGACACCAAGGTGCCCAAAGCCGCCGTCGACAGGTGGATCATTCCAATGGACACAAACAACGAACGCAGAGACACAATGGATATCGTCATTTCAGCCTCATATTGGTTTGCAAGCTACGGACCCGACGACAGTTATCGTTGTCTACAGCTTGAATTTCACGCCGATAAGCAAACCGTGCTGTTCAACCTCATAGACGAACCCGTCTCCATCCTCGCGATCGACAGAGAAGTACCGGTAGCCACCGACCACATCCAAGGTGTCACTCACCCGATAGCCGAAGCCGCCGAACACATCCGAGGTAAAATCCGATCCCCCGCCACCAACGAATGCCCAACCCGTAACATACCAGTCTTCTGAAACACTCGATCGACCGCGAAGGCCAAAGATACCGTCAAGCCATTCGTCCCCTCCGCTGACCTCACGGCCTGGAACGGTTCCAGCCCTTAGCGAGCCGTCAATGGATACGTCATAATACCGAAAGCCAACAACCAGTTTCAATTCGGATGTTTGAGTTGCTAGTGCCACGTATTCTGTGCCAAGCGTTGCGATCAGAATATCCGTGTCGATAACGGCTGAGCTAAATGCCGGGCCAGGTGTTGAAGCGTTCGAGTCGAAATCGAAATATTGAAGATCACCGAAAATACCGAACCTGTCCTTTGTTGCTGATCCAGCAATCATGAAACCGATTTCCAGCTCGTCCAGCAAGTCACTGAATGACGCATCGACACCCAATGTCGGCGCTCTCGGCCCCGGAGATACATCGCCATTCAGACTAGGCATCCAAAGATATGGGGTCAGTCCGAAATCCCACTCGGATGCCGCCTCCTGAGCCTGTCCGGAAAGAGGTGCAAAAGTTAGCACCAAGGCGACTGCAGGTTTCCATGCTGCGATCTGGGTACGTTTTCCCAGATGGCTACTCCGGTGTGTTTCGGACAAATTTTTCCGATGCATGTTTCAATTTCTCCTCAACCAGCGTCATTTTGCATGTGACAGACTATTTGCGCCGTGGGCCGTCTGCACCTCGCGTAGGCCGGGGTTGCGGCCCCGATCGTTTCGGTCCACTCGATATGTGCGGCCATTTTCTCAAGTGTTTCCGGGAATGCGGTGGCCAACACTGTCACGCTGTCATCCCAACCCTGTTCTTCGATCAGCGTCTTACGGGCGCCTGGCTCTTGGTCCGCGTTATCCTGAACAAACTGATCTGCCTTGGACACTTCAAGCGGGTAGGTCGCCGCGACAAGGATCTGAATCAGCAGCGTACCCGGATAAAGCGCAACCGGAGCGGTAAGTTTCTGAAGCTCTTCCGCCGTAAACTGGGCCTCGTCCGCTGTTTCTGCCGCTTGCTCGGTCGTTGTGTTCTGCGCCGTTGCTCCGACGGGTGCAACCAACACGGCAGCGATCCATAGAAATGCCAAAAAAACGGTCGATCTTGTGCGCATCTCAGGGATTCCTTTTCCGAAATTCGCTGAAGCCGAGGACAAGGCAGTTACTGGCGCGACTGGATGGTCTATTCATCCGCCCACCCTCACAACTTGCAGCAGCCCGTCGATGCCGGTGCCAATTTTGCGACCCACAGGGAAACTGACATCCGATTCAAAACTTGAGTTTTCACTCAGGGCGGTGCCGATCAACTGCGCGATTTCAGGCGAGTCCTTAAATTTCGAATGTGCCAGTGAGCCCGTATTTTTGACTGCGCTCAGGTCGATTGCATTGACTCCCAGTTCGGCCAAATCTTCGGCTGGGATCTGCCCCAGACGCGAGACACCGCCGGCGACCCGTTGGCTGGCCCTGAGCGCCTTGTCATCTTGAGACACAAGCACGACGAACCGTCGATACTGTTCCGGAAACCTGCGAATTTGCGTCAGAAACAGATCTATATCTATATCGGGTGCGGCCAGAACGACGTTTTGGGCCTTCCCCGTCGGGTTCAGCCCGGTCGTCATTGAAATCTGCCGCCCGGCCTCCATGACCAGGAATGTGCCCATCGAATGAGCCACTAGATCGTATCCTTCAATGTTGCTGCTTTCCATGACGGAAAACATGCTGACCAGGTGATCTCGAGCGATCAGGGCGCTGTTTATGTCGTAGACATATTTGACGGTCTGCCCGCTTGAAGCCCAGGTGAACAAGATCGGGACCCCCTTGTATCCGGAATCTTCGACGAATTGGGCCATTTGCAAAACCGCGCTGGTCAGGTTCGTGTTATAGCCATGCACGAACAACAGCACTTCGTGATCATTGCGGGGCAAAGCTCGCACCGAACGGCTGACTTCTTGCCGGAATTGGGTTCCGTCACTGAACAACTGCGGTGCTGTGATCACGAAATGCTTGCGTGGGTCGGCAGGCAGGGATGACGGTCGTTCAATATTCCCTTTCTGATGATCCGGGGGGATGGTGACGTCGACAGCAGCAAAGCTCATGTCAGAGGCGCGGTCGCCTGAAAAGAACTCGGATGGGTCGTCAGACAGAGCGCGCGGCGTCGCAATGTAGATCCTATGGCGGGTGAGTTCCGGAACGCTGGAAACCGGTATTGCGGTTTCGACGCCCACAAGGTTTTGGGGCCCGCCGCACCCCGCGCAAACACTTAGCAGCATGACGATCAAAAAGCGCATTGAAACCAGTCCTGTTACAGGTCTGTCGAGTGGGGCCGCTATATTGGGCGCCCCCCGGAGGCGTCATTGGAACTGAATCTTTATGGATTGTTCGACCGGGGCCGACAGCTTTACACCCGTGGATTTATGGCGCGCAACGATCACTACGCACGCAGCGTTGACCAGCGTAATATCACCAGCCGATTGAACCGGGACAACACCACCGGCCACTCCGAAATATTGCCCAACAAAATCCAGCGGGTCGGTCAGACCATATACCTCACCCTCAATCTCGCCCACGCGAGCACCCGACTCCAAGGCCTTCACGCCGTTGGCCGAGAAGGGGATCTCTTGCCCGTCATTCAAGGTCAGAACACCTTTGCCCCATCGAACCCCAACAAGGATCGAGAAGCTTTGGCCGTTAAAGGTGATCTTTCCGGAAAGCGGCAGGTTTTCTCCGCAGGGGGCATTGGCCGTCTGCGCTGTGGCCGCAGGTATCTGAGTAAAGGAAAGCGCCAGGATGGCAACGGTATTGAGTGCTGTTTTCTTAGAAATAAACGGGATCATTGCGGTCTCCTACTCGGATTAGGGTTTCAAAGGATGTGTCTCGGGGGACTTATTGTTCGGGTGTTTGCCGCATGAAGAAGAACTCCTCGACAACAGCCTTGGTTTCGGGACGTAGGTTGACGATCCCGTCATAAGGGACACCGGTGCCCGGAGGCGTATCGGGGTATTTCTGTTTGCGTAGGAAATGCCGCTGGATCATGTTGACGAATTTCGCGCTGCCCCAGGCACCGATCTCGGTCGAGACGGGATATTTTTCCTGTGGGTCGCGAAACAGGTCGTAGAAATCCGCGAGGATCGCGTTTTCGATGTTTCCGCCGGGGATCGCCAGCTTGTATTGCTCTTTAACCACAGCCTCCAACTTGTCGATGTTGTAGAGGAACACATAGTCCCGGCGGCCATGCGCCTCGCCCTTCAGCAGCAGAGATGTCTGGTCAATACCGTCGATGACCCGATCGCGCGGGATGGCATCAGTGGCCCCAGCCACACGCGCTAGCGTTGTGAACAGATCGGTGACATGGACCATATCGCCAACAACCGATCCGGCCTGGATCATCTCGGGCCAGCGAACAAAGGCGTCCACGCGAACGCCACCCTCGGTCGTGGCACCCTTGCCGCCCCGGAAGATCATGGGCGTGTAGCCTGACTGAGGCGCGTATTTTGTGAAATGGCCGTTATCGCCCATGATGATGACGATGGTGTTGTCGGCGACGCCCAACGTCTCCATCTCGGCCAAAAGGTCGCCGATCCAGCTGTCCACCAGCTTCATTTTCTCGACATAGTGACCGCCATTGGGCGTCGTGTATTCGCTGGTTGTCGTGCGCGGTCCGGTTAACGGATAAAGCGGCCAGTATTGCAAGAAGAACGGCTCGTCCTTGGCGGCAAGGCTACGTAGCTGTTCCATTGCCTGCTCTTGATATCGCACGTTCATTTCATGGTACTTGGCTTCGTTCCAACGTTCGCCCGGTTCCATATGGACCTCGCGCACGTCCTCGTTGCGCACGCCTTCCACTCCAGTGGCCAAACGCGAAGCGTCAGTGCGCAACCAACGATCCATCGTATAGAGATCGTCATAGTTGTTGTCGCCGATCCCAATCGAGACCTCCTCGTCGGCTGCATCGTCGTGATAGATCGTCAACTGACCCTGCTGATGGATCGGAAAAGCCGCAAAATCGAAACCTTGGTAATTTGGCCAGGACTCGCGGATATCGCCCATGTGCCACTTTCCGATATGGGCGGTGTTGTATCCGGCATCTGACAGCAGTTCGGCCAGTGTCACCTCATCTTCAGCTAGGCCGAAGCCCGCTAACTCGACCTGCGTGTTGCCCATCCCATTCCGATGCGGCTGTCGGCCGGTCATAAAAGCCACGCGGGTTGGTGTGCAGGAAGGTTCCGTATACATCCGCGCCAGCCGCATACCTTCGGCGGCGAATTGATTGATCGCGGGGGTCTTGTAGCCACGGATCATGTTCAGGGTTTCACTGCCCAGATCGCCAAAGCCGATATCGTCAATCAAGATATACAGAACATTCGGTGGCTTGCCGTCATTAGCGTCCTGAAATTGGGCCAGTGCTGCGTCGATTTCCTGATCTTCGCGCGCCCATTCTTCGCCGTTCTGCGCTTCGAGAATGTAGTATTCGGCGTCCCTGACGATCGGCCCGCTCTGCGCGCCGACTTGCGTGCCGGTCAACACCGAAATACCTGCGATCAGCGCGGTTGCGAGGGTGTGGCTATTGCGCGGCTCTGTCATGCTATCATCCCGTTTTCTGATCCAAGAACCCTGATCGCCCTGCGGGTCGGAAACTTCCGAAACAGCCTGAACCATCAGATGGTTGTGCAGACAATTGGATGATGCAAAACGCCACCGAACAATGTAACTTGGGGCGTGTAACCGTTACAGATTGTCTGTGAGGCGACCCGCCTATGGCTGAGACCGAAATTGACAGAGAGGAAAAGCAAGCCGCTCTGCGTCGCGTTGTTGAAAGCGACGAATTCGGCGGGGCCGAACGCCTGAGGGCTTTCCTGACCTACGTGGTCGAACAGGAACTGGCCGGGCGACCAGACATGATTTTGGGAAAAAGGATCCTGGAAGAGGTGTACCACAAAGGCCCATGTGCCGATGGTGCGCCAGAAAACGTGGTCAGGGTCGATGCCACCAGATTGCGCCAAAGGTTGGATCTTTACTATGGCACCGAAGGTCGAGAGGACCCGGTGCGTATTTATATCGACAAGGGGGGCTACACCCCTCGTTTTGAACTGAGGTCTAAGACGACCGAGCCGGCCCCTCGGGCTCGTCCCGCATTTCGGGTAAAATGGGTTCTGGGAGGCACTCTTGTTGCAGGGCTTGCGGCAGCGGTCTATTTCAGCTTCTTGCGCACGGACACAACCCCTGAGGCGCTATCGCCTGAAGCACGATCCGCGTTGTTCGAAAATAATCCCACCAACCTTTTGGCCAGAAACATGACCCAAGAGGCGCGGGGCTTGCTGTTTCCTGCGCCCGAACTGGTACGCGTTTCAGCAGCGCTGGACATGTTCGAAGAGGCAATGCGACTGGACCCGAACTACTATGGCAGCTACGCGGGGGCTTCGCAGGCGTCGACCATTCTGGCCGGGCTGTCCTCCAACGCGGAGATGCGTCAGGCCTATATGCAATCAGCTAATGAATTGGCGGAACGCGCGCTCGAACTGGATTCGACCAAATCATGGAGCCATTCCGCCAGGGCCTTTTCGCAAATGGTACGTCGCGATTTTGCTTCAGCGCAAACCTCCAGTCGCCGTGCCTTAGAGCTTGAGCCCGATGACCTATACGCGCTTGAAATCGATGCCATAATTTCGGTGTTTTCGGGCGATTTCGAACGGGCGATAGCCAACGCAAACCCAAAACTTCATCAACATCGCCCCGGGCGGGGGCTGCCTTGGCGCAACACATTGGGGAATGCGTATTTCCACGCGGGTGAATACCAAAAGTCGATCACTCACCTGACGCAAGCGGTCCGCTCTGGCGGTCCCATAAGCGAGATCAACACCGCCCATCTTATCGCTGCCTATCAGGCATCTGGACAGCATGAAAAAGCTAGGGAAATGGTTGTTGCGTTTCAAACGTCGTGGCCGGAAAGCCGTGTTTCGCAGGTCCTAAAAGCCTTGTTCGAGGACATAGCCGATGCCGAACGTGTTTTGCGACAATTGGCGGCTGCTGGATGGATCGATCCGGTCTCGCGATAAGTCCATTCGATTGTAGTATTGTTTTCTTTTTTGATTGCGTGGGTTGAGCTAGCGAGCGGAGACGTGTCGCGGCCAGTTACGATCACGCGGACTCCGCCTACATGCTTCGGAGCTATGTCGATCGCGCAAACATGGTTTGGGCTTCACATAGGCAACAGCGGGCACACTTTTTTGCCGAAGAACAAAAGGGATAACCGAGATCGTAGAACAACCAGCATCCGCTGCAAACCCAAAGGTTTAACTCCGCCTTTACTTATCGATCTTGCTGATCTTTGTCCCCTTAAGACTAGTTCCCGCCATCAAACCTTCCTGACCGAACACTATTGGAACGATATCTCCTTGAAGGTCATTGGTGCCCATGGAAGCAGACCAGCCTTGATCACCACCAACCAGTGTCGGTCCGGTGCCTGCCTCCCAGCCATTGTTGTTGCGAAAATATTCAAGGGCAGCGTCGTTCATGAAGAACATTGCATATGAGAATTGCTGAACACCCGCCTGAAACCCGTATGAGGCACCCGCAATATTGTAGTAGCCCGTTGTGACCCCATTCTCGCGCATAGCGCCTTCACCGAATTGACCTCCGACGACCAAGCCACCTGCGGTGACTTTCGGAAAAATCAAAATGGCTATCGCTTCTTCGGACAAGTCTCTGGCTTCGGATGAGTTGCTGTACAATTGATCAAGTGCCGCACTTGCCCCATTGTCGATTTCGGACGCGGTCAAACCACTGGTCGTGTCCAAAACAGCCTCGCTTGCAGTTTCAGCGACATCACCTGCCTTTTTGGCCGCGTCGGAAACGCCTTTCGTCACCTTGTCCAGAAGGTTTTCCGCATATGCGGATTGCTCGGTGGGAAACCCTAAAATGCCAACAAACAAAAATGCGGCGAAAAATATGAAACGCAACATCTTATCCTCCCTGTTCATCCGAAGTGACTTGGCAAAAAAGCACATGCTGTCACAGATAGCACAGCTGACTTCGGATTAGTTCAAGTATCTATTGCGCAGCTTTTCCAGATCCTGATCTGTCAGCCCAAGGCCCTCATGCAGGTAATTGTCGACCGAACTGTAAGTCTCGTTCACACTGCTATAGAAGTTATTCAAATACTCCATTCGAACACCCAACGAGGGCCAGACCGCTTCAGGGGTCATGCTCGTGCCGCGTTCAGCGTTCACTTGATCAGCAATTTTCACGGATGCGTTGCGGGCATCCTTGAGAACGTTGCTCATCATGAAATCTGCCTCGATGTCTTCTTGGGTGACGCCCAATGCGCTCAACACCAAGGCAGTGGCAACACCGGTTCTGTCTTTTCCACCCGAGCAGTGATACAGCACAGCCTCCCCCTCCGGTTGCTCGATCAGGACGTCAAACAAAGCACGAAATTCTTTTGTGTAGTCAGTGGCGATATATCCGAAGGCCTCGAAAAAGAGAGTGTCCGTTTGCGTCTCGGTCGCCGTCCCTGACTTGATGCTTGCACGCATGTCTTCGATCATCTGAGCCTCTTGTTCCATGACCGGGAAATTGTAGCGTTCAGGCCCTTGTCCATCCGGCCACAAAACAGGGTCAGCGGTCGATTCCAACGTGGTTCTTAGATCCACTATGGAAGTAACCCCCAGATCCTCGACAAGAGCCATTCCGTCGGCACCCATACGATCAATTTCACCGGAACGAATAAGTTGCCCGGTTCGAATGCTGCGCCCGTCTTTGGTCTGCAATCCGCCTAAGTCCCTGGTATTGGCCACGCCTTCAATCGGGATGGCGCGATCCTCGGAGGCTTGCGTTTGCTCAGCATCCCCCAACCCGCATAAGGCGAGAGCTACGATTGCCGCGCGTACAATGGTCATTTGTTTCTCCTTCCGGGTGGTCTTAGGGTGATGATGGGAATGACCGTCAAGGGTTTGGTGAACCTCAGGTTTGGGTCACGTTTCGACCTTAGAAATCAAACCGAACGCCGACGAAGGGACCGTCAAAGGTCAAATCCGAAATCGCCTGCGAATTACCGATGTTCCAATCGAGATACCGATAGCCCAGCACCAGGTCCCAATTGTTGATCTTATAATTTGCAGCCAAGCTAAGCTGAGTTGTCAGGTCACTTTCTCCGGCACCGATATCCGCATAGTAGGACATCCCCCAACGATCACTGAACTGGCGTGTTCCACGCAGACCGGCCACAACGTCCCAGTTGTTGATCTTACCCGACACACGTTGCGAGCCGCCGGAGACTTCGATGTCAACGGTATTGTCTAGGTTCAGGCTTCTTACCCCGCCTAAAACTGTGAAAAGGGTGCCTGGCGCATCAACCAAATCGTATCCAACCGAGCCCGTAAATACGGTCCCTTCGACATCGACATCCGAAGAGGCAGGGATACCCGGACCGACGGCACTATTTTGATCGTTGCTCAGGTTGAGATACAGGGCATCGACAAAGACCGAAAGCTTTGCGCGTCGCGCTTCGACAGCGCCCATCAACCCGAAGTCGAGATTGTCCAGAATGTCGCTGAAACTTACATCGATGCTGTTCCCAGTGGTTGTTTCACCGCTCAATGCGGGCGCCCAGAGATACAGGTAGGCGGTAAAATCCCAGGTCGGGTTATCTGCCTTCGCGGGCAGAGCAAATCCGGCCCAAAACGCGCAGGCAATCGCAGACAAGCGCCATCTCTTTCCGGCGAAAAAGGTACTGTTCATTTTCAGGGCCTTTGTGAAATTTCTAAGTGCCGAGGGGCGCAGAGGTGCAAGCTCTGCGCCCGGCTGAGTGGTTTATTGCCAGCTCATGAACACGTCGCGTGTTTCCTCGCTTTCAGGACGCAAGTTCTCAATACCGCCGTAGGGAATGTCTTTACCAATTTCCGAGTTGGGATATTTGGCCATCATCTTTTGATGTCGCTTGACCATGTCCTGGAACGAGGCACCGGCCCAAAGAGAATACCCAACTAGCGGATGTTCTTCGCGCGGGTCCCTATAGACATTGTAGGTCGGCGCAGCAGCCCCCGGAGCACCCGGCGCAGGCAGATGCATCTTGAATTCCTGTTTGACGATCGACCGCAGCACGGGGCCTTCGTAGACGTAAACATAATCACGCCGCCCATTACCTTCACCCTCCAGCAGCAATGCTGTTTGGTCGACCCCGTCAATCACTCGGTCGCGCGGAATGAATTCTGTCGCCCCGGCAATGCGCGCGATCGTGGTGTAAATATCCGAGACGTGGAAAATGTCCCCTGCAGCGCTGTCGGCTTCGATCACACCGGGCCAGCGAATAAACGCATCCGTGCGCACCCCGCCTTCCAGATGTTGAGTTTTGCCGCCGCGATAGATCAATTGGTTCAGGCCAGAGGTTCCTTCGTAATGATACATCAGGCCATTGTCGGCCATGATCATGACGATGGTATTGTCGGCCTCACCGGTTTCGTCCAGCTTGGCCAGAACGTCTCCGATCCATTCATCTAAAAGCTGCAACTTGTCCGCATGAAACCCGCCGTTACGCGAGAGGGCTTGATCCGGGTACACAAAGTTCAACGGGTAAAGAGGCCAGTATTGCAGAAAGAACGGCTCATCCAACGTCGCAACGCGCTCAAGCTGCTCCATCGCCTGCGCCTGATAGCGTTCGTTCATCTCTTCATATTTGGCCTGTGTCCACTCTTCGCCCGGGGCCATTTCAACCTCGCGCGCGGGCCCGCCTGCTTCGGCCTCAACCCCTGTCACCAAGCCGTAGGGTTTAAAGCGCTCGTCCAGCAAAAATTGGTTGTTCTGACCCGAGGCATGGTATCCCAACATATTGTTGGCCTGCATTGCCTCGCGGGTCATCAGGCTTAGCTGCACCTGTTGGTGCAGCGGAAAGGCTGCGTAGTCGAAACCCTGATTGTGGGGATAGGCCTCTTCGATATCGCCTTGATGCCACTTGCCAACGTGAGATGTGTTATACCCCACCTCTTTCAGAATCTCGGGAAGCGTAACTTCGCTGGCAGGCAGACCCTCACCAACCAGAGCGACCTTGACCTCTTCAACCCCGGCCCGGATCGGATGCCGACCGGTCAACATAGCTGTACGTGTCGGTGTGCAGGACGGTTCAGTGTACATCCGCATCAGCGACATGCCTTCGCGGGCAAAACCGTTGATATTGGGTGTCTCGATCCCCATCACATAGTTCATCTTTCGCTCGCCCATCTGGCCGAAGCTGATGTCGTCAATCAGAATATACAAAAAATTTGGAGGCTTACCCCCGTTGGCCTCACGAATTTCAGCAAGTTTGGCGTCGATCTCGAGATCCTGCGCGTCCCACTCCTCTCCAAACTGAGCACGCAAAAAGCTGAATTCGCCGTCGTGTACAATTGGGTCGCTTTGCGCAACAACCTGCCCCCCGGTTAGGAATGTAAACATGGTTGTGGCCAACGCCATATATCTCAAACTAATCGTCACTGCAGGCTCTCCAGTTGATGGTTACGTCTTGCAACGCCGCCACAAGAAGGTCGTGGCATTGGGCCGATAATGATTGATCGGACTGATGTGCCAGCTCTGTTAGGCGTCGGTACTCGGGCGGGGTGACAAAGGTCACAACCCTTTTGGAACGGGCGTCGGCATTTGGCAGACGTGGTCTGCCCATGCGAGACTTGGAAGCTTGACGCGACACTTGACTTGGCCCCCCTCCAGTTTGTTTTCTTTACCGGTAAACTGTCAGGATGCTGAAATGGACCACATCAAAAATCGGCCAAATCCGCAGGAATTCGATGCCAGCGCCGCTGAAGCGGCCCCTTCTGCGATCGTGCTTGACCTGATGCATCCTAATGATCTTGCCGCGATGACGCCCTGGGAAATGGACTTTCGCCAGCTTGACCCCGGCCCTTTGTCCACACAAATCGCGGTGCGCTCTAGCCCGGCATGTTCTGTTTTGAACATCTCTCTCAGCGGTGCGGTTCACCAACGGGGCGTCTCACCCGACGGGTGGAGCACATTCGGCATTTCCCGCAGAGGTACAATAGACTCCTGGCAAGGATGTGCGCTCGACGACGACGCCTTTCTGACTTTTGGAAACAAAGATGGCTTCGACGGCGTGTCTACGGGACGTTTCTTTGGCAATGTCGTTTCTTTCAACACCCGGCGGTTCCAGAAGCTCGCCCAGTGTTGCGGATATTCTATCGCAAGCGAAGGCCCGGCGCTGCGACTACAGATTTCCGATGTTAATGCGCGCAGAATGGATTGGCTGGAACGAGAAATCGCAAATCTGTTGAAACACTCGGATGAGCCGTGGAGCGAAGATGTTGAAGAAGCGCTGATGATCAAAGTGTTAGCCATCCTGACCAGCAGCGCAATTCATCAAGACAAGAGTTCAGCCCAAACCAGACGCCGCGCGCTTAACCGGGCTTTGGAGATGATGAACGACAATGCGCTGGAGCCCGTTTCCATCGAAGACCTGTGCGCAGCAACCGGCGCGTCATTGCGCACCCTGAACCGCGCTTTCAACGAACGCTTCGGGTATGGTCCAAAAGCATATTATATGCGACTGCGATTGGACGGTGTTCGCGAAGATCTACTGAACGGGGCTGGAGCGAAATCAATTGCCGATATAGCCAACAAACATGGGTTTTGGCACATGGGGCAATTCGCCCGAGACTATCGGCTGTTTTTTGGCGAATTGCCATCGGAGACGCAGATGAGACGCAGTGCGTGACGGTCTTCAAGCGCCTCGGCATAAATTTTGCGGTTAGAGCTTGAACACACGGGCCCGGTGATACCCACCACCTGACACCCAGCCCGCGACGCTCTAAAAGGGACACCATGAACATGTTTCCGGTGGCAAGCACCAACAGGGGAATTCTGTGCGCTTTGAACCTGTCAACTTATTCGTCCGGCTCGGCGGGTGGGGGCAACAGGTTCATCTCGGTTCCGGTCAGTTGGGCGATCAGGCTTTCAAGAGCAAAGTCGCCTGGGTTGGCGCGACTGGCAGCCGCGATGAGTTCTTCGACCTTTTCCTGCTGCCCGGAAACCGCTGCGATGCGGATACGCATGATCCAGGCGTCGACCAGCATGGGGTCCATTTCAACGGCGCGGGCAAAGGCCTGATCGGCGGCGGGAAGGTTGCGGGTGGTCAACGCAAAGCCACCCAGTTGCAAATGGGTTTCGGGAAAGTCCAGCCGCGCAGCCATCGCGTTTTGCCACTCGCCAATCGCCGAACGGAACGCGGCCGCAATCTTGTCAGGCAAATGCGCGATGGGTGCATTATAGAGCCCACGCGCCGCCGCGGTCCGGACATTGCGGCTGGGATCATCCAGCATGGGCAACACTCGCTGTACCCGCTCATGACCGGGCAGGCTGTGCATGGCTTCGACAGCGGCGGATCGGATCACGGGGTCTGCCGCGTTGACCATATCCGAAATGCGCCCGATCTGTTTGGGGTCGCCGGTCTGGCCGATCAGCCAGATGGCAGTCGCCCGGATCAGTGCCGGGCTGCTGGCACTAAGGGCCAGGTCCACCAGATCGTCCGAGGCCAATGTGGGATTGATCTGCGCCCGCGCCAAAACCTGCCCGAAATGCGGCCCGCGGTTGGAACTGTCTGGGAACCAGTCGCGCAGCCGTGCTGCGGCCCAGTCCGGGGTCTGATCGGTGTGGCAGCTGGTGCAGGCATCCGGCGCGCCAGTCTCGGCGCTCAGATCCGGGCGGGGGATGCGGAAGGAATGATCGGCCCGCCAGTCATTGCCCATATAGACCTGCTCTGTCATGTGACAGGACCTACATTGCGCCCCGGCACTGTCTTCTGGGTGATGGTGATGGGCGGGGCTGTCGAATTCGGCCGGCGGCAGGCTGGGAAAGCGCGGGTTGCCATCGGGGTTATGACACTGTGCGCAGACGGCGTTGCCATCAGCTATGACTTCGGCGCTATGGGCATCGTGGCAATCGGAACAGGTGACGCCCTTTCCATGCATTTTCGATTGCAGGAACGACCCGTATACATAGACCTCATCCCGGATCTGACCATCGGGGTAATAGAGGCCGGGCCGCAGCAGCGATAGGTTGTAGGCGTCGTGATAGGCGGTCCCCGGTTCAGGGTTGCCGTCAAAGAACGCCTCGCGTCGGGAATGACATCCGGCGCATTGTTGGATCAGCCCTTGCGGTGTCGACAGGTCAGCCGAGAAGCCAAAGTTCAAGGGGGGCTCGCCAGCGCCCTGGGCCCATCCCACATGATCACGACCGGGGCCATGGCAGGCCTCGCAGCCGACGCCAATCTCGGCCTGAGTGGTCTGATATGTATCCGAGGCCGGGTCGTATCCGGTGTCGTACCCGGTGGCATGGCAGACGCCACAGCGCGCGTTCCAGCTTTTGTACGGCCCCGTCCAGTGCAGCGCGTCCGAGGGTGGCACGTTCTGATCCGGGTAAAGGTGGAACCATTCGGACTTTTCCGTATCCCAGACCACGTCGAAGCTCTGCAACCGGCCGGGCTCGGTTTCCAGCAAGTATTGCTGCAGAGGTTCGACACCGACAACTGAATGCACCGGGTAGTCGGTTGTCACACCGTCGCGCTCAGTCACGGTAACGTGGTGGGTGCCGTCTGCTTCAATCCGAAACCGCGCGGTCATGTCGCCCAACGTGAAAGTTGTCCCGTTGAAATCCGCGCGGATGTTGTCGTGTACGGCCTCGGTCCAGGCCCCCGCGTGGTGCGAGCCTTTCCAGGCAGCAGCCTCGGCGCGGTGGCATTCGGTGCAGGCGTCCGAGCCGACATAATCTGCGCTTTGGGCGATAGCCGGCACAGCAGGGCCAGTAAGGGTTAACAGGGCAGAAATGAGCAGGCGCATCAGAGTCCTTCGGTCGGTCAGGCAGAGCCCGTGGGATTCAGCGCGGGCAAATGCTGTGCCGCGCGGGTCAGAGTGCCCGAGTGCCGGGCAGCGGACAAGGCCGTTGCAAGCGAAGCCCAGGTTGCCCCCGGCTCGCTGTCTGGCGGGCCATAGGCGGCGGCACCGATATTGGTCAGGGCAAGCTGGACGTCTTTGTGCCGACGCGGATCGGGACCCTGTGTCATCGCCGCCCATCGGTCCAATGCACCATAGATGTTGTGAAGATCCCGTGCCTTGACGGTTTGCATCAGGTCGCGGAACAGGCTGGCCTCGGTCGGGGGTGGTGGGGACGTGTCGCGCTTGCGGGCTCTGTGGCGGATCAACCCGATGGCAGCCAGCGTTCCCAGAAGCACGGCGAAACCCACATAGATCAGAGTCGCCCGGTCGGAATCGGCCACGCGCGGCAGGATCGGGCCATCGACGTTATAGGGGATGGCCTCGACCGACGCGGTCTCGATCTGTCCCGTGTTTGTGTTGAACCAACGCAGCTTGATGACAGGCAGGCTGCTTTGAGCGCCGCTTTCCGCCAAATAAACCGTGCGTTCTGAGCGAGTACCGACGGTCTTTCCCCGATTCTCCCGGTCCTGCACCGTCGGGCTGTCAGGATAGGCCGCCAAACCGGGCAAAGCGCCCGTGGGCGCAAGCGCGGGCAGCAGAATAGCGCTGCTTCCCGTAATTTCAGCAGTGATATTGCGGGTCAGAGTATCGCCGGGTTCCAGAGCCTCGGCTGATCCCTCGACGGTCTGCGTCAGGCTCAGCGTTTCAGCGGCGATGAAAGGGTCAAGCGACTCGGACCCGTCCGGCACCGTGGCGGTGAAGCTCTGTGCAGCCAGGGAGAGCGTCGTTTCAACAGGCGCGTTGGTCTCGGGGTCGGCCCATGTAACCGTGATCTCCAGCGACGGAATCCCGAAATTTCCCGCCACCATCGGCGTCACCTTGTAGCGTCTGCTAACACCCGACCAGTTGCTGGCGCCCACACGCTCAGTCACGGGGCCCGACCCGCCTTCAGGCAACGAGATCATCAGGTTCGGCTGATCAAAGGTCGGAAACACCGGAGGGCTGGGCATGTAGGTCGGCACCAAAACGGTCACCCGCATATCCAGCGCCTGACCGGGCACGACGTCCATGGCCGACATTTCGACCCGCGCGACGGGCTCGGTTGGCGTGGCGGCTTCACTGCCGTCGCGGGCGTCTTCCTCGGCCTTGATCTCGGCGTTGGATTTGAAACCTGGAAACGGGTCTTGCGCCGCCGCGACATCGGGTACAATTGATGTGCAAAGAGCTGCTAAGACAGGCCAGAGTTTCATTGCTCGCCCTCCGCAGCCGCCTGCGTCGCTTCCAGCAAGAAGCGACTTTTCAGGAAATCCCCAGTCTCGGTATCAACAGAGTTCATCCATTGTTCGGCGCTCTGCAGCCCGACAGCGGCGTCCTCTTGCGGCAGGTCGACCTGAAGCTCCTGACCTTTGTTTTCCTCGTTGTCATAGGTCACGTCATCGGCGCGCAGCTCGGTCTGGTCCTGCGTATCCTGCGCCTCTTGCGCGGCTTCGACATACGCGACGATCTGTTTTGCGATCTCCAGATTTTCAGCAGCACCCGGATAGTCCGGGTCGCGCGTCAGAGCGGTTTCGAACGACCGAACCCCGTCACGGTAAGCCCGATTTCGGATGTTTGACAGACCCTGGATCATGGCAGCCTGTGCGGTATCCACACGGTCCAGCACCTGCACGGCTTCGGCATAGCGGCCCGCCCGGTACATGGCCCATCCGCGCCACAGCGGGTCACCGAACAGTTCAGAGGCGCGCGTATAATCCTTGCGATCATAGGCACGCTGCCCCTGCTGGTCAGGCGTCCAGAACCAGTCAGCCAGGCCGTCGGCGCGCGCCTGCCCGGGCGCCACCAGCATAAGTGCAAAGACCGCGGCACCCCAATGCATAGTCCAGCCCCGCCGGAACCACAAAAGCAGCAACAGCGCCGCAGGCCACGCCAGCAACGGCCCACGATCAAGCCACGGGTCATCAGAGTTTTCCAGCAGACTTTGCCGGTATGAGGCATTCAGCGTCCGGTCCAGACGCCGGATATCGCTGCCGTCGGGCTGCACCGCGATCACCCGATTGCCGAGCGCATCCAGCCCCCGGTCGCGCGTGCCTTCGGGCAGCATGGACAGAACCGCGACCGGCATCGGGGCGGTTTCGACCGCACTAACATCCGCCGGATCAAGACCATCGGCCACCAGCAACAACGCACCACCGCCTTCGTCCTCGATCAGGGCTTGAGCGCGGCTCAGGGCTTGTGCAAAATCCGCGCCCTCCTTGGGCATCACGTCTGGCGAAAGCCCTTCGAGATAAGGCAGGATGATCGAGGCATCCTCGGTCATTGGAACCACCACATGCGCGCTGCCTGCATAGGCCACCAACCCCGATCGCCCCCCTGCCCTCAGGTCTAGAAAATCGCGGATCTTTTGCTTGCCGCGTTCCAGACGGCTGGGTGCAATATCGATGGCGTCCATCGATTTGGTGACTTTCAGAACCACTGCCACCGGCGCGGATTGCGCCACCAGAGGGTTGGGTTGCCGTGACCAAGTCGGTCCTGCAGCCGCCGCGGCGAGCAACAACAAAGTCAGCGCAACCCCATCTATGGGCCGAATGCGGTGCGCCTGATTGCGTCCGACTTCCATCGCAGCTTGCAGATGCGGTGCGATGCCCTGAGACAGGGTGTTACGCCCGGACCGACGTCGTCGGGTGAGCCACCATAATCCGACGATCACTGGCACCAGCAGCAGCCAGAGCGGCCGTAGAAAATGGAACACCGACATGGCCAGTAGCAGATCGCTCATGCCTGCGCCCTCCCACTACGGTGGCCCAACGACAACCATCCCATCGCGGCGCAACCCAGCAGCGCAGCCAACCCCAGTGGTATCCACGCCAAAGACTGGCGCGGGCGATAGGACAGAGTTTCGACCTGACGCGGGCTTTGTTCGTCGATTCGGGCATAGATGGCGGTCAGGGCGGACTGGTCGGCGGCAAAGAAGTACTGACCACCGGTGCGGCGAGCGATGTCTTCAAGCGTTTTGACATCCACCTTGTCCTCGCCCGAAGCTTCGGGATCGCCAACGCCGATGGTCATGATGGTCACGCGGTTGTCTTTGGCAATCTCGGCTGCGTTCACTGGGTCCATCCGGCTGGAGGTGTCGCTGCCGTCGGACAGCAGGATCAAGACGCGTTCGTCAATCTCACTGGCTTCGAAGGTATGGATCGCCAGCCCGATAGCATCGCCAAGCGCCGTTTGGGGTCCGGCCATGCCAACCTGCGTGCGGTCCAAAAGATCGGTGATCGTCTGCAAATCCTCGGTCAGCGGCGCCTGCAAATACGCCTTGGACCCAAATACGATCAGCGCCACCCGGTCGCCCTCTCGCCCCTGCACAAAAGCGCGTACAACATCCTGAACGGCCGAGAAACGCTGCCGTTTCTCGCCTTGTGCATCCGTGAAATCCACAGTGTCCATCGAGCCAGACACGTCGATGGCAAGGATCATGTCGCGGGCTGATTTTTCGATCTCGATGGGGCGACCGACCCGTTCTGGCCCGGCCAGTGCGATCACGATCAACCCCCAGCAGAACGCTGCCGTGATCATCTGTATCCGCGTTCGGGCCAACACCACAGATCCGGTGCGTGGTTCCTGCCCCAGCGCATGCGAGACCTGACGGAAGAAGGGCACCCGCAGCGCCGTCACGCGTTCTCTGTGCGGTGGCGCGAAACGCCAGATCAACCAGGGCAGTGGCAGAAGCAGAATAGCCCATGGAAACGCCAGTTGGATCATGAGGCCACCTCGCGCTTATGTGCCTTGATCCAGCGGGCGACGCGCGCGGTCAGATCCGGCGAGGCTCCGGTGTTGCCGTGATAGGGTGCATCAAGCAAAAGCGGGCGCAGAGCGTCATTCCACGATGCACCCTCGGTGCGTTCCAGAAAGGCGATCCAGTCCATTCCCTGTAATCCGGCTACCAAGCGCCGATCATAAGCCACCAGCGCCGTGCGACGCAGGATTTCGGCGACCTGCGCGGGGTCATCCGCGGCCTGCGCCAGCTCTGCCAGCGCTGCGCGGCGATAGGCGTTGACGCGGTACCGGGTAATCATGCGCCACAGCACAAGTACCGCCATCGCTGCTAGAAGCGCGCCCACAACGGCCCAGCCGACCGTTTGCGGCATCATCGACACGGGCGGCGGCGGATCTGGCACAACCAGTTGATCCAGCAGGTCGACCAGCGAAGTGCCGGTGGGGATTTCCGTTTCGTTCATTTCGGTCCCAGCCCCATCAGATGCCGGATCTGCGGCAGGGTTTCCTCGGCCGCTGTCAGCGGCAGAACGGGCACGCCGAACCTGCGCTGCCAATCCAGAACCTGCGCCACGCGGGCGCTGGCGAATTCTCTCAGCGCCGCATGTTGTATTGAGTCGGATGTTTTGATTTCAGCCTGCAACGCTCCGTCCGAGATGATCAGTGACAGATCGCGAGGCAGGTCCTTGGCGAAGGGATCCGTAATCAGTCCCAAGATCAGGTCGTTGCGCCGTGACAGGCCTGAGACCAACCGTTCGGTTTCTGCATCAATCACATCGAAATCACTAAGCACCACAATCAGATGATCGCGGGGGGCGATCCGGGCAACAGCGCGCAACACATCGGTCAGGCGGATTGGATTGGTTTTAGGGGCCTCGGCGTGCAGTTGTGCATTTGCCTCAGCCAGAATGGCGACAAAGCGCGACAGCGTGGCCCGACTGCGCGCCGGCTTAATCTCGGCGATTTTGTCGTCGGTGAAGACGATACCGCCCACACGGTCGCCCTGATCGAAAATCCGGTAGGCGGACAGGGCCGCCGCCTCGGCCGCAGTGATCGATTTCATGTTCAGGACCGAGCCAAAGAACATCGACATGCGCTGATCCACCACGATCAGTGTCGGGCGGTCGCGTTCCTCGGTCATGACCCGGATATAGGGCTCACCGGCGCGGGCGGTTACTTTCCAGTCAATCGCGCGGATATCGTCTCCAGGCAGGTATCCGCGCAGCTCTTCGAAATTCAGCCCACGCCCGCGCAGACGCGAGGCATGGCGGCCATTCAGCACCGAGTGCACAGGCTGGCGCGGTAAAAACCGCAGCGCCTTGGCACGTGTCTCAAGCGCCCGCAAATGCGCGATATCAACCCGCACGCGCGGGTCATCGGTTGCGGCGGGCGGGGGCTTGACGCGCCCCAGCCGAAGGGAGGCGTTTCGGTTCATCATCTACGCCTCACGGCAGGGCGACCTGCATCAGGATTTCGGCGATCACTTGATCTGCGCTGATGCCTTCGCCATGGGCCTCATAGCTCAACCCCAACCGGTGCCGCAGCACATCGGGGGTAATGGCGCGGACATCCTCAGGGTCGACATAGTCGCGCCCGTTTAGCCAGGCATGGGTGCGGCTGCATTTATCCAGCGCGATCGAAGCGCGCGGGCTAGCGCCCACCTCGATCCAGCGGCGCAGATCGTCGCTATAGGCCTCGGGCGTGCGGGTAGCCTGCACCAGATCGGCGAAATAGCGGTCGATAGCGTCCGAGACATGGATTCCGCCGATCTGGGACCGGGCGTCAAAGATCGCCTGTTGCGGGATTGGGGCGGGTTTTTCGCCTTTTGCTTTGCTCTGGGCGGCGATCTCTTCTGCGCGGACCAGCCGCACGACCTCAACCTCATCCTCGACCGGAGGGTAAGTGATGAGCACATGCATCAAAAACCGGTCCAATTGCGCCTCAGGCAGGGCATAGGTGCCTTCCTGCTCCACCGGGTTCTGGGTCGCCATGACCATGAACAATGGGGCCATCTTGTGCGTGGTCCCGCCCACCGTGACTTGCCGTTCCTCCATTGCCTCAAGCAAGGCGGCCTGCACCTTGGCAGGGGCACGGTTGATCTCGTCGGCCAGCACGATATTGGCAAAGATAGGCCCGGCCTCGAACCGGAATTCGCCGCCCTTTTCGGTCTGGTAGTAGACATCCGTGCCAGTCACGTCCGAGGGCAACAGATCGGGTGTGAACTGGATGCGACTGAAATCGCTTTCCAGGTTCTTCGCCATCGCCTTGATCGCGCGGGTCTTGGCAAGGCCCGGCAAACCTTCGACCAGCAGATTGCCATTGGCCAGCAAACCAATCAACAGGCGCTCGATGACGTCGCGCTGGCCGATAATGGCCTGACCCATGCGTTCGCGCAGGGCGTCAATATGCGTACGCGGGTTGGGGGTGTCATTCATTCCGGCCATACTTTCGCCCAATCCTCTTTCATGTCGATGATGACCCAGCCGCGGGCGTCCGCCTCATCCAGCCCGCGCACCAGCTTGCCGATATGGCTGTCGCGGTCATAGGCGTATTCGCGGTCGGCATCCGTATGATGCACGATCACGCCAAGCGCCGGGCCGTCGCCTGCGGTGGCATATTCCAGCATCTGGAAATCGCCGTCCGAGTTGCCGCCCACAAAGATCGGACGCCGCCCGATATGCGAGTCGATCCCCACCGGTTTGCCCGCCTTGTCATCCTGAAAGGCGATGCCGGGGCCTTTCATGACCACTGGAACGCCATCCACGACCTCATAGCTGGTGGGCGTGACCGAGCCGACGATGCGGTTGATCGGGATGCCATAGGTCTCGCTGGCGAAGGCGCGCATGAAATGCAGGCCACCGCCCGAGACGATCCAGGTCTGGAACCCTTCGGCCTCGAGGTAATCCAGCAACTCGAGCATGGGGGCATAGACCATCTCGTTATAGGGCCGGTTGGTGTCCGGGTGCCGGGCGGTAGCGATCCAGTCGGCCACATCGGCCTGAAATGCGTCCACCGACAGACCCGAATGGGACACGTTCAGGATTTCCATTAAACCAGCCTCTCCCCCGTCGGCGACGGCGGCCATATCGCCTGCAGCGGCAGCCTTTAGGACATCCGAGGTCAGGATCGACGGGTCCGCCTCAGCCTTTTCCTTCAGGCGGTCGAGTGCGTAGATAAGCTGAAAATAAACCGGCTGTTCACCCCACAGCGTGCCGTCATTGTCAAAGGTCGCAATGCGGGCCTCTTCGGGGACGAAATCGGAAGAGTTCGGATCGCTCACCCGTTCGACAAAGTCGATAATGGCGGCTTTGGTGGCGGTGTCGTTCCAGGACGCCAGCGGATCGGCCAGCGCGGGAAAAGAACCAAACGGCAAGGCAGCCACGGCAAAAACATAGCGTTTCATGAGAAATCTCTTTTGGTGCGAAAATGGCGCGGCATCGCTCCGCGCCATGAAGTTTTGTCCGGTCTAGGCCGTTACTGACTGCCGGCTGTTTGCAGGCTTCTCAGGACCTGATCAATTGAGAAGCTGGCCGGTTCCTGACGTGGCGGGTAGTCCTGGAACGTGCCAAGGAACTGCGCCACAATGGCCTGCGCGGGTACGAGCAGATAGGTGCGGTCCAGACGCCAGCGGGAATAGCCGATGGATTCGTCCTGCGCCCGTTCGAACGGGTCGGAATACAGGTCGATGATCTTGGGCAGACGCAAGAAGGTCAGCGGTTCCTGCCAGACGTCGAACCCATGGGCGCGCTGTTCGGCAAAGACCACTTTCCAGCGGTTGTACCGCAGGTTCACCAGATCGCCGCCATCCGAGAAATAGATGAATTCGCGCCGCGGCCCGGTGTCGGTTTCGCCCCGGAAATAGGGCATGAAGTCATAACCATCCAGATGGACGGGCTCGTTTTCCTCGCCAAAGGGAGCTTCGGTCAGCATCCGTTCCTTCATGTCGGGATCGCCAAGGGCGGACATGAAGGTGGGGAACCAGTCCAGATGGCTGATGACCTGATTGGATTTGCGGCCGGGTTCGATCACGCCGGGCCATTTGATCATCATCGGAACGCGATAGCCGCCTTCCCAGTTGTCGTTCTTTTCACCCCGGAACGGCGTGGTGCCGCCATCGGGCCACGAGAACACCTCGGCCCCGTTGTCGGTTGAATACATCACGACGGTGTTGTCCGCGATGCCCAGCTCATCCAGCTTGTCCAGCATCTGGCCGACCATGCCGTCATGTTCGACCATGCCATCAGGATAGACGCCCAGCCCGGTCACACCCTGACTTTCTTCCTTGAGATGCGTGTGGATATGCATCCGCGTGGTGTTGTACCACAGGAAGAACGGCTTACCCTGATCATGGGCGCGCTGCATGAAGTCCAGTGCCCCGGCTGTGACTTCCTCATCTATGGTCTCCATCCGTTTGCGGGTCAGCGGGCCGGTATCCTCGACCGAACCGTCCGCTGATGACCGGATCACACCGCGCGGGCCGAACTGTTCGCGGAAGGCCGGATCTTTGGGATAATCCTCGTTTTCAGGCTCTTCTTCGGCGTTCAGGTGATAGAGGTTGCCGAAGAACTCATCAAATCCGTGGTTGGTGGGCAGGTGTTCGTCCAGATCACCCAGATGGTTCTTGCCATATTGCCCGGTCATATACCCCTTGGAGCGCATGTATTCGGCAATGCTGGGATCTTTCGGCGACATGCCTTCCTTGGCCCCCGGCAGACCCACTTTCAGCAGACCTGTGCGAAACCCTGACTGACCCGTGACGAAGGCCGCACGCCCTGCTGTACAGGACTGTTCCCCGTAGCTGTGCGTGAACAACATCCCTTCATTGGCAATCCGGTCGATATTGGGGGTTTCATACCCCATCATGCCCTGATTATAGGCGCTGATGTTCCAATACCCGATATCGTCGCCCCAGATGACCAGGAAATTCGGCGTGTCGTTCGCGCCCTGGGCCAACACCGGCGCGCCCAGAGCGGCCAGCGCCAGAACCCCACCGCTGAGCGGACGGGCGGCCCGTTTGACTAATTGTCGGAATAAAAGCAATGTTTGTCTCCCTGAACTCGAAATAACCGGGGGTAGTGCCTTCGGCTTGTGGACATGGATACGATGTCACGCCCCCCGGCTGCCCAAGACGCCTCGGGCTGTGTGATGACAACTTACATCCTGTCCACGCGTATCAAGTGATAGCACATTTCACGCCAGAGCCGTGCAAAAATTTATATACCTCAATAATTTGCTCCGTCTCCAAAGTAATACATAGATAAAATCAGCATTAACGATGTCAAAACTAAAAACCGCCACCACGACCGCAGCCGGGATGGGACATTTGCCGGACCGGCTGCAAAGCTGCGCCGGACCGGCAGCGGTTGAGCGAGTCTTTGAACGAGCCAACATTCCGATTGATGTGCTGAACGATCGGTTTGTGCGAATCCCGCTATCGGCAATGGTCGGTGTTTTTGCCGAGGCTGAACGCGTGTCGGGCCACCCGTTTTTCGGATTGCATGTCGGGCTTGGAATGTCCGGGGCGGAAATTGGTCCGTGGTTCGAATTTGCCGGTCAGGCCCCTACGTTGCGTCAAGGGATTCATCGTCTTGCGCGGGCCATGCCCCTGTTCCAGAACGGCCCCCGCGTTTGGTTGGTTGAAATGCGCCGCGGCGGAATCATGCGCTATTTCGTCCCGCGCGGTGATGACGTCCCCATCTGCGCCCACAGCGACCACAACATCCCTTTGATGCTGGGATTTGTCCGACGCTTCCTTGGTTCTAGCTGGCGACCGCGGTGGATCGAAATTGACTACCCCGACCGAGGCCAAGGGGATGAATTACGCGATTTGTTGCAGTGTCAGCCGCTTTACGGCCGCTCGGCGCTGTCCCTGCCGCTGACCGCTATTGAGTTGGATACGCCGCCATTGCCACACAGCATGACTGGGGCGTCGATATGCTGGGCGGATGTTCAGGCAAAAATGACAGCGCCCGGCAGCGACTTCATTATCGCGTTGGAGGCCTGCATCCTGCTGGATATGTTTGAAGGCACCCCTGAACTGGACTCCGTTGCACGTCGCATGAGCATGAGTAAGCGCACTCTTCAACGGCGCCTGACGCTTGAAGGGCAGTCCTTTCGAAAGTTGCTGAGCAAGGTCCGTCATCGCCGCGCCTTAAGCTTGTTGCGCGATACGGATTTGGGCTTGACCGAGATCGCCCACAGGCTGGGGTATAGCGACATGGCCAACTTTACCCGAGCGTTCAAAACTTGGGTGGGATACGCGCCATCCATTGCCCCGCGCACCAAGGCAACTACGGGCACCAATTCATAAACGACAAGGGGCAGTCGGGGCAGTCGGCACGGCTGATACAATTGATACAACATGCGACACAACCCGGACACCTAGACCACATAGCTTACCACTATTAAACGGCAGATCGACTCAGTGGCGGCCTCGTTGTGCACGCACCCGCAGGAGGATGGCGGGAAGATGCCCTCTGATCCCATTTTGCCAGCTGGTTTGGAGAGGAACGCTTCGTGATTTGGATTTCGCATAAGGCAAAGGACGGCGACACGCTGGCTTCGATCGTAAAGCAATATAAAATCAAGGATCAAAACGCGATCCTGAAATATTCCAAGAACAAGAAAGTCTCGGTGCGTCTGAAGAAAGGTGAAGCGCTCAAAAAGGGAGAAGTCGTTTGGGTTCTTAACCCGAAAACAATGGCTTATGTGGTCTCGGACGGTAAGCGCAATGTTCTGCTGGATGAACGCGGTTACAAAGCTACGGTCAAAGAGGTCCATCGCGTAATGGACCGCGCGCTGGAACATCAACGGATCAATTTTTATGCTGCCTGTGATCGTCACAATGCCCAGATCGAGATCAACAACCAACAGCGCTATGTCTACACGTTCATCAACGCGGTAAGCCGCGCCGAAGATCCGCGCCCCTACTACACCAAAGCAGCGGCGGCCTACAAAACATTGGCAAAAACCGTCAGCGGGCGCGACTACAAGGGGTTCAAGAAAGCCCTGGTCGCCTGCGACGCGGCTGTCGTGAACTACAACAATGCCGTCATCGCATGGGTTCATGGCCTGATTGATGCCACGGCGAAAAAGATCAAACAGGCGGGATATGTGCGAGCGGCGGGTGAATTCGCGACCTGCGCGCTTATTCTGACCGCCTGCCCTCCGGCCGGGTTGGGCGCAGGGATCGTTCTGAACGCCACAGCCGCCACCGTTACAGGGTTGGCCTTTGACGGCTACGACGCCATTGGCCGTGAAATCGCAGGCGAAAAGCAGATGTCGACAAAAGAAATCAGCGAAAGAATGGTGAAGAATGCGATCACCGGGGCTGCTGCAGGGTTGATCGTGGGTGGGGTAGTCAAGCTTGCGCGCCCCTATATCACAACCAGTGCCCTTAGCCCGGCCTTTTTGAAAACGTGGTCGGAACGCGCGGCACCCAGACTCGTGCCCAAGGGCATAATCAACGCCGAATTGAAGATAGCGGCCAAGGTTCTGGAAAAACGCGGCGGGCAGCTTGGCCTTGAAGTCTATGTCCGTTCGGTCGCGCCCGAGCGTCTGCTGCCTCTGGCATTGCGCCGTTTTGCAACCCAGCTTGGAACGTCAGCAATGCTGAAGGTTCTTAGCAAAATGGAACTTGAGAAACTGCTTCTGCCATGGCTCAAAAGCGGCCCCAAAGAGCTTATGAGCGAGGACAACGTCAAATTGGGCAAGGCTGCGGCGAAATTCTTAATGGATGCTGGCCTGGGTAGTTCGTTGATGGAAACCTTGCTCAAACGGAACATGGATAAGTTCCGCGAAATCCTGCGCGTGCTGATCATTAAGGAAATGGAAAAAGCCGAGAAAGCCGCGGCGTGATCTTTGTCCGTCCGTGACAAATCACTTAGGCTTGGCTACCAGCCCAAAGCGGACTGGATGCATCACATCAGAACGGAAACGTAGTTTTCGACACTGGCTTTGTGCAGGCAGTAGGCCAGCAACAGAAAGAAAACAGATGCAGGAACAGCCAGTTCCAGCCCTTTCCGGATGGACTTAGAAGAGCCGTCTCCGGTCGTTTTCAACCCCGGAATAGAAGACTTCCATTCGACCGGAAACAGCTCTGTCAGATATTTGTTCAGCTTAACCATGCTCAACTCTTTAACAACTACACCTGCAATTTACCGGGGGCCAAATTAACCCAATGTTAATCCGTGAACTTCCCCCGTTTTCGGCTGTTTTTTGATCCAAATCTGCGGATAATTTTTTGAAAACGGCTTGAATTGTTCCGCTTGGCGCGACGATCAGCACCTCAAACACCGCAAATTACCCTCAAATTCCCGCATGCACGATTCAATAAAACTGTCAGCGGGGATTTTTTAGATCGTCAAGCTGAGGCGGCCAGTGCATACTGACCGCCTCATTGGATTTTGCCTTAAACAATTGAGAATACGGAGTCTTCGTCGGTGCCATCCACGTATATCGTGAAGCTTGCCGGGCTTCCGTCTGCCACGTCACCGTCACCGGTCGGGTCGACGCCATCCAAGGCGTCTTCCCCTGCCGCCAAGGTAAAGTCCAAATCAAAGTCATCGACTTCGATTGTTGTCAGCGTCTGGAAGTTGTTGATCCGTAGCTTGTCGTTGTTGTCGACGCCATCAAACGCGAGGTAGAGCGTGTCATAGGTGCCACTGGGCAGAATCGCGACATCTTCGACCGTCTTGTCGGTTGTGGTCATCTGGGTCAGGTCAATCCGCCCGCTGTCGATCAAGACGGGTGGAACGACGCTGGTATCCCAAGCCTCCCAAACCAGATCCAGTGGATCATTGCCCTGTACGCCACCGCCATTGCCGGTCACGTCCAGCTCGAACCCTGTGGTTGTTGCCGAGTTGATGTTGGTGATCTCGATGACCTCGTTGATCTCGATATTCCCGTCGCCCATTCCAAAGCCACCGCCACTGTTCGGGTTCAAGCGATAGTCGCCATCGCCTGCTTCGGTATTGAAAGAGGCCCCCAGATTGTATGAGGTCTGCCCATTGGTCATACCTTCAACAACACTCCCGGAACCACCGTCGAACGTAAGATTGCCGAGGTTAGTAAAGATAAACTCATCTTGCGGCGCACCGGCGCTGACCGCGTCAAAATCGAGGTCCAGCAGGTCCGAGGGCGGATCAAGAAGCATGGTGAACTGGTAGGATCCGGTATTCGAACCAGCACTGTCGTTCAGTACCAGAGTGTACAGATCCTGATCATCCAGCGTTCCGCCGTCTATCGTCCCCGTGACGGTTTGTGTCATCGGATCATAGACCGAGTCGACATAAACCTCGCCGCCCGGCGCATCGGGATCGCTGTCGTACAACATGAAACGCGCGGGGACGGCTGTCACCGACAACGTCGCCTCATCGGCACCTTCAAAATAGTCGAACGTATCCGACGTGGTGTTGTTTGTGTCGGACGAGAATGAGACCGGGGCACCCACTGTGTTGCCTTCGACGTCATTGTCACTGGCTTCATCCGCAACCGGAGAATTGCCCAGATAGGGGCTGTCATCCTTGACGTCAATTGTCACTGTCAGCGCCTTGGAGCCTCCATTTCCGTCCAGCACATAGACGGTGAACATTTCCTGTTCGGTTACGCCGTCCGTGTCATGTTCGGCAGAGCCAGTCAGCGTATACGTCACCGTTCCGTCATTGTTGATCGCCAATGTCCCATAGAGCCCCGCGATCTCGTCGCCAGGGGTATAGTTCATCGCGGTTGATGTGCTGGACAGAAACGGCATGTCATTTGCGTCCGGGTCACTGATGTTCAGGTCAATCGTTTGGACAATGTCTGAATTGCTCCCCGAGTCTGGTATTGTGTTCGGTTCGGGCTGTGTTCCAGTGGACAAGCCACGTTCATAGACCGTCGCCGACCCGTTCGAACCGTTCGGGCCGTCATTCTGACCCTGAACCTCAATCGTGACCGTCGCAGAGTCCGAGGCGCCCTCTCCGTCATAGGCAATGTAGTCGAACTCGATATAGGCGGTTTCGCCAACGCCTAGGCTTTCAAACTCACCATTGGGGTCATAGTCGAAGGTGCCGTCTGCGTTGAAATCGACCAAAATACCGGTGTTGCCCGCAATGGGGTTGCCCATGTCATCCACGCGCGTCAGGGCGCTGCCGATATCTGTAGACAATTCAGCAGCAATCAACGGCGCGTCATCGACATCTGTGTCATTGCCCAACACAGTTGCCATACTGGTTTCACCCGCGTCTTCGCTGATGGTCCGTGTGTCGTCCACAGCGTCGGGCGCCTCATTGCCGGGCAAAACAGTGACGCGGACAACGCCCGTATCTTCACCGCCATTGCCATCGCTGACTGTGTATTCGAACGTATCGATGCCAAAGAAGCCTTCAGCAGCGGTGTAGACCAACTCGCCAGTGCCCGCATCCAGTTGAACTGTGCCACCGGTATCGGTCGTGATCATCAACCCGTCGCCCAGTGAATTGTCCGAGCCACCTGCCGGGCCGGCTTCATCCGCGATGTCTGCAATTCCGATGACCTCAAGGTTATCTTTGTCGGCTGTCGGCCAGATATCCACATCCGTGTCGTTGAACACGACATCAATACTGACATTGTCGGTCGTGTCCTGATCGAACTCGGCCGCATCATCGACCGCGTCCGGGTCATCGTTTTCGCCGACGATCATGACGCTGACCGTTGCCTCGTCCCCGTCCTGGCCGTCGTTGGCCTCGTAGGTGAAGGTGTCGTAG
Organism: Ruegeria lacuscaerulensis; assembly: GCF_013034745.1. Classification (NCBI taxonomy): domain Bacteria; kingdom Pseudomonadati; phylum Pseudomonadota; class Alphaproteobacteria; order Rhodobacterales; family Roseobacteraceae; genus Ruegeria; species Ruegeria lacuscaerulensis. Next base: position 66,942 of record NZ_WQGP01000012.1, on the reverse strand, counting down.
ACGATGGCCCCTGCCCCCAACGAATCGAACCCGTTGGTCAGCGTGAAGTCACCATCGGCTGCGTCACTGAGCGTTGGGTCGGTGCCATCGGTGTCTATATACAAAACGCCATGATAGCGGGCGTCATAGGTGAAGGTTCCATTCGTCTTAAAGTCGAACAGCGGGTTCTGAGGATTGCCGGTGATACTGGCCGCCAGGCCATCCCCATCGGTATCCGTATCATTGTCCAGAACACTGTTGCTTGGATTAACCTTTAGAACATCGTCTTCGTTGACAGAGAATAAACCGATGTCGTCCATTGCATTAGGAATAGCCATTATTTTGCCCCCAAAATAAAAACAAAAGCGGTCTTGGCCGCACAAGCTGCCAAGCCGTACAGCGCGCAATTCGCCAAACTCGTGACGCGCAAATTTTGTGACTGTGCCGTTCAACATCTGACGCGATGTCAATAAACTCCAGTAAACGGCACCCTGTTGGCTCTTTAGGTCTAATTACCCAGCCTCGCCCCGAGAGTATCAAAAAATCCATTTCAATTCAAATGATTGCAAGCGCAGGTCGAGTTGACAGGCCTTGCAAATAACGCTTGCTCTATACGTTACAAACCATTCAGGGTTCGAATAGGCCCAATCCGAATACCAAGCCAAATTAGGCGCTTACCCCAAATTCCCTGTATCCGACCATCTGCAATTTCGCGGTGCTTCTCAATCTATCCCTGGTTTAGGACTGCCGAAGCTATAGCCTAATTTTTGTCACAATTTTGCCCAATTTTTGCCGAATTTCTCGAATCGATAGCCTCAAATTGATTCGAAACATTACGCATTACTTTATGCCTTTCACACGTCGTGAAATGTCTAGTCAGTATTGCTGTATGCCGTGCCTATTTTTCGCGAATTCAATTCGGAATTCAGCCCCCATATCTGAAGGCTCAACCTTCAGCGTGGCCCGATAGCCTTCGAGGATCGCGGCAATGATCGCAAGACCCATTCCAGTGCCGCCTTCTTCGCGACGCGTTGTGAAGAAGGGCTCGGTTAGCCTGTCCGCGTCGTGTTGTGAAATCCCTTCACCGTTATCCAGAACCCGCAGGACACTATCAGAATAAGACAAGACCACCTCGGTAGCGCCGTGAGACTTCGCATTCTGAGCCATGTGCAGCAAAACAACCCTCCCGTGCTCTTGCGATAATGGCAGCAGCGCATCCTGCCCCTCGGCAATGCGAACTTCCAGCCCGTCTACAGCGGGCAGCATGTCAGGCAACAGGCCCGGACCCGATTTCGGGGCTTGCCGCAATTTACTCAGCTCACGCAACTGGCCCAACAGAGTGTTCATGCGCGCAGCTTCGGTCTGGATATTGTCCAGCAGCCCTGCGCGATCTTCCGGCGACAGGGCAGGTTCGGACAAAAGCTCGGCGGCTCCAGCGATCGAGGTGACTGGGGATTTCAGTTCATGCGTCACGTGATCGGTATAGATCGCAATCTCGCGCGATCGCGCCTGCAACGTATCGGCCATCGACAACATGCTTTCGCCAAGATCGGCCAGCTCCCGCATCCCGTAATGTGTAAGCGGGTCCGAGACAGGGGTATCCCCCGCGGCCACTCGGCGCGCCTCATCCCGCAGGCCCCGAACCGGACGAGACATCAGCCGGTGTAAGAGCCACCCGATTACTGCCGCGCCACTTAGCGTAAACAGTGCCATGATGATCAAAGCGTCGCGCTCGCGATACAGAAACTTGCTAAGGTTCAGCGGCGTGCGGGACAGCAGCACAACCCCGATCACGCGGTTCCGGGCCAGAACGGGATAGGCCACGAACACCCGAAACCCCGTGTCGCGGCTGATCGAGGTCAGCGGATGGCGATCAAACTCATCTGCGCGCGCCCGCAATGTCGTCCCGACGCGACCAGTCAATGCTTGCTGCACTTCGGGCAAATCGGCGAATGTGCGCAACCCGGCTTCGCCATTGCCCTGCCCCACATGATCCAGAAAAATCACCCCGGCCAGAGTGCTCTTGCCTGCTGACCGGGCCAGATCGGCCATACTCGGCAAAACCGTTTCATGGCGCGGATCGGACAGTCCCCCGACCGCTGGTCCGTCCGGCAGAGGGGGCAGAACCCGGTCGCGGCGCACGTTGATCTGGGCCCGGATGGGGCGGACCTCGGCGGCCCAAAACTCTTGCATTTCGGGCGCAAGTTCGGGGCCGATCTCGGGTCCGTCCATGGCCTGAAAGCGGGTGCGATAAATCTCGGCGTAGACTGCAGCCTGTTTCAGCAGCACCTGTTCGGTTTCCCGCACAAACTGGTTCGAGGTTAGCTGCACCGTCATCATGGCCGCCAGCGGTATTGAGACCAAAGCTACACAGACCAGCGCAACGACAAACGCCATCGACGGGCGCCATTTTCGGCGGATCGCGCCTATCCGTCGCACGTACATGCGCCCAGCTTGATACCGACGCCGTGGACCGTCTGGATGATATCGGCGCACCCGACCTGAGACGCTTTGGCCCGAATGTTACGCACGTGGCTATCAATCGTGCGCCCGGATAATTGCGTGCTCGTCCCATACAGTTTTTGGGCCAGCGCATTTCGGTCATGCACCTGATCGGGACGCTCTGCCAGAGAATACAGCAACTGAAATTCGGTCGCCGTCAGATCGACCGGCGTGGTCTCGATGCGGCAGGTGTGACCGGCCATGTCCAGCTCCAGCCCGCCGGTGCGCAAAGGGCGCGAGGCCGAGCGGCGACCACGGGACAGGATTGCCTTGATCCGCAGCACCAGTTCGCGCGGGCTAAAGGGTTTGGCGACAAAATCATCGGCGCCCAGTTGAAATCCCAGAACCCGGTCGATTTCGTCATCTTGTGCGGTCAGAAACAGGATCGGCAGATCCGATCGCGCCCGAATGGCCTTGCAGCATTCAAACCCATCCATCTGAGGCATTCCGATATCCAGCAGCACCAGATCGATCGATTCACGTCCGACATGGGTCAGCGCAGCCTGCCCGTTCGCGGCTTCGGTTGTGCGCATACCCGCCCCTTTCAGGGCGATGCGGATCACATCGCGGATCTTGGGATCATCATCAACAATCAGGATATGCGCTTCCATAGGAAGGTTCTGACAAGCGATCCGGGCGATGTCCATATCAACCTGCATGATCAGCGACCTCATACCCGTCGCGCCCGCCGAGGACGCAGACCCAATGCGGTCATAGCTGCGACCATGATCAGACCCAGAATCGCCTGTGGCTCGGGCGAGGATGACCCGGCAAAGCCCTGCGACGGATAGGCCGCGGCCGTCACACCGGACACCACCGGCAGGGGCACATCAGCTTCGACAGCCTCTTGCCCGCTGTCATTGACGATTTGCTGCGACACGGCCACGAATGAGGTATTTCGAGTTTGCAGCGAATAGGCCAGCCCAAGACGCGTGATCTCGGCATCCGCCTGCCCGGCGCGGTCCCCGACCGCGATCTGTCGTTCCAGCACGCCGATCCGGTCGCGGGCCCAGATCAGCGGCAGCGCGGCATCGCCCTCGGTTTCGGTCAGTGACAGCTTGACCGGCATCTGCGCGGGGCGGCCCTGCACAAGTCCTTTCAAAGTGATTTCGCCCTCAAAAGCACCGTCGTAGCGCGCCATCACACGCAGGCCATTGCCCGCAAACAGATCCGGCAGACGTGCCGGCGTAACATCCTGTACATCCAATCCGCCCCAGTCGATCTGCAAGTCAGTCAGCAGAGGGGATTTGAGGTTTGCAGCCAGAGTCTCTGCCACCTCAAGCGCGTCTTCGTCCAGCGCGACATAGCGGGAATAGCCGCGCCCCTCTTCCGCCATGGCATCCAGAAGATAGCGGTTCACGGCGTTGCCCACCCCGAAAGCATAGATACGGGCCTGACCGATTTGGCCGCGAATGGTTTTAAGAACCCGCGCCTCATTGCCGATATAGCCGTCGGACAGAAAGACCACGATGCGGATCGCGCCCTCGGGCGTGTCGGTCGCAAAGGCAGCGCGAACCGCAGTGTCGATTTCGGTCCCGCCCCCCGTAGACAGGCCGTGCACAAAATCGCGTCCCTTGCGGATATTCGACGGGGTTGCCGGGGTCGATGTGTTCGAAAAATGCCGCGCCGTGTTGGAAAATGGGATGATGCGGAAATGATCCCCCTCCCTTAGCCCCCGCAAAGCCCCATCCATAAACCGTTTGCTGGCCTTCATCGGCTCCCCGCCCATCGAGCCGGAGGTGTCCAGCACAAAGACCAATTCACGCGGGGTGGCTGTGGCCTCGTCCGGGACCGCCGGGGGTTCGATCAGCACCGACAGGAAGCCACCGCGCTCGTCATGATGGGACAGGCTTGCCGCCTGCAACTCCGCCCCACCCAGCGTATAGCGCAGCACCAGATCGCGGTTGTCCATGACTTTGCCTTCGGCAAACCGGGCAGTCAGGCTGTCTTGCTCCTGATCGATCAGCAGCGGATGGGTCGGGCTGTGAAACCCCGATAGCTCAACCCCAGCAGTCAGAGAGACATCCAGCGAGACCCGCTCGGACGTCACAGTATCGGGCAGGTCCAGCCCCGCGACCGGAGGATAGGCGGGGACCGGGCTGACAGACCACGTGGCGTTTTCCAGCGGAATGCCCTCGGCACTGGCCAGCTCAGGCCGAGGAGTGTCTAGCGGGCTTTGATAGCGCGGGCCGACGATCAGAGGGATCACCATCTCATGCTGGCCGTCGATCTTGGGCACCATCTGGACGTAGCGCAACGTTACCTCGACCGGACGCCCCGGCATCAGGTTGGCAATCCTCTGCGTGAACATGTTGGGGCGGTGCTGGGTCAACAGCGCAGCCGCCTTGCCCTCGGACGCGGCCTGATCGAACTCTGCCTCGGCCTGTGCTTTTTCACGGATCACGGCGCGTACCAACTCATCGCCTACGCGCATCTCCATCCCGTAAACGGCGGCTTTTTGATTAAGGGGGAACAGGTATTCGGCCTCGACCGGAACCATCGCTGGGTTCTGGAACGTCTGCCGCAGTTCAACTGTCGCCATATCGCCCTGAACGGTGACATGCAGGGCGCTGTCCAGCAGGGGCAGATCAAACACCCGGTCGCCTGCGTGAACGACAACGCGCCCGGCCACGTCGGCGGGGTCGGGTTTGGCCGTCGCGATCATCGGCCAGAAAAGTAGGATCATCACTGGGAAAAGGGCACGCATTTGGATCTCCTGAGCAAGGGTTACAAATCAAGGGCGGCCAGAACCGCAGCCTCATAGGCGGCGCGGTCCGGATCTGACATGGATTTCGGGGTAATGCGCTGGATCGAGCGCCATTCGCGGGATGAGCCGTTCAGCCAACTCCAGACGGCTTCGCCCACACCTGCCGTGCGCTGACCATCGCCCGAGACAAAGCTGACTGCGACGGTCCAGACCTGCCCGTCTGGGCCCGTTGCTTCGTAAACCGAGCTGGGCAGAGGATCGAACCGGGTGCCTAGAAACCGCACTTGGTAGCCCATACCAAGCAGGCAGGTGGCCGGCGAATGTAGGTGGCGAAGTGGGGATGTGGTCCGCACTACATTCACCCCCATCGGGCCGAACTGCACCTTGCGCGCCGTGCCGCCATAGGTGGCGAAATAGGCGCGTTCAACGTCAGAGAGTGCGACCTCTTGCGCGGGATGCCCAAGCAATTGACCGGGCAGCTCGGTCGGGGGCACGGGTGCCGATTGATCGACGGGCGCACGCGGCGCGCTGATGATTGCCAGAGACAGACCCAACGCCGATACAACCGCTGGGAAATGCAGGACGCGCGGCAGGGAAAACGTCGTGATCCGCGCGGGGCTGAGCCGGGCCGGTTTCGGACGGTACAGCAGCACAATGGTCAAGGCGACCAGCGCCAGTGTCCCCAGCCCGATAAGGCTGTGCAACGTAGGAGCCATCGTGTCGATCCCTTGCGCCAGTCCCGCCGCCAGCAGGGTGATGCGCAGGCCATTGCCCAGCACCGTTGCCGCTGCGATCAACAGACCTCCGCCCAGCGCAGGCAAAAGTGCCGGACGGTAGAGCGCATTCAGGCAGGCCCAAAGGCTGACAAGCTGCAACAGCCCCACCGCGCCCGAGCAGGGCAGATCGACCAGAACATCCACGCCACCCACACGCAGCCGAACTCCTTCGCATAGCAGGTCCGGGAAAAAGGGCGACAGCATTGCGCACGCCACGTGGGCGGACATCACCTGCAACGGAAACCCTGCCACCCGCTCAAGGATCGGTCCAAGCGGCAGGCAGAACAGAAACAGCGCCGCCAACCACATGGGCGACAGCGCAATGCGTCGCTGATCCAGTCGCAGGAAAACGGCCAACGCAAAGACATCCAACGCCAGAGCCAATGCGCTGAGGATATTGACGGCCAGCACCTGCCCCCCCAAGCGAACGCAGGCCGCACCCAGGAAGACGGCAAAGACCCGCCCGCGCCGGTCCGGCCCCTGCGGGCGAGAACTTGTCAGAGACAGAAGCACCAGACCGGCCAGCAGCAGGCCGTACAGCGCGCCATAGGATTGGTAAGACGGATCGCGCCAGCTTTGGATCAGCCACAGGACGGGCTCGATCGCCAATACGGCGGATGCAAGGGCCAACCCGGCCCACAGTAGGTAAGATCGGTTATGTTCCATACCGCCTTGTCACACCTTGATGTGCAAACCAGCGGCGGATGTTGTGCAGGATTTGTGCAGATCAGGCGGGGGTGCCGCCTTGGGTCATGACTATGCCCGACGCTGGGCGCCAACCCAAACAGGAACTGGTTGATCGACCGCTGTAGCTGCCCGCATGGATTGAACCGCCAAGGTGGCCCAGCTACGCAGTTGCAACAAAACCATTGCACCTCCGATCACAATGGTCGCGCCGATCAAAGGTGAGGCCGCAACCTCGTAACTTTGCGTGCCGGCGACCCAAACGGCGAAACCCAGACGCGTTACTGCGACAGCATCTGTCACGCGGGCTAGTTTGGGCAGAAAATACGTGGACACAGCCGTCGCGAACACGATCATCGACATATATAGCAGCCCGGTGAACACCGGCAGGGGCATCCCGAAACGTGTCACCTCGATATGGGAGTACAGGACATATCCGGCAGCAAACGCCAGAAACGCAATCGCGTAGAGTCGCCTTTTCTGACTGTCGACATGTCCAATGATGCGCTTCACAGCAAAGACCCCCTGAACCTTCATGAAGATCTTTGTGCGCCCTGATTTTGCGGATCATCTGACCTAATAAGGGCGGAAATTTGGCTTTATGCCGCGAACCCTGCGAAACCGCTAATAGGATGCCGAGATCATGTCCGCGTAGTTGTCTGCCAGCATTCGCGCATCGGTGCGGTCGAATTTCACCGTCGGCAGGGCTTGCATATCAATCAGCGCCGCGTTGTCGAACAGTTTGGCCAGATCGACATCAAGATTTATCTGCGTCTCCCCTGCCCGCGTCATGTCTGCCGGAACCAGCACCGAGACCTCGCGGGCGTTCTCGGAAAACCCAACATGATAAACCAGCGGAGAAATGGCTCCATCCACATCCAATGCACCCTCGAAGAGAACGAATTTATACCCAACTTCCCAGTTCCACGCCATCTGGCTGTTGGGGTCCAGATCGCCCCGCGCAAGGATCGACCCGTTGGCGTCCGGGTCCACGCCGATCAAAAAGCGCAGTCCCTCGATCCGGCGCAGTGGCACATCGGACAGAGTGATCACATAAGATCTGTCCGCATTGTCGAACCGGGCAAGGTAATAGCTGTCGGGCTCCACGAACTCTTCATCGCCCGAGGTCAAAACCAGATTACTGAGGTAAAACCGAAAATCTCGTACCCGAAACGCGCCGGGTCCAGCGGGGTTGTCATACATGAACTGGTCGAAGGTCAGCGGGGCCCCGTCCATGGTCGCCCGCAGCGTGACGGTGACATCGGTCGTGCGTTTGGGGCCAGGGACGAACACAATCCATCCGATGGCAAGCAACACCAACAGACCAAAACCGGACATTGCTTGCAGGCGGGACATCATGAGCCTCCTTCAAACGGATTGGAAAAGGCAGGGTCGGTCAGAAAAACTTCGTCGGTCAGCGTATGTAGAAAAGCGATGATTGCGTCGATTTCCTCGGGTTTCATGCGCAGGCCCACCGTATCCGACGGGGTGTCAGGGGCGTTATCGGCTTCAAGGATCAACGGGCTGAGCGTGTCGCTGACGACAATGCCGTCATTATAGTGATTCATGACATCTCGCAGCGTCTCGAACCGGCCGTCATGCATATAAGGAGCGGTCACGGCAATATTGCGCAGGGTTGGAACTTTGAAGAACCCTTTGTGAGCAGGGTTTCCCGTGACCGCCATCAAACCAGGTGCCAGCGTGTCCTCTGGGTCGAGCCCATTGTTCGAGAACCCGTCCAGCGCGTCCCGAAACCCCGAGGTCAGGAACTGACTGTGGCAATCAATGCAATTCCCGCCGCGCAGGGACACTTTGGTGTCGGGATGGGCCATGAACAATTTGCGCCCATGTTCTTCTTGCGCGCTCAGCCGCACTTCACCGCGCAGGTATTTGTCGTATTTGGAATTGTCCGAGATCAGCATCCGCATGAAACTGGCTAACGCCCGGGCGATGTTGTCGGCGCTGACTTCGCCATAGGCGCGGCGAAACATGCGACGATAGCTAGACGAGCTGGACAGCTCTGCAACCAGCACGTCGATATCCTGCCCCATCTCTTCGGGGTGCTGGATCGGCATCAGCGCCTGCTCTTCAAGCGAGGTAGCACGGCCATCCCAAAAGAACCTCTCCTGCCCCCAAAGCAGATTGACCAGGCTCATGGCGCTGAACTCCAGCTCACCGCCCGACAAGGCTGGAGATCGGGCACGCCCGTCGGTGAAAGCCATCGCCTGAATGTGGCAAGTGGCGCAGGACACTTCGTTGTTCGCGGATAGAATAGGGTCATAGAACAGGTGCCGCCCCAAGGCGAAACCTTCCTGAGTCAGCGGGTTATCAGGCGGCACGGCAAACCGCCCGAACACAAACGGCGCCGAGAAGTCGGCGATGGGTGTCGCCAACGGATCGCGGGTGAAGTCCCGGATCAGCCACCCCGCCGCGACCAGAATCGCAACGGCGGCCAGCAGAACGATCACCCGAGGCATGGGCCACCCGATCCGTTAGTGGTGATGCACAAAGCCCGAACCAAACAGACCCTCAACGTTGTCCACGCCCTTGTTGTAGCGTTCCTTGAAATTGACTGTCCCGATACGTTCACCGGTTTCCAGATCATGCACCGAAATCGTGTGCGCGTTCAGAGAAGCAATGAAATCCACATCGGTCGGGTCATTGTCCGCACCGTTGCCCAGATTGAGCAGATTGTTCTGAATCGCGATCAACTCGCGCCCTGAGGCGGAGGTGAAAAAGATCATGTGATGTGCACCGGGATCGGTCACGATGTCGGGGCCGCTGGACACCAGGTCCGGCAGTGCGCCCAGTTCGTACCGTTTCACCACACCGGGCAAAGCGTGCGAAATGAACAGCTCATCCTCGGTGCCATAGAATTCCAAGGGCACGGCAGTGTCATTGGCGACACCGCTATAGATGACCTCGGGCGCGCCAAAGGTCTTGGCCTTGGCGTCATAGGGGATTTTCCACGTCTCGAACCCGAACATTGTATTGGCCAGAATGGCCGGTTCGATATCGGGGTGAATGCTGGGCCGCGCGAACAGAACCTCGACCGGAGAAGACGGGAAATTCAGCGGCTTTTCATTCTCGACCGTGATGTTCTGGATAGGCTCCAACGTGTTCAGATCAATGATCGTCAACGCGTTCCCAACACCAGTAGCCAAGTCAGGGTGCACGGTCGATGTCACCACCATACGATCCTCGAAAGCCGAGATGCCGTGCGGGTACATGATATACGGGGCACCTTCGCCGACCTGACTTTTACGGGCTTCGATGACTTTGACCACCGCGTTGGTTTGCGGATCAAACACCCCGACCGAGCCGCCATCATCACCACCAGTGCCCCCCATGAAGGTGACAAACATGTATTCCTGCCCGTTCGAATTGGCCCACATGATATCTTCGCCCACGATCTGGCCCTGCGTGTCCAGACAGGTGATGCCTTCGATCACCGGCGCGCCGCCAGCGTCCCTCGACAAGCCAATCTCGGCCAGACTGCACGCCGGATCGAGCCCGGTGGAATACAGCCTGCCATTCGGGCTGTAGTAAAGGTGATGCAGAGGGTGCTCGATATCGGGTTGCTCAACCTCGCTGAGTATTTCTCCAAAGCGATCAGATTCCGGGTCCAATTCAACAATGGCAACGCTGTGATGGGTATCCAGCGTCGGCAACCCGCGCAGCAACACCATGCCATGGCTTTCTTCACGGGTCTGCGCGTAACTGGCTGAAGTGCTGACGACCAACCCTGCCGCAAACAGAATGGTTGCTCCAAATCCCATGTATTTCATAGCCTTCCCCCTTGTTGCACAGCCCTAAAAAGTTCAGGGTTAGATGTATCTTACGTAACGTCATATCACAGTGAGACGCCTGCACCAAACACCCCGGCGCTTTACCGGAAATCAGTATGCGGCAGTAAGGAAGTCACTGTGTTTCAAAACAGTTTGACCACTGCGTGAGCATTCCCCAAGCGTGGCCCGAAACCGCGCCTAGGGATCACCGAAAACCCCGCGCAGAATTCGGCGAATATCCTGCGCGAACGCCTCGCGCGAAGACGCAACAACCAAAGCGCCCCGTGTGGCGGTTATCAAAATATGCGCCAGATCCTGCGCCCGTTCCGGCGTTGCAGCCAGGTCGTGGCGCAAGATAAATGCCCCCAGCTTCTGGGCATACAGGCTGGGCCAATTTTCGGGCTGGGCGCTTGCGACGGCCAGAGCATCCTCGAGCAGCTCGGACCCGTGCCTGGATTCAGCCAGTTCGACCGAATCTCCGACGACAGAAATCAGCGCCGTTTCCACTACAGCCATCGGCGCGTTTTCAGCCTGATCGAGCATCGCGAAAACATGCTGGTACAACGCTTCTGTATAGGCCCTCAGCGCCCAAGCGTAACACGCGTCCTTCGATCCGAATTTCTTGTAGATCGACTGGCGAGACAGACCCACCGCGCGCGCAATGTCTTCCATTGACGTTTTGCGAAATCCGTACTGGGCAAAGGCGGTCATGATATCTTGTGGGTTCACGCCGGAAATTGTGTTCGCAGTCGCCAAAAATACCCCACTTCCCGGTCAGGCAGGGCACAAACACAAAGTACCGCCTTTGACCAATCAATCACATTTTTACTTTTCTGACACTGTTCGTGAAAAATGACAACTGGCCAGCCGCAGCCAATAGGGAACGCCCTATCCTTGGGAACCACAGCGTTGACGTGACGCTAAGCGTTTTCCGCCAAAATGATCTTCTCGGTCGCGCGAACCAGGTCAGGAAACCGTGATCGTTCGTGGATATATAGGAATACCTGCCTGTGATCTGGCAAGTCGCGGATCAGTCGAAATGCGGTGGCTTCCGGAATGAACCCTGTCACCGTTTGTGGCAAAACCGTCACCCAATCACCGGTCCGAACCATCGCAATCAACGAATGCGTGTTGTGGATGGTCACTCCCGCCCGGTCAATCGCGGCGTGAAACTGCGGCGACTCGATCAGGTCGCACAATGCATTGCGAATGAATGGAACCGAGGCGATTTGGGCAAGGGTCGGCGGCGCCTCTTGCGCGATCAACGGATGCTCGGCCGAGCAGACCAGCCCGAACCGGTCCCGCAACAGCGGCACCGCGCGAATACCATTCAACGCGTGATACCCCGAGGCGATCCCGATATCGGCTCTGCCTTCGACAAGCGCGTCAAGAACCTGCTGCGTATCGGTGTCGCGCAAATCGACTTTCACGCCGGGATACTGCCGCGCAAGATGCGATAACACGCGTGGAAAAATCAAAGCCGCAACCGACGGCACCGAGGCAATGCGCAAGAGCCCCTGCTCGGCGATCGCGGCCTCTTCGATATCCTGCACGGCCTGATCGAACTGACGCACCTGTTTCAGCGCCAGTTCAAACACTTGCGCTCCCAATGGGGACAAACGGCTCTTGCGCTCACCTTCAAACAGCTTTCGACCCAGATGGTCCTCAAACTGTTTCAATGTCATCGATACCGCCGACTGCGTGCGCCCCAAGCGATCCGCGGCCTCGGTCAAATTGCCGGTTTGGGCAACGGTGCAGAAACAACGAAGGGTTTCAATCTTGAGCGCCATATTTCAGTTTTCCTGAACTTTTGTTCATTTGTTTGAATTTGACTGATATACGGCGGAAAAGCCATCCTAAGTGCGACCTTTATTTTGCTCTGGGGCGCATTGTGACCAAACTGAACCTGATCGCTGGCGAATGGCTGGCGGGTGACTCCGAAATCGAAAACCGCAACCCTTCCGATCTGAGCGATCTGGTCGGCATCTTTGCGCAGGCCAGCACAGATCAGCTTGAGGCGACACTGGATCAGGCGCGTGTGGCGCAGACCGAATGGGCCGCTTACCTGCCCGAACGCAAACAGGCCGTTCTGAACGCCATCGGCAATGAATTGATGGCCCGCGCGGAAGAGCTGGGCACGCTTTTGTCCCGCGAAGAGGGCAAACCGCTGGCCGAGGGCAAAGGTGAAGTCTATCGCGCCGGTCAGTTCTTTACCTACTACGCTGCTGAGTGCCTGCGCCAGATCGGTGAGAATGCCGACAGCGTTCGACCCGGTGTTGAGATTGACGTGCGACGCGAGGCCGTGGGCACTGTTGCCATCATCAGCCCGTGGAACTTTCCGACCGCGACCGCCTCGTGGAAGATTGCACCAGCGCTGTGCTACGGCAACGCCGTCGTATGGAAGCCTGCGAACATCACCCCGGCCTCGGCGGTAGCCCTGACCGAGATCATTGAACGTCAGGACATTCCCAAGGGCCTGTTCAGCCTGGTGATGGGCTCGGGGCGCAGCATCGGGCAGCGTCTGGTGGAAAGCCCCAAGGTGAACGCGATTTCCTTCACCGGGTCGGTGCCAGTGGGCAAAGGGATTGCGGCAGCGGCCATTCAGAACCTGACCAAGGTACAGATGGAGATGGGATCCAAGAACGCGCTAGCCGTCATGGACGACGCCGATCTTGATCTGGCTGTGACGCTGGCGCTGGGTGGCGCGTTTGGCGGCACGGGGCAGAAATGCACCGCCTCGTCGCGGCTGGTGGTTCATGCGGGCATCCATGATGCGTTCGTCGAGAAACTGGTCGCCGGTGCGCAAGCGATGAAAGTCGGTCACGCGCTGGAGGACGGCACCCAGATGGGGCCGGTTGTGGGCGAGCAGCAGTTGCAGGAAAACCTCGCCTATGTCGATCTGGGCAAGTCCGAGGGCGCCGAGCTGGCCTGTGGCGGCGCGCGGTTGGAGATGCCGCATGACGGGTTCTACATGTCGCCCGGAGTGTTCCTGAACACCACCAACGACATGCGCATCAACCGCGAAGAAATGTTCGCGCCGCTAACCAGCGTCATCAAGGTCGGCAGCTATGATGAGGCGCTGAGCGTCGTCAACGACACCAAATTCGGCCTGACTTCGGGCATCGTGACCCAAAGCCTCGCCCGCGCCACGCATTTCCGCCGCAACGCGCGCACCGGTGTGGTCACCGTGAACTTGCCGACCGCCGGAACCGACTATCACGTGCCCTTCGGCGGGCGCGGCGACAGCTCTTACGGCCCGCGCGAGCAGGGTACGGCGGCAGCTGAGTTCTACACCACCGTCAAAACCGCCTATATCAGCGCCGGGACGCCGGTCTGATGCGTATCGACGGGTTGCAATATGCCAACTGGTCGGAAAAGATTTTCCGGCAACTGCGCGAAGGTGGCGTGGATGCAATCCACGTCACCATCTCTTATCATGAGAACTTCCGCGAAACCGTCCTGAACTTTGAAAAGTGGAACCGTTGGTTCGAGCAATTCCCCGACCTGATCATGAAAGGTCGGTGGGCCAGCGACATCGACACGGCGCGCGAAACCGGGCGGACGGCGGTGTTCTTCGGCTTTCAGAACCCCTCGCCCATCGAAGACGATATCGGTCTGGTCGAAATCCTGCACGATCTGGGTGCCCGGTTCATGCAGTTGACCTATAACAACCAATCCCTGCTGGCCACCGGCTGCTATGAGGCCGAAGATACCGGCATCACCCGCATGGGCAAGCAGGTGATCAAAGAGATGAACCGCGTCGGCCTTGTCGTGGATATGAGTCACTCGGCTGACCGATCCACAATCGAGGCTGCTGAACTGTCCGAGCGTCCCATCGCCATCACTCACGCCAATCCGCATGACTGGTCGCCTGCACTGCGCAACAAGCGCGACGCAGTGATCCGCGCGGTGACGGAAAATGGCGGGATGCTCGGCTTTTCGGTCTATCCGCATCATCTGAAAGACAAATCCGCCTGCACGCTGGATAGTTTCTGTCAGATGATCGCCCGCACCGCCGACAAATACGGAGTCCAACATCTGGGGATCGGCACTGACCTGTGTCAGGACCAACCCGACAGCGTGGTCGAGTGGATGCGCGTCGGGCGCTGGACGAAAGAAATCGACTATGGCGAAGGCTCGGCTTCGGCGCCCGGTTTTCCGCCCATGCCAAACTGGTTTCAGGACAACCGCGATTTTGGGAATATCGAATCCGGGCTACGTTCCGTGGGTATGAACGAAGATGAGGTCTCAGGTATCATGGGCGGCAACTGGTATCGTTTCTTTGCTGAAAACTTCGGACCACGCGCATGATCGATCTGCACCGCGATATTGCACGCCGAGACCCCGCGCAGGTCATGCGACTGTCGCGATTGGGGTCGCTGCACCAATGTCGCCTTAGTTTCATGCGGCAATTGACCCGGCGGATGGCCCGCGAGAACTGGCGTTTTACCCGGCCCGTTTTTGACATCGACACGAACGGGGTGGGTCATGCGGTCTATACCGCGCACGGCCCTGAACGCGCTTATTCACTGGTTGCTTTCGCTCATGACCTGCCGCCCGAGCAACGCTCCGACCGCGTGATAGCCGAGGCTTGGGACGCCACATTTACCCTGTTCGATGGCATCCCCACGGCCGACGACATTGACCGCCTGTCTCAAAACGTCCCCTTGCAAGAGGCCGGGCGGATCAGCGAAAGCGAGTTGTCTCTTTCTCGCGCCAACCGTTCGGTCCGGCTTTGGGCGCATGTGGTCGACGCGCTGGCAGCAGGCACACAGCCGGACCCCGAGCAGATCTATCAGGTGGGCTACCTGATGCGCACCACGGCTGTTTATGGATCGGGCAAGTTCGGGGCGGCTGATCGTGAGAAAACTGCCGACCGCCCGGAACTGAGCGCCCCTTTCCAAACCGAGATGCTGTCGGTTTATCTGACCCGCACCTTCGTGCGCGATCTGGTGCAGCACATGGCGCAGGCCAAAGGGGGGAACCAAACCGCCAGTCTGGACCCGACGATTGCGCAATGGCTGGGCATTGGCAATTCGACCGGTCTGGGCATGGCGCCCTTTATCGTCAACCATCCCGTGCTGTTCAACAACTGGATCATGGTGCGCGAAGAGGCCATCGCGCGGGTGCGGTCCGTGCCGCAAGCCACACCTGACCGCATCGCGCAGTTCCGCGCGATTTTCGAACGCAGCAAGCTGTCGGTGTCGTGGTGGCGCTCGGATCATCCCGTTCAAATCGACAAGCTGGCCGTGCTCTGGGCTGATCTGGACACGCTCACCGCCGAACTGGCCCAGCGCGACCTGACCGAAAACCTTCCCTGGGACGCCCTGATCCGCTGGTCCGAAGATCATCTGAGTGAAGAGGGGCAGGAATTGCTCGCCTCGCTGATCCTCGAACCTTACGGCGATCTGGTCGACGGTTTGGTCGATTGCATGGCCGACAGCAACGCCGGGGCGCAGGTGATCGACGGCAATATGAGCGTCGCACAGGTTCGCGCGCTGATCCGACAGAGTTTTGACTGGGCGCTTGATCTTGACTGGAAAGCACAGGCCAACTGCGCCCGCGCCTGGTACGTGTCCGAAGAAAAGCTGGAACCCCGTCTGGGCGAACGGTTCGAAGAGCCCATCGCGGAGTACGAACAACCCTTGGCCCCGGCCCGCGATGCGGCGACGGCTTACTACGCCCTGTCCCACTGGCCAGGCACCACCTCCATTGCCGCGTTTCTGTCGCAGCACCCCGAACATCGCCACACGATCCGGCGCGCGCAGATGGGACAGGTCGCACCCTATGGTGAAATACGCGACAATACGATCGGCGCGGATGTCATGCCCATCGACATGCTGCGAGCGAAACTCTCGTTCTTCGGTGCCACGCATTTCGATCCCCGCTCGGACCGTTGGGTGCGGATTTGCATGTATGCTGGTGCCCCCTACCCTGAGGATCTGTCCGCAGATACCGCTGATCACTGGGTCTACCCAAGGGCAATGACATGAGCTTTTCATTAAACGAGGTCGAGGCCACCTCCAAACGCGCCACGCGCGGCGCGGGCTATGGCTGGGGCCTGTCCGAAGAGGCCGGAAAGGCCACCCGCTGGCTATGTGCCGCGGGACTGGACGGCGCGCAGATTCTGGCCGATCTGTTGGACCGGGGCTTGGCACATGCGCCGGGCCGGCACCGCCCGGCATGTCAGGGCAACGAATGGGGCGGGGATGAAATCCTTTGCCCTCTGGCCACCGGGGCAGCCTTGTCCGACCATATGGGCTCGCTGCGGACGGGCGACATCACACTGACCAATGTCGCCGCCCCTGCCCTGTTGCTGCCATTCGCCGCGAACATTGCGCGCAATTTAAAAACGCCCGTCACAATCACCGTGGATGGCGTTGAGGTCGTCACAGATGGGCCTTCTCTGGCCGTGAACCCAGCGCTGCCCAGCGACGCCACTTTGGTGAAGGTCGCGCTTGGCGGAATCTTGACGGCACCCGCTGCCAGCGCCTCACGCGCGGTGCCCGATCCGGCCGCATGGGCCGTATTGAACCGTTTTGCCCACCGCACCTATGCCCCCGCGACCGAGGCCTCTCGTCTGCTTGGGGCCGGGTCTGGCCTGTCCGACAACGATTGATGAAAGCGACACGATGGAAACCCGCACTCTGACCCTGACCGAAATCGAAGACCTGGCCTTTCGCGCCCTTGTTGCCGCTGGCACGACCGAAGCCAACGCTCGCCCGCTGGCCGTTGCCACGGCGGCAACCGAAGCGGATGGGGTGGCCAGCCACGGTCTGGCCTATATCCCGATCTATTGCGAACATGTGCAATGCGGAAAGGTCGACGGTGCCGCAAAGCCCGTCTTAGACCGGCCTCGCTCTGGCCTGATCACGGTTGACGCGGCAAAAGGGTTTGCACATAGCGCAATTGACATGGGGTTTGACGCCCTCATCCCAGCCGCCAAGGAACAGGGCATCGCGGCCTTGGCCATCCGCAACAGCTACAATTGCGGGGTCCTGGGCTATCACACGCACCGGTTGGCGCAGGCGGGTCTGGTTGGGTTGGGCTTTACCAATGCACCTGCCTCAATCGCGCCATCGGGCGGGTCGAAGCCGGTTATCGGCACCAACCCGTTCTCGGTCGCAGTACCCGGCACAGATGGGCAGCCCGCCGTTCTGATTGACCAAAGCGCCAGCACCATCGCCAAGAGCGAGGTCATGAAACATGCCCGCGAAGGCAAACCAATCCCTGTGGGCTGGGCGCTGGACGCGGATGGGAACCCGACCACGGACCCCAATGTCGGGCTCAAGGGCTCGATGGCCCCATCGGGGGGCTACAAAGGCGTGGGCATCGCTTTGCTGACCGAGATCATGGCCGCAGCCCTGACCGGCGCGACGCTCGGCATTCACGCTTCACCATTCTCGGGCACAGCCGGAGGGCCGCCCAAAACCGGTCAATTCTTTATCGTCATCGACCCGGTCGCTGCGGCGCAAGACATGTTTGCCGAAAATATCAGTGCATTGGTTGGCGCGATCCATTCTCAGGACGGCGCGCATCTGCCGGGCGACGGACGGCGCGCAAAACGCATTGCCGCCCAAACCGAAGGCGTCGCGGTCAACACGGCGACCTTGGACAAGATCGAGGCTATCCTAGCCTAACGCCGCGCACCCCCGACGGAACAAAAAAGGGCGCCATATTGGCGCCCTTTCTCGTTCTCGACCACATTGGGTTATTGGATCAGACGCAGCTTCTGGATCGAGCCTGCAATCGACACGAAGGAGTCGATGATCTCTTCACCGGTCACTTCATAGTAGTGCGACCAGGACGAAGCACAGGTTCTGATCTCGGATGCGGCCTGCTCCGTGGTTTCGAACGCGACGGTATAAACAACGGCACCTTTCGTTTTGGCCAATTCACACTGTTCTTGGAACAGTTGCAGGTTGGTTAGCTGCGACGAGGCGATGGTCGAGTCTTCACTTGGACGCGCAGTCAGCTCCGTCAGGCCGTTTTCCTCTTCCATCTCATCGGCGGGGCGCACCTGCGGGGTGGTTTGTCCATCGGTCATGATCACAATGATCTTTGAGCTGTTTTCGTGATCCCAGCTCAGCGGGCGGTCTGCGAACTCGGAGGGAACTTCCCCGGCTTTGCTGAGATAGGCAAACTCATCCTGACTTGACGGGTCCAGCAGGGCCAGCGCGTATTTCAGGCTGTAGTTGGTGCCGGTTCCATCGAACAGGCGCAGACCGTCGATGAAGGTGTGCAGTTTGGTTTCATCGTTCTGTGCGTATTGGATGCTCATTTCGTCTTCCGGGCACCAACCCCAATTCTGGGTAGTCTCATCATATTCCCAGTTCACGAAATAGGGCGTCTGATCGATCGAACCTGAAGGCAGGCTTGTATTCAGGAAATCCGAATAGGTCATTTCCAGGCAAGACGAGGTATTGTTCGGAATGTTGCCCACATAGCTGTGGAAATCAGAATACTGCAGTTCGATGTCCACGTTATTGAACTTGGTTGGGCCCGAAGCCTCATCATAGACCGTCGTTGTCCGGTCAATGCTGTAATACATCGTCTTCTGCTTCCCGCCCTTGATGGATGCACCCACCAATTCGGCGCTCTCAGGCAGCTGGGACGAGTTGTTGATGATAAAGTCCCGAACATAGTGGTAGTAGGTGTCGACGTCATCCTTGTTGAACAGATCGGTCTCGTTGTCCGGGAAGCTGTCGATCTTGACGGAAAAATCGGGGTCAGCATTGCCGTCTGTATCAAACCAGAACACGACGTTCGAGATATCCTGCTGCCATTCCGGGAAGAAATCGTCGTCGGTGGTCGTGCCAAACCGCTCGCCACCCAAATATTCGAACATAACCGAGCCAGGGTTGGTTTGACCCGCAAACGGGATAACGCTGACCGAGGTCGCACACTCGGTGCCTGGGTCGTCGTTATGCTCCAGAGTTTTTGTGATAAAAGCTTTGGCAGCGGTTTGCATTTGGGTCAGGCGTTCGTTGTTGCCCATACTACCCGAGATGTCCAAAACCATGGAAATCTCGGTGCACGGCGCCGCCTCATGCGCGGCGGAATTCACGTCCAATGAAATCGTCTCAACACCGCTCAACCGCATGAAATTGGTGTCAAAACCAGATGTCAGGCTGGCGCGGACAGTACGGTCCAGATATTTGTCTTCGACAGAAATCGAACTTGCGTACTCACCCAAACCGGCGGCCGCCAGATGTGCTTCGACAACTTGCGCAGGATCGAGGGTTTGCTCAAGGCTCGCGGCAGAGAGGACAGCGTTGTCCAGAGCCCACTGCAATTTCGCGCGGTCGCGCTCGTAATTCATTACATCGACGGCAATACCCGCCGCAGCCAATAATAGAAAAAAGGCAAACAACGCGAAAATCGTCAAACCACCTTCTTCGCGTTTCGCAAACCAACCAACATCCGCAACCGAATTTCGGAGAGTTTTTGAAACGGCTTTCTTCCGTGAATTCAGATTAAACATTTCTTTCTCCAGACATCCTTATTCGCGAATAAGATGCCCAAAGAAGTTGTCTCTATTTTGCCGTAATGTTGCTATTTGGGTTACCGGAGGTGAACCCATTTTTAACTCAAAATGAACGCGCGGGTGACGTGGAAAACACGGAACTGCCACGAATTCGAATAAAAATATTTAAAATCAATATGATATCACACATCCGTGAAAACGGCGCTTTACACGAGGACCACTGACCGAAAATTAACAGACCGAGTGACCATGGGTAACCTTGCCACATTCCCTTATTTTTAGGCCTCCGAGTCGCGAGCCTGGAAATTTCATCGCGGACACCTCACGTCAGGCCTTGCCGTCCAACGGTTCTACTCGGCCAACACACACGCCTAAAATTACCGTGAAAATTGGCCTCTCAGTACTCGTCTTCATACGGAAAACCGGACCAGCGCATGGCTTCTTCCTCGGCCCGAGAAAGGTCCAGTTTCTCCATCCCCATGTGCAAATGATCCAGAAGCTTTCCGCACAAAATTGACATATTCAACGCAAAATCCGCGCGGTTGACCGCCGCCGTCACAACATCCTCAGGCGCATTTTCTAGGACATCCACGGTGGCCCGCACATCATGAGAAATAACCCATTCTGCACAGGCCTGCCCCCCGATGACCAAGCTGGAGACACGCTCCAACTCTCGACCGGACCGTTCATCATACCATTGATAAAGCGGCAGGACCGCAGCAATTGCCGCGCCTATGACCGTGCCTTTTTCAATGATGTCCAAAGTTATCCGCATATGCCCCACTCCAAGCTATCAGAATGAGCCAAGATTACTTAAGAAAAGCCGTTTGCCCTAATTGCACCCAACCGACGCAATCTAAGGTCTTTTCCAGCCCGTCGGAATAACGATACGACACTCCAGCCCGCCCAGGCTCGTTGAACGGCCAAGGTCGAGTTTTGCCCCATACGCGTTCAGCAGATCGACCGCAATCGCAAGACCAAGCCCGCTGCCGGCAACCGATGTGTCCAACCGCCCGCCCGAGCGCAGGGCCTCGCGCCGGTTGTCCTCGGGGATGCCGGGCCCATCATCCTCGATTAGAACCTCGACGTTGCCTTTTCTAACCTGCGCCACAACCCGAACAGTCTTCTGACACCATTTAACGGCGTTATCCATCAGGTTGCCCAGAACCTCTTCGATATCCTGAGGGTCCATGCGCACCCATAATCCGGTTTCGCGAGTGACTTGAAATTGTTTGCCTTCCCGTTCGGTCATTCTCGAGAACAAGCGCGCAAGACGATCGACCGAATTTGAAAGATCCGTACGGGAATGGGTCAGTTCAGCCGTATTCATCGCACGCATCCGCGCCAGTGAGCGGCTGAGCTGCGCATCGATCCGGTCCAGTGCCTCTTGCGCCGTGTCTGTCGTGGCACCTTGTTCGGAAAGACTGGTTAGTTCATTGCGCAATATGGCCGTCGGGGTCTTGAGGGCATGAGCCAGATCAGCGGTCTGCCGTCGGGACCCGAAGACGATGTCCCGGTTGCGTCGCGACAATTGATTAAGGTCTTCAACCAGCGGCGAGACTTCTTCGGGGTAATCATCCGGCTTCAACCCCTCATCCGTGTCCCAGCGATGGGACACATCTGTGCGTAGTTTGCGCAGCGGCCCCAGAATAGCCGACATCAGGAAAAGCGACCCAGCCACTCCGATGAGACCGACAAGCGTAAAGACCGGCAGAAGGTTCCGCTGGGCCGCGCGGCGTTCGCCCATCAATTCCTCGCGGCTTTCAGCCACGCTGACACCCCAGACCGTTCCGTCTTCGTAAGATATTTCCTGGTAGATACTGCGCACGGCCTCATCTTCGGGGCCTTGCGTGTTCCAAAAGGTAGGCGCGTTGTGAAGGCCCCGGGGCTCGGCCAGCGTTTCATCGAACAACGAGGCCGAGGTAAATACCGACCCATCACTACCGGTGACCTGCCAATAGCGCCCGGAAAACGGTGTGCCATAAGCCGGGTCGAACATTAGGTTGCCAAGCGCATCGGGATTGTCTGTCGTGACGCTCAACCCTACCACAAGCTGGGTGTGGCGATCCCGCAGCGCGGTGTCAAACTGGTCGGAGACCCTTGAGTTGATGTAGGAAAACACTGCCAGAGTCCCCACGCCAACCGACACCGCCCCAGAAGCGATCCCCCCCAGCAATGCGCGCTGACGCAGGGAAAGCATCAGTCCGTGTCAATCATATAGCCGCGTCCACGTACCGTCTTGATCAGGTCCGATCCCAGCTTTTTGCGCAGGCGTGTAATGAAAACCGCAATAGTGTTGGAATCCCGATCACCGTCATATTCATAGATATGCTCAGAGAGTTCGGTGCGTGAGATCAGCCGTCCGCGATTGTGCGACAGATATGTCAGAACCGCGATTTCCTGCGCGGTCAGGTCCACCGGCACATCCTTGACCGTCACCCGCCCGTTCTTTGTGTCCAACGCCACATCGCCCATTTCGATGACAGCGCTCAGCTGTCCGCTTTGCCGGCGCAATATCGCGCGCACCCGCGCGGCCAGTTCAGGCATATGGAAGGGCTTTATCATATAGTCATCCGCGCCTGCATCCAGCCCGTCGACCCTATCACTCCACCCATCGCGCGCAGTCAGGATGAGAACCGGCGTCGAAACCCCGGCCTCACGCCATTCCCGCAAAACTGTGATACCATCGCGTTCAGGCAGGCCGATATCGAGAATGATCATATCGTAAGGCTCGGTCGACCCCAGATGCAGGGCCTCCAAGCCGTTTTGAGCGGTGTCCACGACCCGCCCT
Organism: Ruegeria lacuscaerulensis; assembly: GCF_013034745.1. Lineage (NCBI taxonomy): Bacteria > Pseudomonadati > Pseudomonadota > Alphaproteobacteria > Rhodobacterales > Roseobacteraceae > Ruegeria > Ruegeria lacuscaerulensis. Next base: position 44,228 of record NZ_WQGP01000012.1, on the reverse strand, counting down.
TCAGCATTCAGCAATCTCTTGATTTGAGCGCTCAGATGCGGCTCATCTTCTGCCAGAAGTACTCTCATAACGCGAATTTACAGCTATTCAGTTGCGTATTCATCTAGTTTTTCTTGCCGCCGCCATTTCCGCCGCCGCCGCCATTTCCGCCGCCGCCACCGTTGCCGCCGCCACCGCCGTTGCCACCACTGTTGCCGCCGCCATTGTTGCCTGAATTTCCGCGGTTCCCGTTATTGCCATTGTTGCCGTTATTGGACTTGGCATTGGAAGCACCGTTGGACTTGGCCGTTGCAGAATTGCCCGGTGAAGTCTTCGCTGCCTCTTTGATCTGCCGCCCGATACTGGACCCGTTTGAAATAACCGCGCCCGTCTGAGCATCGACGATCACGCTGATGATCCGGCCGTTCGGCTTTTTGACCAGAATGCGGTAGTAAACCTTGTCATCCTTGAATGCGCGCGCATCCACGGGGGTGCCGCCAAAGACCTTCTCAACGCCCTTGATGACTTTCTTCAGGCGAATCGCCCCGCCCACAAGCGTCGCTTGCCGCAATTCGGACTGCTTGAGTTCGCGCACAGCAGACTGCCCTTCTCCGGTCAGGAGAAGGGACGCCACAAATGCCGTCGCCAAAAGCTGTCTCATCACTGTCAACTCGTTCTCGCGCGAAACGGTCTAAAGCCTAATTTATTCTATGTGAACCAGTGATGAACAAACGGTTTTTCGTGTGTTCAGGGTGCATCAGTTCAAATGAGGTCGTGGGGTGATTCTGTCGCGCGTTTGTCGTGCCGGAAAACATGGATGCAAACACATGACCCGTGAGGACTGATATGAAGACCAAAACCAACATCCTGCTGAAAGCTACGGCAGTCGCAGTCGCTTTGGTCGGCTCCACCGCAATCGTGACGACACTTGCTGTCCCTGACGCGGCCTATGCCAAAAATGGCAATGGTGGCGGCAACGGGAATGGTGGCGGCAACGGGAATGGCGGCGGCAACGGGAATGGTGGCGATAAAGGCGGCAATGGCAACGCCAACAAAGGTGATGGCGCAAAAGCCAAAGGCAATGCCGGTCGCGGCAAAACTAAGTCCGGCAGCTCCGGGAAAAAATCCGGTGGCGGTTTTTCCCTGAAAGAGCTGTTCAACGGGAACAAGTCGAAAAAGAAATCCGCCCGCGTGGCCAGCACGACGACCTCAACCACCGAGGTAGAGGAATCCGTCCGACCAAAGGGCCGCAAGAAGGGCAACAAGGCTTCGGCTGAATTTGGTGCGCACCCGTCCGAGTTGGGCGCGTTGAACGCCGCCAACGCCAGCGAGACGGCCCTGCAAAACGCATCGCCGAATTCACGTGTGGGTCGCATCGCCACCTACCGTGACACGGTTCTGGCCGGTCAGGCACTGAGCGAGGAACTGGAAGAAGCCCAGGAATTCCTGGATGGCTTGGAACCTCCTGCTCGCCCCACCGAAGACATTGAGAACGACCTGACCGATGCTCAGCAACAAGTTGAGGAAGATCAAGCGCTTGTGGATGATCTGACCGAGCAACTTGAAAATGCCCCGGACGACGAAAAGGAAGCGCTTGAAAATGAGCTTATGGAAGCTGAAGAGGCGCTTGAAGCCTCGCAGATGGCCGCGTCCGAACTTGAAACAGAACTCGCAGACGCCGAGGAATATGAAGACGCTGTCGAAACGGTCGACACCCTGACGGAACAGGTCGAGGCTCAGCCCGAACTGGAACGTGAAGCGTTGGAGGCTGCGGCGAACAAACCCGTCACGGATGAGGTCGAAGCGACCGTAAGGGCAATGTTGGGTCTCGACCCGGTTGAGGAACCTTTTGAAGAAGAAGAGGTATCCGAAGTCGAATAAGAACCAATCACCGATCTCGGTGCCCTTACACTCACGGAGGCATGGGGGGCCGGGCCAGCCATTTCATCCACCTACATGAGCCTTTGGCTGGCCCGGAACAAATTCACAGAACCCCACGACGTTCTGCCCAGTACCAGGTATCGCGCACCTTTTCTCACTCTAGCCGCGATAAAAGCCCGCTCTATTTTGAGCGGGCTTTCCCTTTTCACCGTACCTATTCCGTATGTCTTGTCCTGATGCGTTCTACTTTGCCGGAACGCTTCTTTTTGCCTCGATAAGCCGCATCTCATCGATGATAGAAGACAGTGTAATGTTAATCGGAGGAAAGCGGTTTCCGCGCGTCTTATCGCACGGTGTTTTTCCGTCACGCTGAACCAAATTCCGGGACCGATTAGCAGCGGTGGTCCGAGGTCCGGCAATCAGGATGGCAGACTTTGTCATGCGTTTCCCCTTTGCATGAATTCGGGTAAATGCTCACTTTCGTTAAGAATCGATGCCGCGATTATGCAGATTTCCGTTGAACACACAGCAAATACATTGTTCAGCTTGCGTTAATGTTGTCGCGAAAATCGCAACAAAACCAAATAGGGCGCACGAATCGCCTCGGGTCAGATCCTTGTGTTTTCGAGCCATTCATCCGTTCTGCACCCCTGCGAACCCAAGCCCGAGTTGACAGTCGGCAGCGTCTCGGATAACACCCGCCGCAACATCCGGAAGCGTCTGATCTTCCGGTCCCTTGAGTCGTTCAGGGATCGCCCCCCACCAGCGAGTTTCGCCCGTGGGGGCAATGCCACTTGGCATGACCCCCACGTCAAATTCAGTGGGAGGGGGCGTTTGTGCATTTAACCGACGCATCCTATCTAGGAGGCGCCACCAGATAACCGGCTAAGGAGGCCGAAGGCATGTTTGAAAATCTATCCGAACGCCTTTCCGGCGTCTTTGACCGGCTGACCAAACAGGGCGCGCTGTCCGAAGAAGACGTGAAAACCGCCCTGCGTGAGGTTCGCGTGGCCCTGCTTGAGGCCGACGTCTCGCTGCCCGTCGCCCGTGCTTTCGTCAAGAAGGTGCAGGAACAAGCGACCGGTCAGGCCGTCACCAAGTCGATCACCCCCGGCCAGCAGGTCGTCAAGATTGTGCATGACGCGCTGGTTGACACGCTGCGCGGTGAAGAAGACCCCGGCAAGCTGAAGATCGACAACCCGCCTGCGCCGATCCTGATGGTCGGTCTGCAAGGCTCGGGTAAGACGACCACGACCGGTAAGCTGGCGAAACGCCTCAAAGAGAAAGAGGGCAAGAAGGTTCTGATGGCCTCGCTCGACGTCTATCGCCCGGCGGCGATGGATCAGCTCGCCGTGTTGGGGACGCAGGTCGGCGTTGATACGCTGCCGATCGTACCTGGTCAAAAGCCGGTGGATATCGCCAAGCGCGCCAAGCAGCAGGCAACGTTGGGTGGCTATGACGTGTTCATGCTGGATACCGCGGGCCGTCTGCATATCGACGAAGTCCTGATGGATGAGGTCGAGCAGGTTCGCAACGTGGTCGATCCGCGCGAAACCCTGCTGGTGGTCGACGGCCTGACTGGTCAGGTCGCTGTTGAAGTGGCCGAAGAATTCGACGCCAAGGTCGGCATTTCCGGCGTAGTTCTGACCCGGATGGACGGCGACGGACGTGGCGGTGCGGCGCTGTCGATGCGCGCAGTTACCGGCAAGCCCATTCGCTTTGTCGGTCTGGGCGAGAAGATGGACGCGCTTGAGACCTTCGAGCCGGACCGGATCGCCGGTCGTATTCTGGGCATGGGCGACATTGTTGCCCTGGTCGAAAAAGCCCAGGAAACGATGGAGATCGAACAGACCGAGCGCATGATGAAGCGCATGGTAAAAGGTCAGTTCAATATGAACGACCTGAAGATGCAGCTGGAACAGATGATCCAGATGGGCGGTATGCAGGGCATGATGGGCATGATGCCCGGCATGGGCAAAATGGCCAAGCAGATGGATCAGGCCGGTCTCGACGATAAGATCCTGCGCCAGCAGATCGCCATGATCCAGTCGATGACCAAACGCGAACGCGCCAACCCTCAACTGTTGCAGGCAAGCCGTAAGAAACGGATTGCGGCGGGTTCGGGGATGGAGGTCAGCGACCTCAACAAGCTGCTCAAGATGCACCGGCAGATGTCGGACATGATGAAGAAGATGGGCAAGATGGGCAAAGGCAAGATGCTGAAACAAGCCATGAAGGGCATGTTCGGCAAAGGCGGCCCCTCGCCCGAAGACATGGCCGCAGGCATGGACCCCAAGGCGCTGGAACAGGCGGCCAAGGCCATGGGCGGACGCGGCGGCCTGCCCGGCATGGGCGGCGGCATGGCCCTGCCTCCGGGGCTTAGCGGGTTCGGGAAGAAAAAGTGAATCTGATCGCCAATCATATCCCCCGGCTTGAAACCGAGCGCCTTATCCTCCGCGCGCCGTCCGAGGCTGATTTCGAGGCCGAGGCTGAGTTTTTCATATCAGACGCAGCCAAGTTTCTCGGTGGCCGCAAAAGACCTGATGAGACATGGCGCTTCATTTCGCAGCTTTTGGGCCATTGGGCGATGCGCGGCTATGGCTTTTGGGGTGTTGAGGAAAAGAACACCGGGATCTATGTGGGACATGTCGGCCTGTGGTATCCTCACAGCTGGCCCGAACGCGAAGTCGGTTGGACGCTAATGAACCACGCCACCGGCAAAGGCTATGCGACCGAGGCCGCAATGGCCGCACGTACTCACGCTTATGACGTGCTGGGCTGGGACACGGCGATTTCGCTGATCGACCCGGAAAACCACGCTAGCAAGGCAGTCGCCAAACGTCTGGGCGCAGCATTTGACTACCACTTTGAGCACCCGAAATTCGGCCCTTCCGAGGTCTGGCGGCACCCCGCCCCAGCCGATCTGGTGAATGGCGGCATGGAGGCATACGCATGACCGATCCCGTAGCACAGGCTGCCACGCTGCTGAAAGAACATCGCGAAAGTATCGACCGGCTGGACGCGATCCTTGTCTACACACTAGGCGAGCGGTTCAAGCACACGCAGGCCGTTGGCAAGCTCAAGGCGCAACACGACCTTCCCCCGTCCGATCCCTCGCGCGAGGCTGCGCAGATCGCTCGGCTTGAAGACCTGGCGAAAGAGGCCGATCTGGACCCCGACTTCGCCAAGGCTTTCCTGAATTTCATCATTCAGGAAGTCATCCGACACCACCGGAAACATCAGGAATGACCCGTCGTTTCCACCCATAGAATACCCGGTCCTTGACCGGTCACGCCATCTTAAGGAGATACCACCATGGCAATGAAAATTCGTCTCGCCCGCGGCGGCTCGAAAAAACGTCCGTTCTATCGCATCGTTGCGGCTGACAGCCGTATGCCCCGCGATGGCCGTTTCATCGAGAAACTGGGCACCTACAACCCGCTGCTGCCCAAAGACAGCGAAGAGCGCGTGAAAATGAACATGGAGCGCATCCAGTACTGGCTGGATCAGGGCGCTCAGCCCACCGATCGGATCGCTCGTATGCTGGAAGCTGCTGGCGCCCGCGACAAGGCCGAGCGCAACAACCCCAACAAGGGCACCCCGGGCAAGAAAGCCCAGGAACGCGCCGAAGAAAAAGCAGCCAAGGCTGCTGAGGCGGCAGAAGCTGCTGCTGCTCCGGCTGAAGAAGCGGCTGCAGAAGAATAAGCAGGAAAGCGCGTGTGGGATCAGACTTTCACCGACGATTTTCGCGCGCAGTTTGACCTGTTGCTGCGACTCCGGCGCGATGTGCGTCGGTTTCGCACCGACGCGATTGACGAGGCAGTGCTGACGCGCTGCCTCGACGCGTTTCGGCTGGCCCCTTCGGTGGGGCTCAGCGAACCCTGGCGCGTGATCCGCGTCAAAAGCCAGCCCGCGCGCGACGCGGCGCTGCGAAATTTTCAAACCGCCAATGCGCAGGCATTAGACGGGTATTCCGGCGAAAAGGCGCAGCTCTACAGCCGCCTGAAACTGTCGGGGATGCAAGAGGCCCCGGTGCAACTGGCCGTGTTCTGCGACGACACCACCGACAAGGGGCAAGGTCTGGGCGCAGGCACGATGCCCGAGATGCGGCGCTATTCCGTGGTCTCGGCCATCACCCTGTTCTGGCTGGCCTTGCGGGCCGAGGGTCTGGGGCTGGGTTGGGTGTCCATTCTGGACCCTGACCAGATGGCGCGCGATCTGGACGTGCCCGAGGATTGGCGCCTGATCGGCTATTTCTGCGTTGGCATGCCGGAAACGCAATCGGACACGCCTGAACTGGAACAGGTCGGCTGGGAATGCCGCAACGACAGCTTGCCGATCGAGGTACGATAGGCGCATGTTTGGACTGTTACGCCTTCCCATCCTGCTGATGATCGCCTTTATTGTGGGCGTGTTCTTCGAACGCTCGAACCAACGCGAGGCGTGCGAAGGCATCGGGCAATGGGATGACGGGCTTTGTGTGACGGATGGGGCAAATGAGTGATCTGATCTGCGTCGGCAGCATTGCGGGATCATATGGCGTGCGCGGTGAGGTGCGGCTGAAAAGCTATTGCGCCATCCCCGAGGATATCGAAGCCTATTCCCCCCTGACTGATGAGGCCGGTGGAGAACGCTATCCTCTGATCCTGACCCGGTCGATCAAGAACGGCTTTGCGGCGCGTTTGGGAGGAGTTGAAACCAAAGAACAGGCCGATGCACTGAAAGGTCTGCGACTGTTTGCGCGGCGCGATCAACTGCCCTCGTTACCCGATGATGAGTTCTATCACACTGACCTGATCGGGCTTGAGGTCTATGACACAGGCGGCACCCTGCTGGGCCGTGTGAAGTCTGTGCAAAACCACGGCGCTGCCGACCTGCTGGAACTGCACGGGCCGGGGCTGAAGGCCACCGTTCTGCTGCCCTTCACGCTTGAGGCCGTCCCCACGGTCGATCTGGATCAAGGCCGCATCATCGCCGACCCGCCCGAAGGGCTGATCTGATGCGCCGCGTCCTGCTGCATCTGGGCCTGCACAAGACCGGCACCACTGCGGCACAGTCTTTCCTTTATGAAAATCGCGAGTTGATCTGGCCGCATTTCGCGTTGGTCCTGCCCTATCGAACGCGCAACTCGGGCCTGTCGCGGGCAGCGACCAACCATTCCGTTTATGGCACCGTTGGAACCTTGTCCGAATTCGGTCACCAGATGCGCGACTTCCTCGACACGCTGGATTTCGGGGAAAAGCGCGGGATGATCCTCAGCGAGGAAAACTTCGCGGGTCTCCGCCCCAGTCGCAATCTGGAACAGGGCTACGCGGCGGCTCCCGATCTGGCCGCCTGTCTGGTAGATTCGATCCACCAGAGGTTTTCAGGGCAGGAGGTCGAGATCACGCTTTACCTGTCTTTGCGCCAACGGGGCAGTTGGCTGCGCAGCCTGTGGGCCCATGATTTGCAGCGGATGCGGCAGGTGCAAGATTTCGACACGTTCCGCGACAGCATCGACAATTTGCCCTCGTTGCAAGAGACCGTTGACCAGATCCGTGAGAAACTGCCCTCGGTCACCGTGACCACGGAATGGCTGGAGGAACTGCAATTGCGTCAATTCGGGCCGGGTGCGCCCTTTGCCGAGTATCTGGACTTACCCTATGACAAGGCGCAACGGCTGGTTCCGCCCTCCAAATCTAACACTCGGTTGCCCGAGAACGTTTTGGCGGAATTGCTGAACCTGAACAGATCACGTCTGGACGAAGCCGCCTTGGTCGCGCAAAAGGCCGCCGTAGTTGAACGGGCGCAGCAGGCGCTGATGGGTGCGACATGACCGAAAAACCATCGAAATCTCATGGGCGCAAGGCGATCCGCCCGACCCTGAAACCGCGTGAGTTGCTGACCCCAACGCCCGACCTACACGGAGTGTGGAAGGCTAAGATCATCACTCTGTTCCCTTCAGCTTTTCCCGGTGTGTTGGGCGAGAGCCTGACGGGTAAGGCACTGCAAGAGGGCCTCTGGCAGTTGGAAACCGTCGATCTGCGCCAATTCGGCGTCGGAAAGCACCGCAATGTTGACGACACGCCTGCCGGTGGCGGCGCGGGCATGGTGCTGCGCGCCGATGTACTGGGCGAGGCGATTGAACACACGATGGCGGGGGTGCGGGGTAACTGGCCGCTGATCTACCTCAGCCCGCGTGGCCGCCGGATGGATCAGCGCATGATGCAGAATCTGGCGCGCTGTGACGGTATGACCCTGCTGTGTGGCCGGTTCGAAGGCGTCGATGAGCGGGTGTTGGAGCATTACGGCGTGCAAGAGGTCTCCTTGGGCGATTTCGTCATGACCGGCGGCGAGATTGCCGCGCAGGCTCTGATCGACGCGACTGTGCGGCTGATCCCCGGCGTATTGGGCAATCAGGCCTCGGCTGAGGAAGAGAGCTTCTCCTCGGGCCTGCTGGAACACCCGCAATACACTCGCCCTGCCGAATGGAAGGGCCGTCCGATCCCGGACATTCTGATGTCGGGCCATCACGGCCGTATTGCCAACTGGCGGCATGAGATGTCCGAGCAGATCACACAAGAACGCCGCCCCGACTTGTGGGATGCTTACACCAAAGACAAAGACTAGCCGTTCTTCCACCGCGCCCAAATCTCGGGTGGGCCGTTGAAGGTGTTGATGTCCACGGGTCCCTGCACGCCGGGCACCAAACCAGTGCCGGTATATTGCCAGAACCGCCAAACCGCCTTGGGATAGACGTTGCGGGGGTGGCCTGCCACTGACCTCAGCCAGAACTCTGTCTTGGGCAGGCGCCCTATGTCGGTGTCGCCGTAGAAATCCACGGTGGTGTAGACAATCGGACGCCGCCCGTAGTGACGTTCGAGAATATCCAGAAACCTCTTCGCCTCAGCCCGGACGGTCGCGCCATCGGGGCGTAGGGTGCAGGTCTTGGAATGCGGCGTCCACTCCATATCCAGAACATGCGGCAGGTCCGATCCTTTGGGAACGTTCTGGATGAACCACCGCGCCTGCTCGCGAGCTGGGCGGCAGAAATAAAAATAGTGATAGGCACCCCAAGGCACCCCGGCGGCCTTTGCTCCGCTGCTGTGACTTGCAAACATCGGATCAGCTACATCACCACCCTCAGTCGCCTTGATGAAGACAAAGCTAACCCCCGAAGCCTTGGCCTTGTGCCAGTCAATCGGCCCTTGCCAACGCGACACGTCCAGACCGTGCACCGGATAGTGGCCAGGATGGCGCCCCTCCCACGGGTGCGGATCAGCATCGCCAAAAGCCGGGAAGATCACCGAAGGTGAGGTCGTGTCCAGAAACGCGTTGGCCTCGACCTGTTGCGGCGGCGGGCTGCTGCGACCGCAGGACAGGATGGCAAAAGCCGCGACGGCAAGCATCAATGCAGTGCGCATGTTCTGTTCCTGTTTGAAATAACTGCTCTTGTAATTGCCTTCAGAATGCCTGATCGACAGATCAAAGCAACGATGCTGTTTTGAGGCGGCGGAATCCCACCGTTTCCCAGCATTTTGGGCTTGATCCCTGAACATAATGCCCTTAAACGACCGCAATCCGGTGCCGCGTCATGCGACTCCGGCGTTTTGGTTTGGTCCATGTCGTAACGCCCGGCTTTCTTCGGCCACGGCGCGGCGGAACAAACCGGACCAAGGAACATTCGATCTGACCTCTGGCGGGCTGCACGCAGGACCCGGTGAAGACCAAGAGCTCTCAGCCCGTGCCCAAACTTCGTGGACCAACCACGAGCAGATAGGAGTGAATGCGATGGACCTGATCGCACAGCTTGAGGCGGAACAGATTGCCGCCCTGGGGAAAGACATCCCCGATTTCAAAGCCGGTGACACTATCCGTGTCGGCTTTAAAGTGACCGAAGGGTCGCGTACCCGTGTGCAGAACTACGAAGGCGTCTGCATCGCGCGCAAAGGTGGCAGCGGCATCGCCGGTTCGTTCACCGTCCGCAAAATCTCGTTCGGCGAAGGCGTGGAGCGTGTATTCCCGCTGCACTCGACCAATATCGACAGCATCACCGTTGTCCGCCGTGGCCGCGTCCGTCGCGCCAAACTGTACTATCTGCGCTCGCGTCGTGGTAAATCCGCGCGTATCGCCGAAGTCACCAACTACAAGCCCAAGGCTGGCGCCGAGGCGTAAGGAGCGGAAAGATGAAAAAAGACATCCATCCCGACTACCACTTCATCGACGTCAAACTGACCGATGGCACCGTGATTCAAATGAAATCCACCTGGGGCAGCGAAGGCGACCAGTTGGCCCTGGAGATCGACCCCTCCGTGCACCCCGCATGGACCGGTGGCGGCGCGCGCCTGATGGACGCCGGCGGCCGCGTGTCGAAGTTCAAGAAGAAATACGAAGGTCTGGGCTTCTAAGCCTGACCCGGATCAGATCCGAAAGGCCGTCCCTTGGGGCGGCCTTTTTCTTTGGGCTGGCGCAATCAGATCCAATAGGATAGCGCCACAGGCAGAACCAGAATGGTTGCCAGGGTCGAGACAAGAATGAAACCAGCCACGTCAGGGCCGTATTCCGGCAGATGCTGGTCGACAAACAAATAGGTCGCCACCGAGGACGGCATCAGGCAGCACAGGATCACCGCGCCACGCTCGCCCCCCGTAAACCCAAAGACCCAGACGAGGCTCGTTGAGATGGCAAACGCCATACCCAGATGCAATGCGGTCAGGCTCACCGCACGCCCCAGACTTTGCACCCTTAGGCTGGCCAGCGTATGGCCCAGCGTCAGCAGCATCAGCGGGATCGACAGCCCACCGAGGATGTCAAAGGACTTCGCCACGGGTTGCGGCAGGCTGTACCCGGTCGTCATCAGGATCAGTGAGATGACGACTGCATAAATAACCGGAGAGGTGAGAAGCTTTCTGGCCGAGAACTCTCCGGCCGGGATCCACATTCCAAGGGTAAAAACGCTGATCAAAACGACGACCACAAAACCCATCGTATAGGCCATCCCGGCATCGCCCAACGCCAGCAGAGTAATCGGCAGGCCGATATTGCCTACATTCCCATGCATCAATGGCGTCAAGAACGCCCGAACCGGCAGGCGCATCGCCTTCAGCGCGACAAAGCCCAACATGCCAAACGCCGCAATCGCCAACACTGCGGCGGCAATGACGTCCAGAAAGGTGCCAACCGTGATTTGGGTCGTCGAAAGATGCGAGATGATCAGGGTCGGATACCCAACGCGCGAAACCACCCCTCCGATGACCTTATTATCAAAGGGTGCTTTTGTCAGCGCCAACACGTACCCGATCCCGGCGCAGATCAGAACCGGCAGGACCACGTTCAGGACATTCAGGAAAAGTTGCTCCAATTCACGCCCTTCCAGCGTAGCTCTTCAAACAAGAGTGAAATAGAGGACCGCTTTTGGCAACCGCCCCCTCGGCCCAGGGTCTGAGTTTTCGCAACAGCGCCCTAGAATGGCGTTTCGGGTCCTTCCCTTCCTTCGCTCCACAACATATAGTGGCACGCAACAAACTGTGGTCAAACACGGCGGGACTTGGGAATACAGGCATGGCACATATTATCGTAGTGGGGAACGAGAAGGGCGGCGCAGGCAAATCGACCGTCTCGATGCATGTGGCCACTGCATTGGCCCGGCTGGGTCACAAGGTCAGCACGCTAGATCTAGACCTGCGGCAGCGCAGTCTGGGGCGGTATTTCGAAAACCGGGCCAACTTCTTGAAGAACTCGGACCTGACCCTGCCGACCCCGCGCCACCACGATCTGCCCGAGATCGACGCAAGTAAGCTTAAGCCCGGCGAGAATATCTATGACCATCGCCTCTCGGCAGCGGTGGCCGAATTGGAAAGCGATAGTGACTTCATCCTGATCGACTGCCCCGGCTCGCATACCCGCCTCAGCCAGGTGGCACATTCGCTGGCCGATACGCTTGTCACGCCACTGAACGACAGTTTCATCGACTTTGACCTGCTGGCGCGGATCGATTCCAAGGGTGAGAAAATCCTTGGTCCTTCGGTCTATTCCGAGATGGTCTGGAATGCCCGCCAGTTGCGCGCGCAGGCCGGGTTGAAACCGATCGACTGGGTCGTCGTGCGCAACCGTGTCGGTACGCAGCGCATGGTCAACAAGGAAAAGATGCAGCGCGCGATCGAGATGCTGTCGCAGCGCATCGGGTTCCGCGTCGCTTCGGGATTTTCCGAGCGTGTGATCTTCCGCGAGCTATTCCCCCGTGGCCTGACCCTGCTGGACCTAAAGGATATCGGGGTCAAACAACTCAACATCTCGAACATCGCTGCGCGACAGGAATTGCGCGACATGATGAAAGAGTTGAACCTGCCGGGTGTTGAGATCGACTTTTAGGTCGCCGTCGCAAGTCCGCTTTGCGGGACGAAGCTGATTTTTCCGTCAAGGCAACTGAGAGAAACTGGCCCGTCCGAAGACAGGCCAGCAGCCTGATAAGTCAGTTTAAGGACTTCCAGAAGACGATTTTGTCATCTCCTGTCGCCCAAAAATCCCTGATACGGGCTTCCTCGGTGTAGCCATTCTTTCGGTAGAATTCGCGAGTCTGCTTGAACTCTTCCGTGCCTGACGTGTCAACTATTAGGATGCGCTGCCCACGCTCTTTAAGCTCGGTCTCCAGATGCATTGAGATTGCACTACCTAAACCGCCTCCTTGCTGCGTGGGCAAAACTGCAATGGCGAGCATATTCCATGCCCCTTCTGCAAGCTCTTCTGGAACTGCGTAGCAAAAACCCACTGGGTTTCCGTCCACTTCGCATGTTAGCCAAATTTCAGAGCTTTCTTCATCGGATAGAAAACTGTTCACCATGTCAGGCAGCATCTCACTTGGGAAAAGTTCGGTGCCGTTAAGTACTTCCTGTAAAGCGGCGACATCGTCGCGCATTGTTGGTCGTATTTTCATTGGTCCTTCGTCTTTCGTTGTATCGCCAAACGAGCAAAAGCTATCGATATGGCGGACGCAGAACCCGTGCCATTGTCACTCACAGTTATGGTTGTTTCGACTGTTCACGAGCCATACGTCATTGGAAGCCTGAGAAATTATTAACAGGCTTTATTTGGCTTAGTCGTCCTTCCGTTCAGGACTCAGCGGTTTCCCGCAATCGCAAACATAAAATCTCCATCGCCCTGCGAGCATGCCGAGCGTGCAACTGGGGTATCACTGCGACGACTTACGAGCAAGGACAGGTGTATTGCCGCACCCTAATACCTAACCCCCCGCCCGATAGACCGTAAACAACTCTTTCGGTTCGGGCACACCGCGCAGCATGTAGCGCCCGACCGAGATCAGGTCTTGCCCACAAGGCTGCGCTGCCTGCGCAACATCGTCCGAGATCAGGATACGCTGGCCCAATGACCGGTGCATCCCTGCGATCCGCGCGGTCTGGTTTACCGCTGGGCCGATGACGGTGAAATCCAAACGGCTTTCGGACCCGATATTGCCATAGAGGATTTCCCCCGAATGCAGCGCCAGCGTGAAATTCGCCACGGGTAGACCGTCGGCTTTTCGCGCAGCGTTCAGCTCTTCAATACGCGATTGCAGCATCGGAACGGCCTTCAGCGCGGCCCTTGCATCCTCATCAATATCCCCGACATCGAACATGGCCATCAGCCCGTCGCCCATGAATTTCAGGATATTCCCGTCATTGTCATGGACCACGCCAACCGCCACCGCCAGATAGTCGTTCAGCATGTCGATGATCTCGTTGCCGGGCAGCTCTTCGGACAGGCTGGTAAATCCCTCAAGATCGAAGTTCCAGATCACCGCGTCGATCTGCTGCAACGACCCGCGTCGGATCTCGCCCGACAACACACGACGGCCTGCATCGCGGCCCAGATAGACGCGCATCAGGTCCTTGGATATCCGCGCGTTCGAGGCTGATTTCAACGCCAACCCCAGATGCGGCAAGGCCGTATTGATCAGGTCCAGATCGCTGTCCTGAAACCCGTCAGGCGCGTTGCTGGTCCAGGACAGCAAGACCCCATCTACCGCCTTTTTCGCATCGAGTGGTATGTTGTTGGTCGGCATGTCAAAGGGCACACTGGTGGCGTAATAGTCGGTCGCACCGACCTCGCGCAGGTCGTTGATCAGAGGATATCGGCTGGGTTCGTTCTGATCGACGATCCGTTCATGCACGAAATCGAGGTCTTCGTTGAGGATCGCGTATAAAGGGCTGTTCTGCCAATCCTCACTGACATCTTCCGAGTATTTGAATTTCTGATAATCGCCGCCCTGCCCCTGATACCAGCTATAGCCGGTGCCGCCATAGACCGGGTGCAGGGCCGATTGGGCCGCATGAAACCGCATCAGCGGCACGCCGAGCTCAACCAGCCGAGTGCAATACCCGTCCAGCAATTCTTCTTTGTCCGCGCCTTCAAGGCCGCGGGCAACAATCCAGTTGATCAAATCCGTTGATTTCGCCGCGTTCTTTTCCGGGGCTGTCATTCTTTGTTTCCTATGTCCGCTCTGAACGTCATCTGGGGTCAATGGATGACAATTACCAGAGTTCACCTCATCTCGGCCAGTTTCTGCAACATCTTGCGCAGCAGGGCGGCTTCATCCTCATCAAACATTGCGGCCAGTTTGGCATCATATTGCCGTGCTATGCCGCAGAGCTCTCGGTAGGCAGCCTTGCCCGTTGGGGTCAGTTTCAGATGCTCGACCCGGCGGTCGCTTTCGTTGGGCGTGCGTGTCAGGAATCGGCGGAGTTCAAGCTTGCTGACCGCCCGACTGATCTTGGTCTTGTGGATACGCGCTCTTTCCCCGATCTCTTTCGCGGTTATCTCACCATAATTTCCCAGATGAAACAGCACACGCCATTCCGTGCGCAACATCCCGTAGCGGTCCTTATAGGCACGCTGAAATTCCAACGAGCTTTCCTCGGCTGCGCGGTTCAGCAGATAGGGCAGGAAATCCTGCAAATCAAACGCATCATTTTTTGCGGTGTCTGTCTTTGTCATGCTTGTTAGTTACAAAATCAACTATTATCCCACAAGCAGCAAAACAGGAGGAGTACGGGATGAACCGTCCGGCTGATCCGCATCAGATGACCCAGGCCAGCAGCTCTGTTGGCACACACGAAGGCTATATGCCTGGCTGGGCAAACGACTTTGAAACCGAAGCCTTGCCAGGCGCGCTGCCGCAAGGGATGAACAGCCCGCAACGCTGCAATTATGGCCTCTATGGCGAACAGCTGAGCGGTACGGCATTCACCGCCAATCCGCCGGAACGGACGTGGTGCTATCGCATTCGCCCCTCGGTCAAGCATTCGCATCGATATGAGAAAATCGACCTGCCCTATTGGAAATCGGCCCCCTGCGTTGACCCGGATGTCATCAGCTTGGGTCAATACCGCTGGGACGCGGTTGCCCATTCCGGTGACGGTCTGACCTGGCTGACTGGCATGCGCACCATGACCACGGCGGGGGATGTCAATACGCAGGTGGGCATGGCCAGCCATATCTATCTGGTGACGCACTCCATGGTGGATGACTATTTCTTCTCGGCCGATTCCGAGCTGTTGGTGGTCCCTCAGGAAGGCCGTCTACGCTTTGCCACCGAGCTTGGGATCATTGACGTTGAACCCAAAGAGATCGCCATCATCCCACGCGGTCTGGTCTACCGGGTCGAGGTTCTGGAAGGCCCTGCGCGCGGCTTCGTCTGTGAGAACTACGGGCAGAAATTCGAACTGCCGGGCCGCGGTCCGATCGGCGCAAACTGCATGGCCAACCCGCGCGACTTCAAGGCGCCCGTGGCGGCGTTCGAAGACCGCGAGGTCCCCTCGACTGTCACCGTAAAGTGGTGCGGCCAGTTTCATACCACCAAGATCGGGCAAAGCCCACTGGATGTGGTCGCCTGGCATGGCAACTACGCGCCTTACAAATATGACCTGCGCACCTATTGCCCGGTCGGCGCGATCCTGTTCGACCACCCCGATCCGTCGATCTTTACTGTCTTAACAGCGCCTTCGGGCCAGCCCGGCACGGCCAATATCGACTTCGTCCTGTTCCGCGAACGCTGGATGGTGGCAGAAGACACGTTCCGCCCGCCCTGGTACCACAAAAACATCATGTCTGAGCTGATGGGCAATATCTACGGCCAGTATGACGCCAAGCCACAGGGATTTGTTCCCGGAGGGATGAGCCTGCACAATATGATGCTGCCCCACGGGCCGGACCGCGAGGCGTTTGACAAAGCGTCAAATTCCAACCTCGGCCCGGACAAATTGGACAACACCATGTCCTTCATGTTTGAAACCCGTTTTCCGCAGCACCTAACGGCATTCGCCGCCAATGAGGCCCCCTTGCAGGATGATTACATTGACTGCTGGACCTCGCTTGAGAAAAAGTTCGACGGAACGCCCGGCAAAAAATAAACACCTCGCAGGTCCAAGATTTTTCGACGAAAAATCTCGACCTGCACAAAAGGTCTGGAGAAAGAATGTCCTTGATAAATTCCTGGGTGGCTTCAGCCAACGCCGCCAACCATCCGTTCCCTCTGAACAACTTGCCTTACGGTGTGTTTTCCACCGAAGACGGTGAACCGCACTGCGGAGTGGCGATCGGGGACATGATCCTCGACATCACCACGGCCGAGGCCGAAGGCCTGATCGTCCTGACGGATGAGCCCTTGTTTGACCTGCCCTTTTGGAACCCACTGATGGAGCAAGGCCCGGCCGTCTGGGCTGCCCTGCGCGCGCGCCTGAACAGTCTTTTGGCCGACGGATCGGAAGAACAAGGGCAAGTCGAACCCCTGCTCGTGGCTCAAAGTGATGCCGAGATGCACCTGCCTTTCGCAGTCAGCGAATACACCGACTTCTACGCAGGCCGCCACCACGCACAGAATGTTGGCACCATGTTCCGCGGGCCCGAAAATGCGCTACCACCCAATTGGCTGCACATTCCCATCGGCTACAACGGCCGCGCCTCGTCCGTTGTTGTGTCGGGCACGGATATCCGTCGTCCGTGGGGCCAATTGAAGTCTCCCGATCACGACCGCCCGGCCTTCCTGCCCAGCCGCCGCTTTGACATTGAGCTTGAGATGGGCGCCATTGTGGGCACACCGTCGGAAGGCCCGATCTCGGTGCAGGAGGCGGACGACAACATCTTTGGTTATGTTCTGCTAAACGATTGGTCCGCCCGCGATATCCAGGCCTGGGAATATCAGCCACTGGGTCCCTTCCAGGCCAAGGCCACGGCCACCTCAATCAGCCCCTGGATCGTGACCAAAGCCGCGCTGGAGCCATTCCGCTGTGACACCCCAGCCCGCGAACATGAGCTGCTGGATCACCTCAAAGATTGTGGACCCATGCTCTATGACATCGACCTGTCCGTTACGATGGCCCCCGCTGGCAAGCCCGCCACTACGATCGCGCGTACGAATTACAACCAGATGTACTATTCTGCAGCCCAACAACTGGCCCATCACACGACCTCGGGCTGCCCGATGAACACCGGCGACCTACTGGGATCGGGCACGATATCTGGCCCCACAAAACCCGAGCGCGGCTCACTTCTGGAACTCAGCTGGGGCGGTAAGGAACCCCTGACCCTCGACACTGGCGAGACCCGTAGCTTTATCGAGGACGGCGACACTCTGACCCTAACCGGATCCGCCAAAGGCGACGGTTACACAATCGGCTTCGGAGATTGCACCGGCACCCTGCTGCCCGCATTGGACGACCCCTATAAAAGGTGAACCCAGCCCTTCTTCTCGTCAAAAATACGGCCACCGGAGGCGGTGCAACACCACAATCCGCACACGGCTCGGAAAAAGGAACCCAACATGGCCAAGGCTTTCGCGTCCCAAGGGGACATGTCCGAAAAAAAGATCAGCTTCACGGAAATTGGCGAAGGGCTCTATGCCTTCACCGCCGAGGGCGATCCCAATTCCGGCGTCATCATCGGCGATGACAGCGTCATGATCATCGAGGCCCAGGCCACCCCCCGTCTGGCGCAGAAGGTCATCGACTGCGTCCGCTCGGTCACCGACAAACCGATTACCCATGTGGCGTTGACCCACTACCACGCCGTGCGCGTGCTTGGGGCCAGCGCCTTCGGAGCGCAGCAAATCCTGATGTCGGATATGGCCCGCGCTATGGTCGTGGAACGCGGACAAGAGGATTGGGACAGCGAATTCCAACGCTTTCCCCGCCTTTTTGAGGGGCATGAAAGCATCCCCGGCCTGACGTGGCCCACCACCACCTTCAGCGATACGATGACGGTCTATCTGGGCAACCGCCGGGTCGACCTGATGCATCTGGGCCGCGCCCATACGGCGGGTGATATCGTCATCCATGTGGCTGATCAGAATGTCATGTTCACAGGCGACATCGTCGAATACCACTCGGCCTGCTACTGCGGCGACGGGCACTTCGGCGACTGGGGCGATACGCTGGATGCAATCAAATGGTTCGACGTGGACGCCATCGCGCCGGGACGCGGTGACGCTCTGATCGGCAAGAACATGGTCAATGCCGCCATCGAAAACACCCGCGATTTCGTCGGAAGCACCTACCGTCCTGCTGCAAAGGTCGCGGCGCGTGGAGGATCGCTTAAAGAAGCGTGGGATGCCGTACGTGCCGAGTGTGATCCGAAATTTGCCGATTACGCGATTTATGAACACTGCCTGCCCTTCAACGTCGCCCGCGCCTATGACGAAGCCCGAGGTATTGACACGCCGCGCATATGGACCGCCCAACGGGATCTGGAGATGTGGGAGGCCCTGCAAGCCTAGGGACATAGCGTCGCATTTGATCCAGATCGTTTTGCGGCCGGAGTTTCGATGGAACCATTCGGGAAGACCCTCTGGCCCAGTCCCGCCAGAGACACGGAGTTTCGCGCCAAGGCACCGGGGAGAGAGCCTATGAACAAGATCTTCGAAACACCCCTTTATGCGTATGATCGCAGCCCGGATCAGGACACTGCAACGCCTGTGCGCCACAAGGTGATCGTTGTGGGCGCCGGTCCCGTTGGCCTGAGCGCCGCCATCGATCTGGCGCAGCAAGGGGTCGAGGTCGTGGTGCTGGATGACAATGACAAGGTCAGTTTCGGCAGCCGCGCGATCTGCTTTTCACAACGTACATTGGATATTGCCGACCGGCTGGGTTGTGGCAAACCGATGGCAGAAACCGGGGTTCAATGGGAAGCAGGCAAGGTCTTTTTCGACGACCGCAAAGTTTATGAGTTCGACTTGCTGCCCGAAAAAGGCTTTGCCAACCCCGCCTTCGTGAACCTGCAACAATATCATCTTGAGAATATTCTGGTCGACCGCGTTCGCGCCTTGCAGGCCGAAGGTGCCCCGATCGAAATCCGGGGCCGCAACAAGGTCGAAGCCATCGGCACCCATGACGACCATGTTAAACTTGAGGTCGAAACGCCAGAAGGCCCCTATAACGTCGAAGCCGACTGGCTGATTGCGTGCGATGGCGCGCATTCTCCCACCCGCCGGATGCTGGGGCTGGATTTTGACGGGCGGGTATTCGAAGACAATTTCCTGATCGCGGATGTGGTGATGGAGGCCGACTTCCCCACCGAACGCTGGTTCTGGTTCGACCCCCCCTTCAACCGGGGTCAGTCTGCACTGCTGCACAAACAGCCCGACAATGTCTGGCGCATCGATCTGCAACTGGGGTGGGACATCGACAAAGAGCGCGAGAAACGCCCCGAAAACGTCATCCCGCGCCTCAAGGCAATGCTGGGTGAGGATGTGGTGTTTGAGCTTGAATGGGTCTCGATCTACACGTTCCAATGCCGTCGGATGGAACGGTTCCGCTATGGCCGTGTGCTCTTTGCAGGGGACAGCGCCCATCAGGTCAGCCCGTTTGGCGCGCGCGGGGCGAATTCGGGAATTCAGGACACCGACAATCTGTGCTGGAAGTTGAAGCTAGTCATCGACGGACAGGCACCCGAACTGCTGCTGGACAGCTATAGCCGCGAGCGCGTGCAGGCAGCGGATGAGAATATCCAGAACTCCACCCGCTCGACCGATTTCATCACGCCGAAATCCGAGATGTCGCGCCTGATGCGCGATGCAGTTCTAGACCTGAGCGAGCACTACGAATTCGCACGCCCGCTGGTCAATTCCGGGCGGCTGAGTACGCCGTGTACCTACGAGGGATCGTCGCTCAGTTCGGCTGATGCGCTTAGCGGGCCGGACCTGACCTGCCCCGGCGCGGCCTGCCCTGATGCGCCATTGGGCGACGAATTCTTGTTGTCAAAACTGGCGGGCAAATTCACTTTGCTGACCATCGACGCTGACGCTCCCGACCGGATCGAAGAAGACGGAGTCGAGGCCACACGACTCGCACTTTCGGTCAAGGATGACCTGACGCTTGAGCTGAAGCGCCGCTATCTGGGCGATGCGACCAGTGCCGTCTATCTGATCCGCCCAGACCAACATGTGGCGGCGCGGCGGGACAATTTCGAAGAAAACGCGTTCCGGCAGGCGATGCGCCGGACCACAGGAAAGGAGTAAGCAGGATGGCTGATCTGATCCTCACCCCCAATTTCGACAGCGCAGACGACTTCTATGCGCAGTTGCTAGCCTCGCATGAAGGGCTGGGAAAGGACGAAAGCGACGCGTTGAATGCGCGGCTGATCTTGGTTCTGGCCAACCACATCGGTGATGCAGAGGTGTTGTCACAAGCTTTGAAAACGGCCACGCTGCCTGGGGATTGATCTAGTAGGGAGATCCGGATGAGTGTGATCCTATATGATTATTGGCGGTCCTCGGCCAGTTATCGGGTGCGTATCGCGCTGAACCTCGCCGGGATTTCGTATCAGGCAGTTTCGGTCGACCTGGTGGCGGGCGATCACAGGTCCGACGTGCATCTGGCCCGCAATCCGCAAGGCCTGGTGCCTGTTCTTGAGATAGACGGGCTGCGTCTGACCCAGTCGTTGGCGATCATCGACTATCTGGACCAGACCCGCGGTATGGGCTTGCTGCCTGCCGAGCCAGCGGCTCGCGCGCAGGCTTTGGCATTGGCGCAATCCATCGCCGTAGATCTGCATCCGGTCTGCAACCTGTCGGTCGCGCGCCACGCAACGACATTAAGTGGCAGCGCCGAAGGCATGCCGGGCGATTGGATGCGCCATTTCATCCGTCCCGGCCTACTGGCGTTCGAAGCATTGCTGAACGGTTTCGAACAAGCCCCCTATTGTACCGGCACTCAGCCCGGTTTGGCCGATCTGTGTCTAATCCCGCAGATGTATAATGCACGTCGCTGGCAGGTCGATCTGACCGGGCTACCCCGTATCTTGAGTGTCGACGCTACCTGCGCAGACCTGCCCGCTTTTGCGCAGGCTCACCCGGACCGGCACGCGCCTGACTGACTGCACAGGGTCTGTGTACCCATGCGGATAGGGAAAGACGCGACGCTGGTTTATTAAGATCGTCTCAGCAATGATGGAGACCCCTATGCCCGAAATCACCGGCTATCACGCCCATGTCTATTTCGATGCTCATTCTCAAACAGTCGCGCAACAGCTTTGCGAAAAGGCGGGCCGCTTGTTCCCTGTTGAGGTCGGCCGAATGCACGCCAAGAACGTTGGCCCACATCCGCGCTGGAGCTGTCAGCTGGCATTTGCGCCCGACGCGTTTGATCAGGTTATTCCATGGCTGATGCTGAACCGACAAGGGCTCACCATATTTACGCATCCCGAAACTGGCCAGCATCTTGAGGATCATCGGGATCGTGCCATCTGGATGGGCGAAATGCTGACGTTGGACCTGACGATCTTTGATCGAACGGGCACTTAGCCCAGAGCCTTGGCCTGATCGCGCAGCTTGAACTTTTGCACCTTTCCCGTCGAAGTCTTGGGCAGCGGCCCGAACACCACCGTTTTGGGTGCCTTGAAATGGGCCATGTGATCGCGACAGAAGGCGATAATCTCGGCCGCGTTTGCCTGCGCGTCGTGTTTGAGTTCGACAAAGGCACAAGGTGTTTCACCCCATTTCTCGTCGGGGCGGGCAACCACGGCAGCCTCCATCACAGCGGGGTGTTTGTAGAGGATATCCTCGACCTCGACCGATGAGATATTCTCGCCTCCCGAAATGATGATGTCCTTGGACCGGTCCTTAAGCGCGATATATCCGTCGGGGTGCATCACCCCCAGGTCACCCGAGGCAAACCAGCCACCGTTGAACGCTTTGTCGGTGGCATCGGGGTTCTTGAGATAGCCCTTCATCACCACATTGCCCTGCATGAAGATCTCGCCCATGGTCTCCCCGTCGGAAGGGACCGGCTCCAGCGTTTCAGGGTCGGCCACCATTAGACCGGAAAGGGCCGTGTAGCGCACCCCTTGCCGGACCTTCAGCGCAGCGCGCTCATCGGCCGGTTTTTCGTTCCACTCATCTTTCCAGGCGCAGACGACCGATGGACCGTAGGTTTCGGTCAGGCCGTAGACATGTGTAACCTCGATCCCCATCCCTTCCATATTCGCAATCACGGCGGCAGGGGGCGGGGCGCCTGCGGTCATCACCTTGATCTTCTGGTCGAAATCCTTAAGTGCGTCGGGTGCGTTGGCCAGCATGTTCAGCACGATAGGTGCACCGCAGAAATGGGTAACTTTCTCATCGCGGAAGGCGGCATAGATCGGTTCGGCCCGCACCGCGCGTAAACAGACCGAGACGCCCGCATTCGCGGCCATCGCCCAAGGGAAGCACCAGCCGTTGCAGTGGAACATCGGCAACGTCCACAGATAGGTCGAATGCTTGGGCATGTCCCAATCCAGAAGGTCCGACTGCGCATTCAGCGCCGCGCCCCGGTGGTGATAGACAACCCCCTTAGGGTTGCCCGTGGTACCAGAGGTATAGTTCAGCGTGATCGCGTCCCATTCGTCACCCGGCAGAGACCACGCGTATTCGGGATCCCCCTCGGCCAGCAGAGCGTCATAGGTCAGCGCACCCAGCTTCTCGCCCCCCTCATAGCTGTCATCTTCGATATCAATGATCAGCAGATCGTGATCGACCTGCGTCAGCGCCTCTTTCACGACGCCCGAGAACTCGGGATCGACCAGCAGTACTTTGGATTCCGCGTGGTTCAGGATGAAGGCAATGATCGGGGCATCCAGCCTTGTGTTGATGGCGTTCAGAACGGCGCCGGTCATGGGGACACCGAAATGCGCCTCGTACATCTCGGGGATGTTAGCCGCGATGATTGATACGGTGTCGCCCTTGCTAATCCCCCGCGCAACCAAAGCACCGGCCATCCGGCAACAGCGCGCGTAGGTTTCCGCCCAGCTATAGCGGCGCGCGCCGTACACCACGGACGGGTAGTCTGGGTAGATCTGCGCGGTGCGGTCGATGAAGCTCAGCGGTGACAGGGGCGTGTAGTTCGCCCTGCCCTTGTCCAAATGACGCTCATAGATATTTGCCGCGGTCATCAGCGCATCCTCCCTCAGTATCTGTCGCGCGACTTGATCACAAAGACGCGCGCCTGACAAACCCGTATGAATACGACATAGACTGGCAATACGCGATAGTGCAATCTGGCCCTATCTACCGGTGGTCTTTCGCGGTGATCTGAGCCATCGAATAGTCAAGGGCCGGGGCTCCTGCTCCGCCGCTTACGCACCCACACTTTGCGAAAGGACATGTCATGGACGGCACGTTCAACGAAAACGATCTTTCCCGCGTAGTCGAGGCCGACCGCGCCCATATCTGGCACCACCTGATCCAGCATAAACCGTTTGAAACCAACGACCCGCGCATCATTGTCGAGGGCAAGGGAATGCGCGTTTGGGACCAGAACGGCAAGGAACATCTGGATGCCGTATCCGGCGGGGTCTGGACGGTCAACGTGGGCTATGGCCGCGAATCGATCTGCAAGGCGGTCTACGACCAGCTGATGAAGCTGTGCTATTTCGCCAACTCGGCCGGGTCGATTCCGGGCTCGATCTTTGCGGAAAAGCTGATCAGCAAGATGCCGGGAATGAGCCGTGTCTACTATATGAACTCGGGTTCTGAGGCGAATGAGAAAGCCTTCAAAATGGTCCGTCAGATCGCCCACAAGAAATACGGCGGCAAGAAGACCAAGATCCTGTACCGCGACCGCGACTACCACGGCTCGACCCTGGCGGCGATGTCGGCGGGCGGTCAGGACGAGCGCAACGCGCAATACGGCCCCTTTGCCCCCGATTTCGTGCGCGTGCCCCATTGCATGGAATACCGCAAGCACGAGCTGGACGGCGCCCCCGAAGAGAATTTCGGCGAATGGGCGGCTGATCAGATCGAAGAGGTCATCCTGCGCGAAGGCCCCGATACTGTTGGTGCCCTGTGCCTTGAGCCTGTGACCGCCGGTGGTGGCGTCATTGAGGCCCCCGAAGGCTATTGGCAGCGCGTGCAGGAGATTTGCGATAAATACGACATCCTTCTGCATATCGACGAAGTTGTCTGTGGTGTTGGCCGCACCGGCACATGGTTCGGCTATCAGCAATATGGCGTGAAGCCGGACTTTGTGACCATGGCCAAGGGTGTCGCCTCGGGCTATGCGGCGATTGCCTGCATGGTCACGACCGAGGAAATCTTTGACATGTTCAAGGACAATGCCGACGACCCGATGAACTATTTCCGCGATATCTCGACCTTTGGCGGCTGCACCGCAGGCCCGGCGGCAGCGATCGAAAACATGCGGATCATCGAGGATGAGAACCTTCTGCAGAACTGCACCGACATGGGCGCGCGCATGATGGGCAACCTGCAGGGGCTGATGGAAAAGCATAAGGTCATCGGCGACGTGCGCGGCAAGGGCCTGTTCCTTGGTGCTGAGCTGGTCTCGGACCGCGCAAGCCGCGAGCCGGTGAACGAAAAGATGGCGCAGGCCGTGGTCGCCGACTGTATGGCGCAGGGCGTGATCATCGGCGTCACCAACCGCTCGGTTCCGGGCCGGAACAACACGCTGTGTTTCTCGCCTGCGCTGATCGCGACAGCGGATGATATCGACCAGATCACCGATGCGGTGGACGGCGCGCTGGGGCGTGTCTTCGGCTAAAACCTGTGAAAGATGAAAACCGGCGCACCCTCGCGCCGGTTTTTTTGTGCCCGAACAAAACCTTGCCAAAACCCGCAACTCGGATAGCCTGTTTCTATTCCAGACAGGAGACCACCCGATGTTCCGCGCATTTTTCACCACTTTCCTTCTTGCCTTCACCGCGCCAGCCTTTGCCGAACAAGGCAGCGGTTTCCCTCAGATCGTGGGCACATGGCACGGCACCTACTTGGTGGGTTTCGCCAAATCGAACCCGAACCACGCCAAGGGCCTGCAGAAAACCGAGATGGAGCTGGAGATCACCAAGCTCGACGGCAACCTGATCACCGCGACCAACCGCTGGCGGCGGATCGGAGACACCGACTGGATCGTCGAAGAGGCGATGGGCACGTTTTCCCTGGACGACCCCACCCGCTTTGTTCTGGCCGAGGCAGGGATATCGGGCGATGACGTGTCCGCGGGGATATTCAACGGTGTCTATCTGGATGACGTCATCATGGTGACCTACGCAGGTCCGGGGACCGGCGTGGCCTTTGCGGCGCAGTTGGTGAAGAAAGAAGATAAGTAGTTGTATGGACGAAATTTCTGCGAGTTTGTTGCAGACGACAGTTCAGAACTGCCGATCAGTACTACCTACTAATTCCAAGCCACGTTCAAATCACACGAAAACACCTATGACTCAAAGTGACTACAGGGTAATACCCGCTCAAACAAATGAAACATCAAAGGAATATGCGGGCCGACTGCAAGACATGGGCTTTGAAGAAATGTTCATTCGCAAAGCTCTACGTTACCACTTCGACATTGATACGGAGCAACTTCCTTCCTTTTTTGAAGACTTTGAAACCGCGCGTCTGAGGCACATCTCTTTGATCCAGAGACTTAAGCCGCAGAGGACCAAACGCTCAATGATTATGAAAATCGCCAAAAACTTAGGATGTTCTGATGAAAGCGCGGAGCTCTGGTTTGAGCGGTTTCAGGAGCAAAGCGAAGACCGATAGCTTAGTGGGAAACGATGGTTCATCGGCTGGATAAGAACAAAAGATTATCTAACAAACCCAGACGAAAAAAGCCGCCCCAAAACGGGACGGCCTTTCATTCACTGTCTCTGTAGCAGAGGATCAGGCAGCCAGAGCGGCCTGAGCTTTGGCGACGATCGCGCCGAACGCTTCCGGTTCGTGCACGGCCAGGTCGGCCAGAACTTTGCGGTCCACTTCGATGCCGGCCAGGTTCAGGCCGTTGATGAAGCGGGAATAGGTCAGAGCCTCGTCGTGCGAACGGACAGCAGCGTTGATGCGCTGGATCCACAGCGCGCGGAAGTTGCGCTTGCGGTTCTTACGGTCGCGGGTTGCGTACTGGTTGGCCTTGTCGACGGCCTGACGGGCAACCTTGAAGGTGCTCTTGCGGCGGCCATAGTAACCTTTGGCGGCCTTGATGACCTTCTTGTGACGGGCGTGAGTTACGGTTCCACCTTTAACGCGGGACATGTTGGTATCTCCTCTTAGCGGTCGTAGGGCATGTAGCCCTTGACGATCTTGGCGTCGGGGGCGGACAGGGTGGTGTTGCCACGGGCGTCGCGGATGAATTTCTTGGTCCGCTTGATCATTCCGTGCCGTTTGCCGGCCTGGCCAGCAAGGACCTTACCGGTCGCAGTCACCTTAAAGCGCTTCTTGGCGCTCGACTTGGTCTTCATCTTAGGCATTTCCGTCTCCTATTCTCGGGTTCGGTTTCAGACGCGACTCGGCATGCCATCTCGGCCGGTCACGCGATCAGAAGCGCCGTTTACGCAAGTTCGATCATACTGGCAAGGGGGTTTGGACCAGAATCTGCTTATTTTGCGGCTGGTCAGGCACCGGGGCGACGCGGGCCGCCCCGGTGAAAGGTTTTAGTGACCGAACTTGCGGATTTCGCCGCTTTTCAACCGAGCCGCATAGCTCGCCAGCTCCTGACGTACAATCTTCATCAGGAAATACAGCGCGAAGACGTTCACAACCGCCATGGCAAAGATCGCCGCATCCGAGAAGTCGATGACCGGGCCAAGGTTGGCCGCCGCACCGATCACTACGAACACACAGAAGATGATCTTGAAGACCAGCTCTTTGGTGTGACCCTCACCAAACAGGTAGGTCCAGGCCTTGAGGCCGTAATAGGACCAGCTGATCATGGTCGAGAAGGCAAACAGTACCACGGCAATAGCCAGAATGAACGGGAACCAGCCAAACGCACTGCCGAACGCCGCTGAGGTCAGGCTGACGCCGGTATTGCCATCGACCGTGGCAATCGCATTGCCCGCTTCGTTCAGCATGTAGTTGCCGGTTGCCGGATCGACGATCAGCTGCTGAGTGATAATGATCACAAGCGCAGTCATGGTACAGATCACGACTGTATCGATGAATGGCTCGAGCAGTGACACAAAGCCCTCTGTGATCGGTTCCTTGGTCCGCACAGCCGAGTGCGCAATCGCCGCAGAACCCACGCCTGCTTCGTTCGAGAACGCCGCACGCCGGAAGCCCTGGATCAGCGCGCCGACCATTCCGCCAGCCACGCCGAGACCGGTGAAGGCACCTGCGAAGATCTGACCAAAAGCCCAGCCGATCTGATCCGCGTGCATGATGATGATGACCAACGCGGCCAATACATACATGACACCCATGAAGGGCACGACCTTTTCGGTTACGCTGGCGATGGATTTCAGGCCGCCTACGATCACGGCAAAGACGATACCCGCAAAGACCAGACCTGTGATCCAACCCGGATAGTCTCCGACAATGCCCGCGATCTGCTGGTGCGCCTGATTGGCCTGGAACATATTGCCCCCACCCAGCGCGCCAAGAATACAGAAGATCGAGAACAGAACGGCCAGAATCTTACCGCCCGGCAAGCCCAGTTCACTGAACCCCTTGGACATGTAATACATCGGACCGCCTGAAACGGTACCGTCCTCGTATTCGTTGCGGTACTTCACACCCAGCGTACATTCGGTGAATTTCGAGGCCATTCCCAGCAGACCTGCGACGATCATCCAGAACGTAGCACCCGGCCCGCCGATACCGATGGCCACCGCCACGCCGGCGATGTTTCCAAGGCCGACTGTACCCGACAGCGCCGTTGCAAGCGCCTGAAAGTGGCTGACCTCGCCTGCATCATTGGGGTCGGAGTAGTCGCCTTTGACAAGGCTGATCGCGTGGCTGAAGAAGCGCAATTGCACGAAGGCAAAATAAACTGTGAACACCGTGGCGGCGATCACCAACCAACCTACGATCCACGGGAAACCGGTTCCCGGAAACGGTGCGAAGATGAAGCTGACGAAGGGGCCGGTGAAATCGGCGAACGCCTGATTGATCTTTTCGTCGAGACCCGGAGCCTCTTGCGCCAGGGCAGGACCGGCGGCAAAGGCCCCAGCGGCGAAAGCGCCAAATTGTTTGAGCATTCTCATTCTTGTCTCTCCCATCAGTTCACGACCGTGACCGGCACATCGGCATGCATGACCAGATTTTGGGTCGAGCTGCCAAACAGGCGTTTCTTGAACCCATCGGCGGAGGCGCGTCCTACGATGATCTGTGTGCCGCCGTTTTCGACGGTGATCTTGTTGAGCGTTTCTGCAACGTCGCCGTGACGCACGATACCATGTGCCTCGAACCCGGCGGCTTTGAGCGCATCGACCGCAGGCGCGATGATACGCGTCGTGGCCAGTTCAACCTCTTCCTCGCGGCGCTTGTGACGCAGGGCGTTTTCTTCCGGTGTCTGAAATGTAAACGGGGACCATTCGATGACATAAACCACCAGCAATTCACACGTCCCGATCCGCTCAGCCAAATCTTTGGCAAATGCGATCGCGCGTTCTCCGGTTTCTGTCCCGTCCAGTCCGATGACAATCTTGGTTGTCATGGTGTTCCTCCAATTTTGTTGATTATACCGAGGCCCGTGCCCCCGGCCGGGCAGTCGGAGTCTGGAACTTTTTAAATTGACCGCCCACGCGAACCAGTATCCGAGAAAAACACCAAAAAATAGAGGGGAAACTGAAAGTTTCCCCTCCTATTTTTCTATATATATGTTTTTTATCTTCTTTTTTTGCCCAAAATTAAGGCAAACCACCTATCACCCAGGATCCGTGTTATAGATCAAACGCTCATCACACGGTGCAATCCGCAGAATATTAGTCGTGCCCGGAACGTTGAATGGCACCCCTGCGGTGACCACGATCTGGTCGGTTTCGGCTGCGAACCCACCCGACCGAGCGGCGCGGGCCGCGTTCACAACCGCGCCTTTGAACCGCTCCAATTCTGGTGTCATGACGCAGTGGCAGCCCCAGCTAAGGCACAAGCGGCGGGCCGTGCCCTTCGCAGGGGTCATGGCGATGATTGGCACTCCAGGACGCTCGCGCGCTGTCAACAAGGCCGTGGTCCCACTTTGAGTAAAACAGCAGATCGCTTTGATATCCGTCTTTTCCGCAATCTCGCGGGCCGCCGCCACGATACCGTCTGCAATTGTCGTGCCTTTCGCGGTCCGCGATGACGCTATGATCTGCGTATAGGTCGGGTCGGCCTCAACCTCGATGGCGACCTTGTTCATGGTCTGGACCGCTTCGACCGGGTAAGAGCCCGCAGCCGATTCCGCACTGAGCATGATAGCGTCAGTGCCCTCATATATCGCCGTCGCCACGTCCGAGACCTCGGCCCGCGTGGGCATGGGGCTTTCGATCATGCTTTCAAGCATCTGCGTGGCCACGATCACTGGTTTGGCCGCGCCCCGGCACTTGCGCACTAAACGTTTCTGGATCGGCGGCACGGCCGATACCGGCAGTTCGACCCCCAGATCGCCGCGCGCGACCATGATCCCGTCAGACGCATCGAGGATGTCGTCAAACGCCTCAACCGCCGCTGGCTTTTCGATCTTCGACAGGATCGAAGCGCGCCCATCCGCCAGCCCGCGGGCTTCGAACACATCCTTAGCACGCTGCACAAAGCTCAGCGCCAACCAGTCGACGCCCAATTGGCAGACAAATTCCAGATCGTCACGGTCCTTCGCCGACAAGGCCGCCAGCGGCAGCACCACATCGGGCACGTTCACCCCTTTACGGTTCGAGATCGTGCCCCCGACCTCAACCGTGCAATTGGCGAAATCCTGACCGCAATCCTGTACGATCAGGCGGATTTTACCGTCATTGACCAGCAGACGCGCGCCCGGTTCCAGCGCCGCGAAAATCTCGGGGTGCGGCAGGCAAACGCGGTTGATATCCCCGGCCTCGGGGTCAAGGTCCAGCCGGAAGGCCGCGCCTTCTTCTAATTCTTCAGAGTCGTTGGCGAAGACGCCGACACGCAGTTTCGGTCCTTGCAAATCGGCCAGAATGGCGATCGGGCTGTCCAGATCCTTTTCAACCTGACGGATGATCCTGTGCCGCTCGCGGATTTCATCATGGCTACCGTGGCTCATGTTTAGGCGGAACACATCCGCCCCGGCCTCGTGCAGAGCTCGGATCATGTCATAGTCATTCGACGCCGGACCCAGCGTCGCCACGATTTTCACATTTCTCAGGCGTCGCATTGGTGGTGCTCTCCTCACGTTTTCTTTAGGTGTTGCGTAAATGTTACCGCAAACATCACTTCAAGCTGCTTATTGCGCAATTCCCTTTTCAAAGCAACTGCCCTACACCTGCGACAAACAAGATGACAGGCTTATGACGTATTCTCCGTTTTTTATCCACGGCGCTGATCGCCCGTCGCGCTGGCTAATCACATGTGACCACGCCACTAACACCGTCCCGCACGACATCAATGGCGGAGACCTCGGCCTGCCGCGCGAGGATATGGAGCGTCACATCGCCTATGACGTGGGGGCGTACGAGGTCTCGAAACATCTTGGAGAAATCCTGAACGCGCCTGTGGTCGCGGCCAATTTCTCGCGTCTTGTGATCGACCCGAACCGGGGTGAGGATGACCCGACCCTGCTGATGAAGCTGTATGATGGGTCGATCATCCCCGGCAATCGTCACGCCGACGCAGCCGAGCGGGAACGGCGGCTGAACATGTGTTATCGCCCCTATCACAATGCTTTGGCCGAGCTGGCGGCCTTACCCCATGCGGTGATTGTGTCCATGCACTCCTTTACCCGACAGCTGCGGGGGCGCGACCCACGCCCGTGGCATGTGGGCGTTTTGCACACCCCGGACGAGCGTTTTGCGCGCCCGCTGATCACCCGGTTGCAGGCAGAAGACGACCTGTGCGTCGGCGTAAACGAACCCTATACCGGTGTCCTGCCCGGAGATGCTATCGACAAGCACTGCACCGCCTTTGGTCGCCCCAATGCCCTGATCGAGCTGCGCAATGATCTGATCGCCGATCACGCTGGACAACGGGCTTGGGCGGAACGTTTGGCCGTTGTGCTACAGGACGCACTGGATACCAGCGACCTTTGATCACACGTCATTGTGAGTATACCACCTGATCGCCATATATTCGTCGAAAGGGGATCGCCATGACCCAGGAATTCGTAACCTCTGTGTTTGGTTGGATGGCCGCGCTGAACATCGCAGTGCTGTTGTTCACAACATTAATGGTCCTGCTGCTGCAGGAGCAGATTGCGGGCGTTCACAGCAAGTTATTCCAGATGGAGCGGTCGGAAGTGAAACGAGCGTATTTCCGATATCTGGCCAACTACAAGGTCCTTACATTGATCTTTTGCATCGTACCTTGGCTGGCCTTGAAACTGGCCTGACATCCTGTTTGTTGAAACATCGCCTCCGGGCCGCTAGGTCAAGGACAACGATACTGTCATCCGGAGTCAGCGCATGGACAAGCAAACCGAAATCGAACTTCAGGCCGCAGCCTTCCGCCGGTTGCAAAAGCACCTGATGGAAGACCGCACCGACGTGCAGAACATCGACATGATGAATCTGGCCGGGTTCTGCCGCAACTGCCTGTCGCGCTGGTATCAGGAAGCCGCAAACGAAAAAGGCATCGAGATGGGCAAGGACGAAGCCCGTCAGATTTTCTACGGCATGACCATGGATGACTGGAAAGCTATTTATCAGACCGAAGCCAGCCCCGAAAAACAGGCCGCCTTCGAGGTCGCCTTTGACGAAAACGTCACCAAAAAAGGTTGAACGCTGAAATCAAAAAGGCCCGCCGGTTTGGCGGGCCTTTTGCTTAGATCGCCGCCTTGCGGCTTTCATCCAGATAAATCTCACGCAGGCGCTTGGCTATCGGCCCTGGCGTGCCATCGCCTAGTGCGACGCCGTCAATCTCGACTACCGGCATGACAAAGGCGCTGGCCGAGGTGGTGAACGCTTCATCCGCCTCTTTCGCCTCATCGATCGTAAACAGACGCTCTTCGACTTCCATCTGCGCCTCGGCTGCCATTCGCAGCACAGCTTTGCGCGTGATGCCGTGCAGAATGTCATTGGACAGCGGACGGGTCACGATCTTGCCGTTCTTGACGAAATAGGCGTTGTTGCTGGTGCCTTCGGTGACATAGCCATCCTCGATCATCCACGCATCATCGCACCCGGCAGCCTTGGCCATCATCTTGCCCATCGACGGGTACAGCAACTGCACTGTCTTGATATCACGGCGGCCCCAGCGAATGTCATCAATCGAGATGATCTTAGCGCCCTTCTGCGCCGCCGGGCTGTCGGCCAATCCCGGCTTGTTCTGGGTGAACAGAACCAGCGTCGGCTTGGTATCGGCCGCAGGGAACACGAAATCCCGGTCCCCGTCGCTGCCACGCGAGACCTGCAGATAGATCAGACCTTCTTCGATTCCGTTCAGCTCAACCAGTTTGCGGTGAATTGCCAGAAGTTCATCCTTGCTGCAGGGCTCGGCCATCTGCAGCTCGTCCAGCGAGCGTTTCAGACGCACCGCGTGGCCTTCAAAGTCGATCAGCTTGCCGTCCAGCACGCTGGTCACCTCATAAACGGCGTCGGCCATCAGAAAACCACGGTCAAAGATCGAAACCTTGGCGTCGGTCTCGGGCAGGTACTCTCCGTTCACGTAAACGGTGCGGGTCATGTCACTCTCCTCAGCCCCAGAGCGCCGCTTTTGGCGGATGCACTCCGGCGTCATCAAAAATCAGCGGGTTGGTGCGGTCTTCGGCCAGAAGAAGCGGGCCGTCAAGGTCTGTGACCATCGCACCCTGCGCCAATAAGGTCGCAGGTGCCATCGCAAGCGAGCTGCCGACCATGCAACCGACCATGACCCTATAGCCCTCGGCCAGCGCCTGCTGCCGCAGCGCCAGAGCCTCGGTCAGACCGCCGGTTTTGTCGAGCTTGATGTTGACGACATCGTACTTGCCTTTAAGACCGGGTAGGCTGCTGCGATCATGACAGGACTCGTCGGCGCACACGGGCACCGGACGCTCCATTCCGATCAGCGCGTCATCTTCACCGGCAGGCAAGGGTTGCTCGACCAGAGCCACACCCAAACGCACCAGATGCGGGGCAAGGTCGGCATAAACAGCGGCCGACCAACCCTCATTCGCGTCGACGATGATCCGCGCGTTCGGCGCGCCCGCGCGCACAGCTTCAAGACGGGGCATGTCGTCCGGTGTGCCCAGCTTGATCTTGAGAAGCGGACGATGCGCGTTGGCGGTTGCTTGCGCCTGCATCGCCTCGGGCGTGTCCAGCGACAGAGTATATGCGGTGATCTCGGGGCCCGGAACTGGCAAACCGGCCAAGTCCCACGCCCGTTTGCCCGCACGCTTGCATTCCAGATCCCACAGCGCACAGTCTACGGCATTTCGCGCCGCCCCAGCGGGCAGCAGGTCCATAAGCGATTGCCGGGTGATGTCTGCAGGCAGACCCGCGATCTCGGCTTCAACCGACTCCAGTGTTTCATCATAGCGCGCGTAGGGCACGCATTCTCCCCAGCCCTGATGCACCCCGTCCGAGATCCGAACGGTCAGCACCTTGGCCTCGGTCCGCGACCCGCGCGAGATGGTGAACACCTGCGCCAACCGAAACACATCCCGCGAAATGTCTATCCGCATCACACACCTTTCCCCAGCAGAGCGACCAAGATTTTTCGACGAAAAATCTTTGCCAGACCGTGTTACAGCGCCGCCAGCGCGTCAACCAGCTTACCCGCGCCAAAGCGGTACGGGTCAGTGGCGGGCAAGCCTAACTCGGCCTCAACCTCGGCGATATAGGCACGCGCGTCGTCTTCGCTCAGGTTCTGGGTGTTAATCGACACACCGACAACCTGACAGGCCGGGTTGCCTATCCGAGCCAGCGGCAGCGCCGCGTCACGCAGATCCGGCAGCGACGGCAGGGAATACTCAGGCAAGCCACGCATATGCGTCCGCGTAGGCTCGTGGCACAGGATCAGCGCATCGGGCTGACCGCCGTGGATCAGCGCCATAGTCACACCGGAATAGGACACATGATACAGTGACCCCTGCCCTTCGATGTGATCCCAGTGATCGGCGTCATTCTCTGGCGTCAGGTATTCGACCGCACCGGCCATGAAATCGGCCACGACCGCGTCCAGCGGAACCCCCTGCCCGGTGATCAGAATGCCCGTCTGCCCCGTGGCGCGGAAAGTGGATTTCATGCCCCGCTTGCGCATCTCGGCATCCATCGACATGGCGGTGTACATCTTGCCTGCCGAACAATCGGTCCCCACGGCCAGACACCGCTTGCCGCTGCGCTTTTTACCATTGGCAATCGGATAGCCAACAGTCGGCACACGCACGTCGTGCAACGTGCAGCCGTGGGTTTGCGCCGCGGCCACCAGATCGCCCTCATCGCGCAACAGGTTATGTAGGCCAGAGGCCAGATCAAACCCCATCTCGAGCGCCTCGATCAGCACTTTCTTCCACGCCGCACTGATCACGCCGCCCCGGTTGGCAACGCCAATGACCAGCGTTTTCGCGCCGGCGGCTTTGGCCTCGGCCAGAGTCAGATCGGTCATACCCAGATCGGCCTTGCAACCCTCCATCCGGTACTGGCCCACGGCGTTCTCGGGACGCCAGTCCCGGATGCCGATGGCGACTTTTGCGGCCAACTGGTCGGGCGCATCGCCCAAAAACAACAGATACGGTGTCTCGATCATTGCGGTGCACTCCTTTGATTCCGACGCAGGCTAGTGGAGCCGGCAGGCGAGAGTTTCGCGAATCCTTCTGTCAACGTCAGTTGGGTTGGGAGAATTTTGCGCAGTTTGCCGAAAATGCGCAAAGACTTTTCAAGTTTCCAAAGTGATTAAACTTTAACCGCCCACGACGCAGCGTATTTTGGGGAATGCTGCGAATGCATTGCCGCGCCTGCACAAAGACGCTTGCGCCACGTTGCGCAATTTAATACCAGATAAGCCAACAAAATCGCAATTTCCTTTCCCGCACGAGGTCCAGATGAGCTTTCGCCTTCAACCCGCCGCCCCTGCCCGCCCAAACCGTTGTCAGCTGTTTGGTCCCGGTTCGAACACCAAGCTGTTCCCGAAAATGGCCGCCTCGGCCGCCGACGTGATCAACTTGGACCTTGAGGATTCCGTTGCACCCACTGACAAGGATGTGGCCCGAGCCAATGTGATCGAGGCGCTGAACACAATCGACTGGGGCGGCAAATACATGTCCGTCCGCATCAACAGCCTAGACACGCCCTACTGGTATCGCGACGTGGTTGATCTGCTGGAACAGGCCGGCGACCGTCTGGACCAAGTCATGATACCCAAGGTGGGTTGTGCGGAGGACGTCTATGCCGTTGACGCGCTGGTCACGGCGATCGAGCGCGCCAAGGGCCGCACCAAGCCCATCAGCTTTGAGGTCATCATCGAATCCGCCGCTGGTATCGCCCATGTCGAAGCCATCGCGGCCTCATCCCCGCGCCTGCAGGCCATGAGCCTTGGGGCAGCAGACTTCGCGGCCTCGATGGGGATGCAGACCACCGGCATCGGCGGCACGCAGGAAAACTATTACATGCTGCGCGAGGGCGAAAAGCACTGGTCCGATCCGTGGCATTGGGCACAGGCGGCCATCGTCGCCGCCTGCCGCACCCATGGCGTGCTGCCCGTTGACGGCCCGTTCGGCGATTTCTCGGATGATGAGGGCTATATCGCGCAGGCCAAACGTTCGGCCACGCTGGGTATGGTGGGCAAATGGGCGATCCACCCCAAGCAGATCTCGCTGGCCAATCAGGTCTTCACCCCTTCGGACGAGGCGGTTACAGAGGCGCGCGAGATACTGGCGGCAATGGAACAGGCCAAGGCCAATGGCGAAGGCGCAACCGTTTACAAAGGACGTCTGGTCGATATCGCCTCGATCAAGCAGGCCGAGGTGATCGTGGCACAGGCCGAGCTGATCGCTGCAAATGGCTGACGAAAAAGGCGCCCCGCGGGGCGCCTTTCTTACCTGCCGAACACGTTGTTTGGCGTCCAGGTGAACCGCTCGCCCTGCTTGCCCCATTTCATCATCAGGCAAGAGGTTCCGTATTTCTGGAAATACTTGATGTTGAGCGGATACCAACCGGCCTTGGGCACCTCAACCTCTGTGCGTTGATTGGCTTCACAGCCCTGTCGACCATTCACATAGCCGATCTGCTGACCGCCGACCCAAGCGTCAATGCCGTCATTGGACCATGTTTCCAATTCATAGATTCCAGGCGAATCGAACTTGATATAACCGGTGACTTCAGCCGCCACATTGAACGCCTGATTGTAAGTCAGAACCGGGTCCCCTTCATTCGTGTCGCGATAGTCGAGCCCAATTAAAGGCGGGCCAGGCTCGGCCTTTTTCAACAAAAACTCAACTTTTGACAGGTTCTGGATTTTGCGCGGCGGGTTCCCCTCCCACGCATATTTCACATTCAAACCCGCTTTTGGGCTTGGCTGAGGATTGGCAGGCTGCAATTTCAGCGGCGCGGACACAGCCATCCCGGCGATCATCGCCAGGGTCACGGCCAGCGCTCCGGTCTGAGCGAATTTCATGGTCTTCTCCCTGAGTGTGGTCCCATTGGGGTTAATCCCCATTTTGGTCAGGACATTGGATAAACACTAGGATGTGAGAATTAACCTCGCAAGACAGTTAAAATTCACATTTGCGCTGTCAGGCACGCAAATCCTTGGGCGAATCCATCACCACATAGGACGTGATCGAGGTCACATGCGGCAATGTACCCAGCACTTCGGTGTGGAACGTTTTGTACGAGGCAAGGTCCGCGCACTCCACCCGCAGCAGGTATTCAATCGTTCCGGTAATGTTGTGACACTCCACCACTTCAGGTGCACGCTGCAAAGCGCGTTCGAACCCTTCTTGTGCAGCTTTGGTATGCTCGCCCAGACCCACGCCGATATAGGCGACGAACCCAACACCCAACGCCGCCGGATTAAGAACCGCCCGATAGCCTTGGATGACACCCACGCGCTCCAACTCCTGCACCCGTCTCAGACAGGCCGAGGGAGACAGGCCAACCCGGTCGGCAAGCTCCAGATTGCTGATGCGCCCGTCGCGTGACAGCTCGCGCAATAAATGTTGGTTTATTTGGTCAATCTTCACCATTCATTGCGAAACTTAGGAAAACTTGCGCGATTTCGCAATTTCATTTGCTGTGGATCGGACAAATATCCTGCAATGACCTATGATCTGCTTTTCGCATTGATGATGTTTGCCTTCGTCTCGTCCATCACGCCAGGGCCGAATAACCTGATGCTGATGGCCTCGGGTGCGAATTTCGGGTTTCGCCGCACCGTCCCGCATATGCTGGGCATCGGGATCGGGTTCACCGTTATGGTTCTATTGGTCGGGGCTGGTCTGGCGCAAGTCTTTATGCGGGTACCCCTGTTGCACAGCGCACTGAAAATTCTGTCCGTCGCCTATCTGCTTTGGCTTGCGTGGAAAATCGCCCACGCCGCGCCAGCGACCAGGGGCGAAACCGAAGGAACGCCAATGACATTTGGGCAAGCCGCCGCTTTCCAGTGGGTCAACCCCAAAGCGTGGACAATGGCCTTGACGGCGACGACGGTCTACACGCCCAACCACACGATGGGCGCGATCATCACTGTTGCTTTGGTGTTTGGTGCGGTGAACCTGCCCTCGGTCAGCACATGGACAGTACTGGGACAGCAGATGGCCCGGCTGCTGACAAACGCACGAAGGCTGGTGGTGTTCAACTGGACAATGGCCGCGCTTTTGGTCCTGTCGCTCTACCCGATCCTGTGGCCGGGCTAGACAGCCTTTTGGTGCGGAAAACTGCTGTTGAGTTGCATCCCTCGCGACGTCAGGTCATATAGCAATGAATTTCCGCGTTGAGAGGCGTCATGACCCAATATCTGGATTTCGAAAAACCCCTGGCCGAGATCGAAGGCAAGGCCGAGGAATTGCGCGCCTTGGCCCGCTCCAACGAAGAGATGGACGTGGCCGAAGAAGCCGCCGCGCTGGACGCCAAGGCCGTCAAACTGCTGGATGAATTGTACAGCGATCTGACCCCCTGGCGGAAATGCCAGGTGGCGCGTCACCCCGAACGCCCCCATTGTCAGGACTATGTCAAAGAATTGTTTACGGAATTCACCCCTCTGGCGGGCGACCGGAACTTTGCCGACGACCTGGCCGTGATCGGCGGGCTGGCCCGCTTCAACGACCAGCCTGTCATGGTGATCGGTCACGAAAAGGGGTCCGACACCAAATCGCGGATCGAACGGAATTTCGGTATGGCGCGCCCCGAGGGCTATCGCAAAGCCGTGCGCCTGATGGAGATGGCGGGGCGTTTTGGCCTGCCGGTGATCACCCTGATCGACACCGCTGGCGCCTACCCCGGCAAAGGGGCCGAGGAACGGGGCCAGTCCGAGGCTATCGCGCGGTCGACCGAGATGTGCTTGAAGATCGGCGTACCGCTGGTCTCGGTCATCATCGGCGAAGGTGGATCGGGCGGTGCGGTTGCCTTTGCGACGGCCAACAAGGTGGCGATGCTGGAACACTCGGTCTATTCGGTGATCTCGCCCGAGGGCTGCGCCTCGATCCTTTGGAAGGACGCTGAAAAGATGCGCGAAGCGGCTGAAGCACTGCGCCTGACGGCGCAGGATCTGTATAAGCTGGGCGTATGCGACCGGATCATCTCGGAACCTAAGGGCGGTGCCCACCGCGATCGTCCGGCCACCGTGGAATCGGTGCGCGCAGCCATCACGGACATGCTTAAAGAGCTGGACGGCAAGGATGCCGCCGCGCTGATTCAGCACCGCCGCCAGAAATTCCTAGATATCGGCGCGAAAGGGCTAGCCGCGTAGGCCTAGGGTCAGGACCCACTAATCTTGCGCCACTGGTTTGACTGATTTTGGTTCTGACAAGGCACATTCTTGCTGGAATAGTGGTTCTATTTCTAATGGATGTAACACAGTTCAGAGGCAAAATCAGTCAAATCCTTCGGACGCATGAACCGCTGCAAAGCAGCGGCTTTGATCGCTTGGAACTGACACCGCCAGTCCCGGCGCGCCCAAAAACCATTGCTTTTTTTGCCGTTCGCGCGCCAGTGGTGCAAGATTAGTGGGTCCTGACCCTAGCCCCCCAACCGACGCAGCAACGCGACCGAGGGCGTGCCCGTCACCGAAAGGCCGTTGGCGCGTTGATAGGCGCTGATGGCGGTTTTGGTGTTATTTCCAACCACTCCATCCGCGCCCTGCGTGTCATAGCCCGCCGCGGTCAGGCGACGCTGCAACTCTTTCCGATCCTCCAAAGTCAGACCTGTCTTGTCCGGGCCGAATGAGGCCTGAAAGGGTGCGCCGCCGGCAATCCGGTCGGACAGGTGCCCAACACCGATCGCGTAGCTATCCGAGTTGTTATAGCGCTTGATCACCTGAAAATTGCGGAACACGGCAATGCGCGGCCCCGGCACCTGCGGTTGCAGCACCGCGACTGGCGTGCCGGACACAGTTCCAACCTCTCCCCCCCAAGGCTG
The DNA here is from genome assembly GCF_013034745.1 of Ruegeria lacuscaerulensis. NCBI lineage: Bacteria > Pseudomonadati > Pseudomonadota > Alphaproteobacteria > Rhodobacterales > Roseobacteraceae > Ruegeria > Ruegeria lacuscaerulensis. Next base: position 4,499 of record NZ_WQGP01000012.1, on the reverse strand, counting down.
GCCACGCACCCAACCCGAACGGGCAAGGTAGGCTGCGGTCGAAGCCAATGAGTCTGCCGGGTCATCAGACCAGATATCACGCCGTCCATCGCCGGTATGATCCACCGCGAAGGCCAGATACGAGGTCGGGATAAACTGCGTGTGCCCCATCGCCCCTGCCCAACTGCCGGTCATGTTGGCAGGTGTCGTGTCGCCCTCTTGTATGATCTGAAGCGCCGCGATCAGCTGCTTTTCAAAGAAGGCACCCCGCCGTCCGTCATAGGCCAGCGTTGACGTCGCCGAGATCACGGGTATATCGCCTCGCCGCGCGCCATAGCGGCTCTCCAGCCCCCAAACAGCGACCACAACCTCTTTGTCGACACCATATTGCGATTCAATCTGCGACAGGGTTCCAGCGTAACGCACCATCATTTGCTTGCCGGTCTCGATCCGTTCGTCCGAGGCGGCGATGGCCAGATAATCCTCAAGCGAGCGCTTGAATTCGACCTGATTGCGATCACGCTCGATCACGCCCGGCAAATAGCCCGCCCCCTGAAAGGCCCGATCGAGTGTGCTTTGCGAGATGCCCTGCGCCGCAGCGCGGTTTTTGAAGCTTGCGACCCAAGCGTCCCAACCTGCATTCGGAACAGCGCGCATCCGCGATGCGGGGGCGGTTGTCTGTGCCCCTTCCGTGCAAGCTGTCAAAACGGACGCCCCGAGGCCGATGGAAAATACCCGACGATTGATCATGGCTGAAATCTGCTCTTGTTTTGATTGGAACCAGACTACAGCAGCGGCCGGATCCAAGCCAGCAAAGTGTCATCCATTCGCCCAGCAACAGGCCCTTCGGCGGCAAGCCGCCTAGCTGACCAGCATCCGCAGCCCCTGGGTCACGTCCGACCGCACAGCTAGACGCAATCCCGGCTCGTCCCCTGCTTTCAGCGCGGCGATAATCAGCTTGTGGTAATGCGGCGGCTCGGTCCGGCGCAAACGCCCATAAAGCGCGCGCATAGTCGGCCCCAACTGCAACCAGACCGTCTCGGCAATCGCCAGCATCGCCGGCGCTTGCGCCCGCAGATAAAGCGTGCGGTGAAACTCCAGATTGGTGCGAATATAGCCCACCGCGTCCCTTTTCGTGACCATTTCGGCCACGGTCATGTTGATGCTCTGCAACCGGTCGATCAGGGCAATATGGGCACGCGGCAAGGCGCGGCTAGCCAATTCGACCTCTAGTAGTGCGCGCAGGGCGGCAAGTTCTTCGATCCGGTCATTGGTCAACTCAGGCGTCGAAACGCGCCCGGACGAGGACAGGAACAGCGCCCCTTCGGCTGCCAACCGCCGCACCGCCTCGCGGGCGGGCGTCATGGATACACCAAACTCTTTGCCGATCCCACGCAAGGTCAGCGCGTGGCCCGGTGCAATCTCGCCATGCATGATCCGCGCGCGCAGCGCCCGATAGATCCGGTCATGTGTTGCGGTTTGCGAGTCGGAGGAACGAGGGCTCTGCATGTGCCCATGTGATCACATCCAGCCCCGCCGTCAACTCGGCGGGCTGTCAAATCTATAGTGATGAAGCTGCGCCCCGTTGTCGCGCAGCCAGCGCCTTTGATCCCGGTAGTCGCCGAAAATCCTTTCCACCTGCGCCCAGAACGCTGGAGAATGGTTCATCTCGACCAAATGTGCCACCTCGTGCGCCGCGACATAATGCAGGATCTCGGACGGGGCGAGGATCAGACGCCAGGAAAACATCAACCCGCCCGCCGAACTGCATGAGCCCCACCGCGACCGCGTGTCCCGGATGGTCAGGCTAGAATAGTCCCGCCCCAGCATTGCCGCATAATCATCACAGGCCTCAGTCAGCCGGTCGCGTGCCAATTCCTTGAGGAACCGAGCCAGCCTGCGCCCTTCCGACCCTTTGGGCACCGCGATCTCACCGCCCACCAAGGCAACGCGACGCCCCTGTGCTTCAACGATTCGCCGGTCAACCCCTTCCACCGGTATGCTCTGGCCGATCTGAACCTGTTCGGGGTCAGGACGGTCTTGCAGGTGCTGCCTGATCCAATCCTCCTTGGCGCGCGCAAAACTCAGCGCTTCGGCCTCGGGCACCCCTTGCGGGTAGGTCAGCGTAACCCGCCCGTCCAGTTGGGAAATCCGCAGGCTGATCCGCCGCGCACGCGCCGATTTTCGCAACGTCAACGGGACCCGAGGCGTTCCCGGTAAGGCGTGATCCCCCATGGGTCGGTTTCTCCTGCTCAAAGGCTTTGACAGTGCCCGCTGCATGTGGCACGTGACCTGAATCGTTATTACGACTCACCTGATATCAAGGGGATTTCACATGCCCAAGGAAGAATGGGGCGTAAAGCGCGTTTGCCCGACAACCGGCAAGCGGTTTTACGACCTGAACAAGGACCCGATCGTCAGCCCCTATACCGGCGAGATCGTGGAACTGGACACCGGCAAAAGCCGGATGATTGCTGCTGACGCGGAAGATGCGGCATCGGCCAAAGCGCGCGAGAAAGCGTCGGACGAAGATCTGGTTCTGGACGATGACGACAATGTCGATGTCGATCTGGACGATGACCTGCTGGATGATGATGACGACAGCAATGATGATGTTTCGCTGGACGACATCACCGACATGTCGTCGGAAGACGAAAACTGATCCCGTTCAGAGGCGACCCTGCGTCGCCTCGAACCATCCCGGATATTGGGGCGAAAGTTTTTTCCAGAATTCCTTTTTTGGACTTGCACTCATCGCCGCCGTCTCATAAACGTCCGCCCACTGCTTAAGCAGTACCTTGATGGGGCCTTAGCTCAGTTGGGAGAGCGCTTGCATGGCATGCAAGAGGTCAGGGGTTCGACTCCCCTAGGCTCCACCAAAACTTCAAATCTATTGTTAAATAGCATTCGCTCGGGTATTTCGACGAAATCTGTTTCGCGATTCTCCGGTTGCAGGACTAAAGAATATTTTTCTGGATCTTTGGGCTAAGAATGCGGGAAATTCCACTTCGGACAAGCGCCTAAACGAACCGAAAAGAGTTGCTCTCTTTTGAGGGAAAATGGTGTCGGGGGCGGAACATAATTTGCATTCTAAAATTTTGATTTATATCAATTAAAATTTTGTACTTAAATCATGATACCCCCTATTATAACCACGTAGAAAAACTTTTTATGCATTAAGTACTTGATAAATCTGTATGATTCCGATTTTTGGAATCGAATAAATTATTTCTCTGCATCCATTTTGTTAGATACAGTGCGGAGTAATCCAAGCGGGCAAACACTCTATCAAAGTTGAAACTTACTTGTTCCAGAGTAACTTTTCTGCTGACTTACAATTTCATTCACTCTGCGCTGGACAGTGGCCAGCTGCACGCATTCTGGTTCTACTTGGCGCCAAAATTCGATCCTGCCCATAAGATGGTCAATGTACTGGGGATTAAAAATTTTCCTCCGAGATACGTGCGTAGAAAGGCCGGCAGACCATACAAAGTAGACATCTTTTTTGAGTTCGCGGCGAAACTTCCGCGGCACTCTTGGAACTCCTGAAGTTATGTCCAGTCCAGTTATGATTTTTCGGTCGGCTTTGCCAAGAAAACGTACTTTCTGTTGATTAACCTCAAAACCTTCGTCCTCTATGATTTCGAAGAAAAGCCTGGCTATTCCACTTGGTATGGATTTTCCTGAAACAGCAATATCATCAGCATATCGCGTATAACGAAGCCTATGTCGCTTGCAAACCTTGTAAAATCTAACGTCCATACGGCGGCACACGATATTGCTAAGCGTTGGGCTGGTCGCCGCCCCTTGAGGTAGCGAGTCTCCAAGAGTGCATATTTTACTCAAAAGGTAAGCAACTTCGTTCGGGTAACCAATTGAAGTAAAAACGCGCATTATTCTCTGGAATGAGATTGAGGGAAAAAAATCCTTAATATCAATTTTAAGTATCTGGTCGCGCTCGCAGTGAAGCCGTGCGTTGTCTAAAATCGACTTTCCTCTTCGAAAGCCAGTTGCACATACGGACACTTTCACAGAGTCCAAAATATTTTCGGCGATCCATCGTTGAGCCTCTAAGAGGGATGGATAAGGAGCAACGATTTCCCTGCGTCCTCCCGAACGCTTCGGTATTGAAAACGAACGATAAAAACTCTTCGTCCCAAAAACCATACTGAGCATCATCGGCAATTCTAAACCCAAAAGTTGGGCCAAGTGGTCTTGCTCAAAAATCGGCGGAATTTTTGCATCTGCGCATCGGGCGATATACGGGATATATTTTGCGGAAAGTTCAGTGTCTAATCCAATTTCTTCGAAGTAAGATTCCCACACCTGCGTCAATGATCTTTTCATGGATGCGGCCAGCCCTACCTGTACAAACCGATGCGCAGCATCGCTTCTACAATAAAATCGGTGAATTTTGGTTTCTGGAGGAAACCAAAATTTCTCCGAGTTAATTGTGGAGCTCTCTTGGAATGCCTCATCTGACTAGGTCCACCGTTATGTATAGTGAACGGAGGACAGAG
>NZ_WQGP01000011.1:0-101071 GCF_013034745.1 Ruegeria lacuscaerulensis | reverse complement strand
ATGATGATGATGACGCAGATCCCCGATCACCTCCTGTCGTCGGCGGCAAGTAAGTCGATCCTGGAAAACACCAGCACGCAGCTCTTGTTCCCCTCTCGATCCGGCAATGAAGCAGACTACCGGGCAATCGGCTTGAACGATTCAGAGCTGGCCGCGCTGAGGGCGCATTTTGGCGACCGCGTAATGCTCATGAAAAAGGGTGATGAGAGTGTTTGGCTCGATGTCGATGTCGGCGCTCTCGGCCCGCTTCTCCGTGTTCTGAGCGGATCAGACGGAAAATCGTTCCCTGATCCTGACTGGCGAAAAAACCCCAACTTCTGGAAGGAAATCACATGAAAACCCGCCTTGTAATCGCCCTTGTAGTTCTGGCCGCTGTCTCAGCCTGCACCAGCACCTATTCGGGCTATCGCAGCAAATGCGCCTGCGACTTTGAGCGCATGACCCCCCCTGAAAACTTGGAGCTTGTCTGATGAATATTTCAAAGAAATTCCGCACAACCATTGCTGTTTCAGTTCTGGCCGCCCTGCCCGTCATGGCATCGGCCCAGGGTGTTCCGGTGGTGGACTCTGCATCCATCACGCAGGACGCCGCCAATTCGGCCAAAGAAATCGCTGAAATGGTCCGCCAGTACGAGCAATTGCTGGAACAGTACGAGAAACTGGAACAACAGCGGGCATTGCTCGAAAACTCCTTCAAAACCATCAGCGGTTTGACAGATCTGGATGAGTTCAACAGCCGCAGCTTTTTGAAACTGGCGACTGCTGCTGACACGCTCGGCTACGCACTGGATGCAGCGGAGGGCGGTATCTCCGGCCTGCCCGATGTCGCTGCGCAGGCAATGGAACGTCGATCAATCAACCTCGGCCTGAACGATGGCATCTTGTCCGACTTCAGCGGATCGGATGTGCAGGCTCGCCGCATCCTGTCTGAGCGTGGTGGTGCGGGCCTGATGGCGTCGGCGTTGGGTGAGAATGGCTATGACATGGCCGGTCAGCTCTCCGAAGATGCTGAAAAACTGCGCGGTGAAATCGGTCAGCAAGAAGATCTGAAGGATGCAATCGACTATAACACGGCGGTTCTCCTGAAACTCCTGCAAGTTGAAATTGAAATCTTGCGCGCAACCTCGGCTAATGCTCTGGCGTCGGGCACGGATCTGGCTGCAACCGCTGCTGATCTTTCGACACTCAGCAACTATGTACGAGGAACCTCACAATGAAACTCCGCTCAACTCTCATCCTGACCATTGCAGCCGCCGTCGTTATGTCGGGTGCTGCATCGGCACAGGTGAAGCTGCGCCCGTCACCCAAGGTCGATATGCCGTTCGATGAATATCGTAAGTGCCTTGGGTACTCGGGCGCGAGTGAGTACGGTCGTCAATTCGTCAAAGACGATCAAGCGCGCATGGCCGAAGCGGGCCAATCCGCAGACAAGCAGCCTCTTGTGACCAACTGGTCGGTGGTGATCCTGAATGAACAGGTCATAGCAGCGCACGAGGCCACCATCGAGCAATGTAATCTGCGCAAGTCTGGCGAGACCTACAGCACCGAATGTCCGCTGGGTGGTTTGAGCCGTGAGGACGCGGCCCAAAAGGTCGGAGCTGACCAAGACGAGTTTTGGACCCAACCGTCCGACAATCTTGCCGCGCTTAAAAAAGAGCAACGGACCCGTCTGGAAGCTCTGCGCCCTGCAATTGAGGAGGCTTGTGGGCCGTGATCCAAGATTTCGTCAGCTCGATTGAGGCTGCGCTTAATAACTTCTCGCAGCAAGCATACAACAGCCTGGCGGCGGATCTTGCATCCGCCCTCTGGGCAATAGCCGCGCTGATCTTCGTGGCAATGCTGATCAACGGTGTGCTTCAAATCCGGGAAATCGGGTTTGGTGGCTATGTCGGCTGGATCATTCGGGCGACGATCATCATTGGTATGGCTTCCAGCTGGAGCTTCTTTCAGCCCATTTATCAGGGCATTTCGAGCCTCCCAGACACGATTGCCGGAGAATTGACCGGCACAACAAATGTCTGGGAAGCACTCGATGACATTGCGCTTCAGTGTTTCTTGATGGGCCAGCAGGCCATTGAAAACGCGACCTGGGGCCTGAGCATCACCGGGGCTATTCTCTGGGTTGTTGGGGCTGTCATCGTAGCTTTTGGCACCGGCATGGCGCTGATCGCAAAAGGCGGTCTGGCGGTCCTGCTGGGACTAGCGCCTGTTTTCATCGCAACGCTGCTCAGCTCAGCAACAGCCAATATCTTCGCAGCCTGGGCGAAAACGACTGTTGGCCTGATCATGGTCATCGTCGTTCTGACAGGTATTGTTTCTCTTATTCAGGCCCTTTTCAGCTCAGAACTGACCGCTGTTGAGGATGTGAACAATATGGAGGCCAGTGGCCGGTTTTTGGCGATCTGCATTGTGTCAATCGTGATGCTCACGCAGATCCCATCGCTCGCGGGCGGAATGTCGGGTGCAATCGTTTCGGCATCCTCGGGTCTTGCCGTGGCAACTGGTGCCGTCGCTGCCGCAAGAAGTGCATTGGGCACTGCAAGCGACGGCGCAAGGGGTGCAGTAGCCGGTGGGAAAACCGCCGCCGCGATGGCCTCCGCAGCCCGCGATGGGACAGGTGTTCGTGACAGCGCCTCGCGCGCGATGCAAGCGCGTCGGGACATTGCACACAGAGCCCGCAATCAGGATGGGGCGGCTCGACAGAGCTACGCCGCTGACCGTTACCGGCAGAGCATTCGACAAGCTCGCGTCAATAAATCTTCCTAAATCGAGGTATTGAGCTGATGTCACACGTGACAGATCACGAAAAAGAACTCTTTCTGGGTGCACGCCGCGATGCCTTCAAATGGCAGGTATTCGGCATGGTCGGCATGGCAATGGGCGTGGCCTCTATGATTGGTTGGGCGATGCTCCTTCCCTTGAAGGAAATCCGCGCGGTGCCATTCTCCATTGATCCGGACACGAAACTGCCGGTCCTGCTGACTGAAAAAGTCGAAGAACTGGAACCTTCTGAGGCGATGGCCTTCCGTGAAGTCGCAAATTATGTGCGCGACCGGGAAACCTATGATGTCCAGGACAACAACGAGCGCCTGAAATCGGTGCTGCGTCGTTCTGATGAGCTGGCCGAAACGTCCTACCGCGAACTGTGGGACGGGTCGAACGACAACCATCCGGACGAAATCTATACGCCCAAGACAAAGGTGCAGACCGAAATTCTGGGCGTGTCGCCGGTCAACGATGCGACGGTGCAGGTCGAGATCCGCAAGTCCCTGATCGTTCCAAACCAAGCAACGGCCTCAGCCCGCTACGTGGTCACAGTGACCTATGGGTTTGAGGAAAAAATCGTGACGTCGATGGACGAACTTTTGGAAAATCCATTCGGCTTCGTCGTCACCAACTATCGCGTAGACGCAATGGGAGACATCTGATGCAGCGTTCTTTCAAAACACTCACCGCCACCGCCGCAGCAGTTTTGGCATTCTCTACGCCTCTGCTCGCTGAAATCACACCGACACCGGACGGAAAGAACGCGGATCACCGCATCACGCATTTCCATTACGTCGAGAACCAGGTGTACCGCATCCCTGTGGGTGAACGCCTGATTACCTATGTTCACTTTCCGCAGGGCGAAACCGTCCGCAGCATTGGTGCGGGCGACACTGAAAGTTTTCAGATCACTCGCCTTCAGGAAGGTCGCGTTATTGCGTTCAAGCCGGAAATCCTGAACTCGGATTCAAACCTGACTGTCCTGACCAATCGCGGCACATACAACTTCTATCTGGTTCCGGCCGAGAGCGCCGCCGAACGCAAACGTGTTCCGTTCCGGGTCACGTTCTACAACAAAAACAACAGCGGCGGGACTACAACGCGCCGTGGCACGGTAGCGCGCAGCGAACCGAAACCAACAGGCCGCTTCGTCAACCAAAACTACTCGCGCTCGGGCAAAGCTGACTTCGCGCCTACTGCCGTGTGGGACGATGGCGTTCACACCTATATGCAGATCCCGCAGGATGCGGAGTTGCCGGGGATCTTCCGTGTCCTGCCTGATGGCCGCGAGCTGATGGTGAACACCACAGTCAAAGAGCGCGGCATTATCCAGGTGCAAGGCCTTTCAGATCTTTGGACACTGCGCATCGAGGACACTTCGATCTGTGTACGAAACGATGGCGACGCGTTTCAGCAGGCAAGTGTGAGCGGTCGGCCCGTCACTTCACAGACAGTTAAACCGGGGGGCAGCAAGTAATGAACCGCGATCAGACAATTGCGGCACGGGCGGCGGCTGAACAGCCGTCGCAACGTGTCCGGAAGAAGTTCGACCCAAAGAAGCTGATAACTGTTGCAATCGCAGGGGCGGTGTTCCTGGGCTTTGTATGGTTTGTCATGGGCGACGAAAACAAAAGCACCAACACGGGTGTCCGCGTTGACGCTTTGCAACAAGGCGGTGGCGAGCGATACGGGCTTTTGACCGCACGGGGACCAGAGGTCGATGAGCCGGAACAAGAGGCTTTGCCCGAGGAAATTGCGGTGGCAACACCGGTAGCAGTGCCGCAGGTCGATTCCGAAGGGCTGAAACAAGCCCTGAAAACAATCGAGCAACAGAATGGCCGGATTTCCGATCTGCAAGACGAGCTGACGGACGCCAAAGTTTCGCTGTCAGAAAAAGACGGTGAAATCGCAACGCTGAACCTGACCAATGAACGCCTTCAGGTCAGATATGATGAGCGCGAGAAAAAGTTTCAGACTGAGCTTGCCCAGGCGGTTGCTGATGCAGAGGCCCGGGCGCTCGCCAGTATGAGCCACTTGCAGACTACGGGTCTGACTGATGATGAGCGGCGCAGGCTTGAAGAACTCAAGCGGATGCGCGAGCGCCAGAACCAGTCAGACGGCATCGTGTTCGATGAAAACCCATACGGCAGAAACTAATGGAGCTGACGATGAACAGAACAGCACTCACCCTCGCCCTGGTTGCTTTGGCGTCAAGCGCGATGGCACAGGAAGCACCCGGTCAAAACTACCAGCCGATCAATGGTGGATCGCAGCCGGTCATTTTCCAACCCTTCCCTGCTGCGCCGCAGCCGGTTCAAGTCCAGCCAGACGACACCCGCTTACCTGAAGAACAGCGCGGCTATCAGGAAAACCCGAATACGACATGGCAAAACAATCTGGTCGAAGAATATCCACCCATCGTCGGGGCCTCGATCATTGACGATCCGTCGCGCACCTTAACGCAAGGCACGGTCTTGTCGGCGCTATTCGGTGGGGCGGTCAGCTCGGAACTGCCCGGTAGTGTCGTGGCAACGATCACACGCGGCGTCTACTCGATGGACGGCACACGTTTGCTTCTGCCTCGTGGATCGAAGCTCTATGGCGAGTATCGAGCGGATACGACATTGGCGCAAACGCGCATCATGATTGTTTGGAGCCGTGTCATTACACCGGATGGCCTTTCCGCTCAGATCGGCTCAGTTGGCACGGACGGACAGGGCCGCACCGGCGCGACCGGCAGGGTGAACACACACTTTGGGAAGCGGTTCGGCACGGCTGCGTTGTTGTCCATCATCGGTATTGCCCCTGTGGCGCTGGTGTCTGACAGCGACAGCAACAACTCGGTCAGAACGGATCTGGCAACCCAAGTGGGGTCTAACCTGCAGAACGCCACGGCAGCGGCGCTTGATGAATACCTGCGCATCACTCCGACAATCTTTGTCGATCAGGGCAGTCGTATCAACGCGATCCTGCAGCGCGACGTTGTGTTCGATAGCTTCTGAGAGCGAGCCAATGAGCCGACCGCCTCAGCGGTCTTTCCGGCCGCTGCCAGCATGATCGAGTGCGGTAGCGGCCTTTTTTGAAGCAAATTCAGCACTTTTTGGAAGCAATGAATCTTATGTGGATGCCTTCGTGTTCGAGGCAAAGCCGAGATGCAGCGAAGGCAACCTCCAGTGTTCCAAAAAGTGCTCTACCAAGGACAAGAACATGAGCGGGCGGAACGGGAATAGCCTTCTGGAATACTATACAGGCAAGATCGAGCATCTGTTACACGATGAAAGCCTGAGCGAAATTTCTGTGAACCCTGACGGATCGGTCTGGGTCGAAGAAATGGGCACAACGCACATGACCAGGACAGACATCACTCTGAACAGAGACGATGTAGAAAACATCGGGCGCTGCGTGGCCGGTTTCAGCGATGTAACATTCGGAGAAAAGAAGCCGATTGCGACGGCCAACGTGCCGACACAGCAGGGTAAAGCGCGGGTTCAGGTCGTGATTCCGCCAGCAACAACCGGCGTGGGGTCCGTTGCGATCCGTCTCCTGCGCGTGAAAAACGTCGATCTGGGCGCGTTCAGCTTCGCCAGCAAAGAGGCGGCGTTGGCAGAAAACAACGATCATAGCGCGCTTGAAAATGCTCGGGCTGTTCTCGCTGACGGAACAATGAACTTTGACGAGCTGGCCGACCTTGCAATGCTTAGCAAATGGAACGTGATCATTGCCGGGGGCACCTCGTCCGGCAAAACCACTGTCCTCAATGCAATGCTGAAGCGCGTCGATCCGGGCGAACGGATCGTGACGATTCAAGAAGTGGCCGAGTTGGACATCGAGCAACCCAATTCTGTCGATCTGCTTGCCGACCGTTCCGAAGAAGATGGCCCTCGATCACCAACAAAGCTGCTGGAATCGGCGCTTCGCCTCCGGCCTGACCGCCTCGTCTGCGGTGAAATCCGAGGCGACGACGCGAATATGTTCTTGGAACTGGTGAACACCGGCCACGATGGATCTGTCTGCACCATGCACGCGAACTCGCCCGTAGATGCCATTGGACGGATGAGCAAAATGGTGCGTCGCGGATCTCCGACCGTTCAAAAGTCAGAAGTGGTCGATGACATCCGGGCCACCATTCACATGATCGTTCACATGAAGAAAATCGGGGACGAACGGAAGGTCAACGGCGTGATCTTCCCGCCTCTGATGACTGCTGAACAACTGAATTGAAGGAGTACAAAGATGAAGAAATTCGAGTACCGAGACGTGCCTTTTTCGGAATGCGACGACGCCAGCGAGAAATTCGCAAAGCTGGGCAAAGAAGGTTGGGAAATGGTTGGTGTCGCACGTGCAGAATTTGGCATCGTGTGCTTCTTCAAACGCGAGCTGACCGATGGCTGAGTTTCAGGATCTACCCAAAGGCAAGAAGGTCGCGATAGCCGGTACTATGGGCTTTATCGCTACCTCGGCTTGCGCGGTGTTGGTGGTCGGGCTGGCGCTCGAATACATCAACACCAGAGGCTTTCGCGGGCTGGACATCTGGGCGATCCCAGAGAAGTTCATGGCACAGCCTGCAGAGACGCAGCAGATCATGGGTCTGGTGGCGGTGGTCGCAGTGGGTGTTTTGACCTTTGCATTTGTGGCGGCTGCGCTGCGTGGTCCCTCAACGAAATACGGTGATGCGACCTTTGCAAAGGCCCCTCAGCTCGTCCAGGAAGGCTATGCGTCGGTTCTGAAGCTCAAAGACAAATTGGATAGTGAAATCGTGTTTGCCAAATTTGGTGAGCCAAAGGACAAAAACGCGATCTACTATAAGCCCGGCCCCGGTGTCCAAAAGCCGCACGCGATGTTCATTGCCCCGTCTGGTTCGGGCAAAACCAGCGGCTTTGTGATCCCGAATGTCCTGCGTTTCAATGGGTCTTGCGTCGTCCTGGACATCAAGGGCGAGATTTTCCAGACAACCGGCGCGCGTCGGGCAGCAATGGGCGATGAGGTTTTTGTGTTCGACCCCGAGAACCCCGACAAAAGCCACAGCTACAACCCTCTGCGCCGCGCAGCACGTGCCGACAATCTGGACCGGCGATGGGAAGAAGTGATTCAGGTTGCAACTCAGATGTTCGACACGCCCAGCTCGTCCGCGCAGGGCTTTATGGGTGGTGTTGAAGGCATGTTCTGCGCAATGGCGATGCTGGCGATCAAAAGAAAGCGGCCATACATTTCCGAAGTCCTGCGCCTGGTCAAAACGACCAAGCAAAAGGACTATGAGAAAATGGCTGAAGAAGTTGGATATGCGCGAGCTGCAGATGAGTTTCTGAATCTTGCAGCCGAAGAATCCAAAATCCTGCGGTCAACGATTTCGGTTATGTTGAACTCCGGCCTGCAGCTCTGGCGCAACCCGTCGGTAGCAAGAGCCACGCAGGGCAATGACATCAACTTTGAAGATCTGCGTCGGCGCCCCAGCTCGATCTACTTTTCCGTGCCAGGGAAAAAGGTCAAAGAGTTCCGGACGCTCATTCGCCTGTTCTTCCTCGATCTGGTGAACACCATCGAAACTGTTGAGCCGGGCGAAGATGAGCCGTTCAAGGTTTTGATGCTGCTCGATGAGTTCCAACGCCTCGGCCATCTTGAGCGCGTTGTTGAAGCCTATGACACCATGCGATCGTTCGGGGGCAGGCTCGTGGTGATTTCGCAAACACTGTCGCGCCTACAGGACATTTATGGGCACGAGGGTGTGCGGGCGATGCTGGCAAACGCTGGAACCCAGATGTTTGCCGCCTCAGAGGATTCCGAAGTACGCGAACATGTGTCCAGGTCCATCGGGGACAAAACGGTCATAAGCAAGTCGAAGTCTCGAGCACTCGGCAAGATGGAAATGGGCAGCATATCAGAGCGTGAAGAAGGCATTCGCCTGCTCCGGCCCGAACACGTTGGCCGATTGCCTGAAAATGAAGTTGTGCTGATCCGCGAAGGCAAGATGCCGGTGATTGCAAACAAGATCCGATACTTCGAAGATCCCTATTTCATGCAGTTCCTTGGGGGTGATGCTCCAAAGATCAAAGGTACACATCTGGATCTTGCTGAAGAACAGGCCAGGGACACGGCAAAGGCTCTGGCGGATGCGAATCCGGCCCCTGCCCCGGTGAAAGAGGTTTCTGAAAAAGACCAGGAACTTCAGGCGGCATTTGATGCGCAGCGCACGGTCGCAAAGCGGAAAAGTCGGTCAGCGAAAGATATGGCGATGGAGAAAATGAAAGCCAAACGGGCTGAAAGTAGCGCCTTCACTTGACGGGGGTAACAGGACGCGGCCGAACCGGACCTTACTTCAATATGCAGAGAACGGCAGGAGAGAGCCCTAACCTGCTCGTGCTGCGACTTACATATATGTCCGCTTCCGTGAAGCTTACTAGAATGGCGCATTGTCAGCTTTATGCCTGCTGAGAATTGTCGTCATAGTATCGACAGCAAAAACACTCATCAAAAACCAACAGATTGACGACAGATCAAGGGAACCCCGCACGCATATAAACGATGATCTTCCAAAGGTCTTCTTCGCTCAGCGCTTCCTTGAAGGCTGGCATGTCTGTTCCGAAGCGTTCGCCGCCCTCGGAAATTGCCCAAAGAAGGTACTCGTCCCCCGACATCGGCATCTGAACGAACCATCGTAGGAGAGCGGGAGAGGGCGCGAGCGAACGTCCGGCTTCACCATCGCCCAAACCCTCAGCTCCATGACAGCTTGCGCAGTTTTCCGTATATAGCGTCTTGCCCTCCGAAACATTCTCGGGCGTTGCACGAATGGTGCTCCGAGCCCCGCGGTAGGCTGCGGGCACGTCCTCGTTCATATACGTCCAATGTCGTTGCATGCGCTGCTGCTGGCCAGGCCCCATATTGCCGTGCCCCCAACCACGCATGTGCTCAGACCTCATGTGGTTAGATCCCATTGGCCCGTGACCCCACCAATCTCCTCGTTGTTGTTGTGCGCAACCCACTGTAGCAATGGTGATAGACAGAACGCTTAAGGTAAGAGTGCGTAATCCAAGCTTCGTCATCTTCTCCTCCTTACTGTTTCCGCTCGATGAACGTCGCCTCAGGCCGCTTCGTAACTCTTGAACACCTCGGTGCTACCGTCCTTGAGGATCAAAAACACGTCGTAGGCCTCACGACGATCTTCCGGCCCCATCCCAGGGGAACCGTAGGGCATGCCAGGAACAGCAAGTCCAACAGCACTGGGTTGCTCCTCCAGCAGACGACGAATGTCTGCAACCGGCACATGCCCCTCGATCATATAGCCATCGATCTCGCCTGTGTGGCAGGACATCATTTCTTCGGGAATGCCGTTGTCCAATTTGTGGCGGACAAGCTGTGTTCCAAAGCTGCGCTCCTCGGTAATGCGAAAGCCTTCCTGCCGCAGGATGTCGATCCAAACCTGGCAACAGCCGCAGTTCGGATCCTTGAGAACACGGACGGAAGGCGTGTCTTGCGCAAACGCGGCAAATGGTACTGTGCTGGCAAAGCCAGCGGCGTAAGTCAGTACTTGGCGGCGTTTCAGGTTCATGGCGAGAGTCCTTGGTATTTCCAACTAAATTGAGCCGATTTCGTATCATTCGAGATCAAAGGTCATAATCCACGTCAAACATGCTCATGTTCGCCAACTTCCCGACGCTCGGCGAGCGCTTGGCGCACGATCTGGAAAGCAGAGGAAAGAAACAACGTTGCCATGACCGCCGCAACAATCAGGTCAGGCCAACCGCTAGCTGTGCCCCAGACGCCTAAAGCTGCAAACATAACGGCCACATTGCCAATGGCGTCATTACGCGAACATAGCCAGACAGAGCGCACATTTGCATCGCCGTCCTTGTAACGGACGAGCAAGAGAACACTTGCGAGATTGGTCATAAGAGCGAAAAAGCCAACGATGCCCATGATCTCGGCCTCCGGCACTCCGACATAGAACACCCGGTACACGGTCGATCCAAACACCCAAAGACCCATCAGCAGCAAGCTCACCCCTTTCGCCAGAGCGGCATTGGTGCGTGCACGGATTGAAGCCCCGATCACTGCCAGCGAGATACCGTAGGTCAAAGCATCCCCAAGGAAGTCTAGAGCGTCGGCCTGAAGTGCCTGAGACTTTGCATAGTGACCGGCAGTCATCTCGACGACGAACATCACCGCGTTCAGAGCAATGACAATCCACAGCCTCCTTTTGTAGTCGTCTGATACGCCGTCGAATTTGGCGTTGTGTCCGCAACATGCTGACATTGGGAAGCCCTTTTTGTATCTGTCGTGACCATAGTGTAGTGTCTCTAGTTACTAGAGGTTCAAGAGGTATTTTCATGTTTTCTATCGGGGAGCTTTCCAAGCGCACGAAGGTCAAAGTTCCGACTATCCGCTACTATGAGGAAATGGGCCTGCTTGCCGCACCAGAACGCACCGAAGGCAACCAACGGCGCTACGATGTGGCAGGGCTAGAGCGTCTCAGTTTCATCAAGCATGCACGCGATCTTGGTTTCTCAATTGAAGCGATCTCCGAATTGATTGTGCTTCAAGGCCACCCGGATCGTTCATGCCAAGCCGCAACGGACATCGCCGTCTCACAACTTTCCGAAGTAAGAGCAAAGATCAAACGACTACGGGCTCTTGAAAAAGAGCTGGTTCGGATTTCGAAGGGCTGTGATGACGAAGGAGTGTCAGAGAACTGCTATGTGCTCGCGTCTCTTGCCGATCATAAACTCTGTCACCACGATCACTAAACTATGAGCGGACATTGCTTTAGTCCCAGCGAAAGACTGTTTTGTCCGCTTCTTGCCTATTCAAACGTGGTGCAGCGAATGCCCGGAATGTCCAAGGACAAGAGTCCGTCCCAATCGGAACAGACCCCACATTACTCCAACCCGGTGGTCTCGCTGTTCCCGGCAACACATTCACCGGCGCGAACAATCATCTATCATGTCCTCCGTGGTTAAAGACTGTGTCCATCATACTCATGGACGTGGGTAGCCTGTTCGCGGGTATGGGCAATCTCTTGCACCACGGCGGCAATCTTGCTGGATGAAACTTGGTGCAGCTCACCAACAACGGCCTCCGCGCGCTCGTAGCTGTCCGGAACGCCTTGGCTGTTGAAATGGGCGGCAGCGGTGGAAATGTCCGCGTCTTTCCAAGTCGCCGTTGTGCCGATTGAAACGCTGTCATGATCGTTGTAGCGGGCCAGGAACTTGCTTCCGTCGAGACCGAAGCTGTGCGCGGTCGCCACAATGTCATCACGCACAGCCAGCCATTTTTCGGCTTCCGTGGGGTCCAGGTTGTCCAACTCGGCCGCATTCATGGATGTGGTGTAGCTGTCATCAGCCAAAGTGTATGCCTGCAGGTCGGTGTCATATGGGCGCAGTTCGGCAACATCGCCTTTCAACTCCCCGATCTGAACGTCCATTGCGGCACGCAAGTGTGGATCTTCGACCTCTCGTGCAAGAGCCTCCATGTTCTCGATGGAGTTCACGATGTCCTTGGTCTGCTGCTCGTAGTTCTCAAAGATGGCCTCCCCCAAAGCGGATTGCATATACTGAACATAGCGATCACCGGGCGACTGGTAGTCGTCGGACTCCTGAAAATCCTTGTCACCACTCAGATCCGCAAGGGACGAATAGTAAGGGTGATACAGATCGTATTCCTGAGCATCACTCATGTGCTGAGAAACCAAAGCCTGCATATCGTTCAGATCAACCGGCTCCCCTGACCGCTCCGCAGCTTCAAATTCGATTTTGAATTCTTCGACCAGATCTTGTTGCGCAGTATGTTCGTCAACACGGCGGTTGGCCTGGTCCTCGATGTCGAAGCTGTTTGAGGCGATGGCTGCACGATCAAAGCCCATCGCCTGCTGTTCTTTCCTGATGATGTCGATCTGCTCTGAAACGCGATCTTCACGCGGGGCGGATTGATCAAATCTGGAATAGGGTGCGAAGTGTTCGACTTCGTTCAAAAGATAGTCTGTACGCGAAACCATAGTTTTTCCTTTGCGAGTTGATGGAAAACTCTGTGATGGGTCTGCCTGGGGCGTTGGCGCGCGCATCAGGCAGACCGGTTAAAGTCCTTACAAGCTGTGCCCGTCATCGTCACCGCGCCCCTGCAAGAGCGGGTGCGTTGCGTGGGCGTGAACGTCTGAAAGTTCTTCTGAGATTGCGATGATCCTGGAAGACGCAAGCTGGTGCAGCTCGTCAACAACGGCCTCAGCGCGGTCGTGGCTGTCGGGTAATCCTTGCGCCTGGAAGTGGGCCGCGGCGGTCGAAATGTCGTCGCTGCGCCATCCCATTGTTGTACCCAGGGTGACGTTCTGATGATCGCCAAAGCGGGCAACGAACGCCTCGCCATCGAGGCCGTAGCTGCTGGCCGTGTCGGTGACTTCTTTGCGGATCGCTGCCCACTTGCCGGCCTCTGAATAATCCAAGACATCCATTTCGGCAGTGCCCATTCCCATCATCGTTGAATAGCGGCGGTCCTCGATGATGAAGGCTTGAAGGTCCGGATCGTTGGTGCGCAGGTCCGCAACGTCGCCCTTCAACTCGCCAATTTGAATATCCATAGCGACACGCAGATGAGGGTCGTCAACCTCACGGGCCAGCCCTTCCATCTTGTCGATGGATTGCAGCAATTCTTTGGTCTGAGTCTGGAAGTCCTCATAGGCCCCCTTGCCCAAGGTGTCCTGTATATAGACCTCGTACCGGCGTGCTGCCGGGGCATAATCAGCGGACGACTGGAACGCCTTGTCATCGACAATATCAGCAAGGGCAGACAGATACGGATGGCTCTGTTCGTTGTCCCGAACGTCGCTGATATGGGCAACAACCTGAGCCTTCAGCTCGGGTGCGATTGTTTCCTCAGAACCGCCTAATTCGATGTGTCGCCGCAAGTTGCTCATGACTTCGGGCGACACATAAGACGGGTCTCCTGGCTCGCCGTAATCATCAAAATGATGGGCTTGATCCAGCAGATGTTCCATTCTCGATACCATAGGTTCCTCACTTTCAACGAGTTGGATGGCAAACTCTTCGATCCGGTCTTTGACAGCGTTGGCGCGCTCATCAAACAGATCCGACATTCTTGCGATGGAGAGTGTCATCACATCACCGGCCATGTCGCGGGCCGTAACTTCAACCTCCGGAGTGCTTTCAACAACAGACAGTCCGGCCTGAACCTTCCACGTGTCGGTCTCAACTTCCTGCCGCAAACCGCGCTCAAGGCGGGTCGTTGCGGTCAGCTCAATTCCGTATCCTTCGGCAACCTCAACCTGGATAGAGCGCTGAACGTCGATGTTCATGTCGCTGCTCATACCCATAGCCAACCACTGCCCATGTTCCACGCCTCGGTTATTCACAACGATGTGGACATGGGGGTTGTCAGTGTCGTTGTGGAACACGGTCAGATAGTCCCAGGTATCGCCAAAATCACCGCTCCCAAACAGGCGATCCGCGAAGTCCAAACCGGCCTCATGCGCGGCATCCGGATAGGTGCCTTCGGGAAAAGAAACGATCATGTGACGGGTATAACCATAGTTGGTTTTCCCGTTGAAATCCTCGGCCCAGGTCTCGATCAGATCACTCACCTGATCGGCATCGAGCGGGGTCACACCATTGTCGCGGATGTCCAACACGCCCTCTGCCCTGACGGTCAGGTAATTGATCTGGCGGCGCAGCTCATGCGCTTTTTTCACCCCACCTTTGCGGACGTGTTTCACAACCGCCTCGGGCTTTCCAACCACAGCACCAAGCCGCGCCTTGATGGATGAGGCCCGCGAGATCATGAACTTCATGCGCTTGGCGGTTTGCAGCTGCTGGCTGATCTGCTTGGACCGATCGATACCCTTCTGCGCTTCCCGGAAGGCTAGCTCCAGAAAGTCCCCTGCCGTCAAATTGTGAGCCGCGACGTTCATGCTTCAGATGTCCTCTCATCGTCGCGCAAGATTCGGCGAATGGCGGAGTCTGGCTCTCGGTTTCGGCGGGCCGCGGTGATCAGCGCCTTCAGGTCTTGCCGGTGCTGGATGATCGCACGATGGAGGTTTTCGACATCGCGCCGGTCGTCATCGGTCCAGATCACCGAACCGCGTTTGGCCGATTTTGCGAGCTGATTGAGGTTGGTGTATCCACCCTGAACCTGCCGCAAGTGCGTCTGCCAGAGATCGACAACGGCCGGGTCAGGATCGAGATACCCGATCAGACGATAGATCAGTCGTTGGATGATCTGGTTGCGGCTCTTGGCCCCAAGCGACTGCACGGCCTCCTCCAAACGCACCAACGCATCTGACGGCAATCGAACGGAAAAGACAGTGGTGTCGCCGGGCTTGCTCAATGTATACCTCTGGTTGTTTTTATGACTTGTAACACAACTACCTTATCCTGTCATACTCTCCAAGAGGAAACCGGGGGTGATTTTAGAAATCCGTATTTTCTCAAATTGCCCCCGGAACAGTTTTGCTCTTGGAGGCAATCTCCACGCCGGGAAAAGGGTCCTGCCCCTTTTCCAGCCAGCAGGCGTGGGTGCCGGTGGACCGGCGCAGGGCAATCACGCAAAGCGGGAGCTGCCCGAACAGCGCCCGTCACATACCGGCACGTTCAAGGTCAGTATGGCATTTTCCGCGCGCCTCAGCGCGCTCAATGTCCCGCCGCTTTCGCGGCGGGTGTGGCAGGGTTGTCTGCTGCCGCATTGGGGCAGGTCGGCACCCCTGCCCGGTCTTAGGACCGCGCGCCACCTGTGGCGCATATGTGGTCCGGCCTGCGGCCGGAGCAGAAGAAAGGGCGGCTTGCGCCGCCCTGCCCTCCCGTCATTCGGTGACGGGATCGTCATCGGTGCGCTTCGGGAAGGCCACCATCTCAACGCCAGGGAACATGCTGTGCTTGACCTGGATCGAGGTGATGGTGCCGGTCTCATCGGTATTGACGAAGAGCACCCCGCATCGATCCCAGAATGTCTTGCCTTCTTTTTCACCGGTCTTGACGCTCAGTTTCAGAGTTTGAGTTGCCATTGTTTGATCCTCGCTATGGCGTGTTTCGATGAACAAGGGAAAAGCGGGCATCAAGGGGATGTCAGCAGGGAATTTGATCCGCGCGGAATGCGCCGCAGGCGCAGGGGACATTCCTTGTTGAAGCGCGGCGCCCGGCCCGGGCGCCGCGCGTCTTCCCCGACTGCCCGCTTATGTTCATCCCTTCAGAAACACCGCAGCCGAGGATCTTCTCCGGCAACGTACTTGAAACTGTCAGACCTGGTGAAAGGCAAGGCTTTCTGGGATCGCTGCGCGCGGAACATCTGAACAAAACGATGTCTTTGATGGCGGCAACATCACCTCGATCCGACACAGGCGCGGCGCTCAGTTCTAAGTTGGGGGTTGCCCTTCTGGGTCGGTATGACCGTCGTCGCAAAGGATGAAGAATGACGGACGGTGCAAACCGCCCTATCCAACTGGCGGAGGCCAAAGACCGGACGGTCCGGCCCTGGTCCGTGCTTGTGCGGATCAGGTAAACAGCCGGACTCAATTTGGATTGGCGGGTTCGGTAGGACGCCCCGGTAATCCGCAAGAACTCTCTCAAGCGCTGTCGCGGGGCGAGACCGGCGCACGGGCAGATACAGTGATGAGTACGCCAAGAAAAAGGCCCACCGAAGCGGGCCACGAGTTTAACCAAAGGAAAATCTGGAGGTATTCTTTACAGGCTAACGCTTGCGCGCGCGATCGACAACACCGTCAGCTGTGATCGTGGCAATGCGATCCTCTGTGCGGCGGGTCATTTCCACCCCGTCACCCGTCATATGCGCCTCGGCAAATTCCGTGAACTTGAAGATGCTGCCATCTGCTTCAACATGGGTTTCGTCCTCTGCCGAGCGCCGCTTCACCGATCCGTCATGGCGGATTTCGATGATCGTGTTGTCGGCCATTCGGACCGTCACGGTATGCTCATCTACAGCGACACCCTGCCACCAGGCATCTGCATCGCGGCGCACAACAATGCGGTTTGGGTGCAGCTTGATCTGCACGTCCTGTACCTCGTCCGGATCAGCGGCTTTGACGACCACGATGGCCTCCTGCGCGCTGGGATCACCATGGATCGACGCGCTCCCGTTTTTTGGCGGCCAGAGCTTCGGCTGTGTGCGCGGCTTGCCCTTCTGGTCTGTATGAAACCCGACGAACATCTGCGCGGATTTCCAGACGCGGCGGGCGGCTTTTTCAACCGTAGACGGAGCTGCATCGGTGGACATGGTGGATAGCCTTTAAAGTGGGTTAATTCACGTGCATTTTCGGGGTGAGCGTCACACCCACAGCGCTCAGCACTTTCAGCACCGTGCCAAACTCGGGATTGCCATTTTCGCTAAGTGCGCGGTAGAGGCTTTCCCGAGACAGACCAGATTTGTCGGCCACACTCGACATACCTTTGGCCTTGGCAACATCGCCAAGTGCCGACGCGATCAGCGCCGTGTCGCTGGTTTCAAAAGCCGCTTCAAGATAGGCTTGAATGGCTTCCGGGCTGTCCAGATAGTCAGCCGCTTCAAACTTCGTTGTTTTGACACCCATGTTTTTCACTCCAACTCTCTTGCCATCGCCTTGGCGGTTTTGATGTCGGCTTGCTGGGATGACTTGTCTCCCCCGCACAGCAAAACGATCAAAACGTCACCGCGCGACACATAGTAAACGCGATACCCCTTCCCTTCGGAGATACGCAGTTCACTCACACCTTCACCAACCGGTTTCACATCACCGGGATTGCCCAGGCTCAACCGCGTGATGCGAACCAAGATCCTGGCTCTCGCCCTTTGGTCCTTCAGGCCCTTGAGCCACTTGTCGAACAGGTCCGTCTTACGAATTTCTATCATACCTATATGTAGCCTACAGGCTACAACCTTTCAAGTCAAAACAACCTATACCATTGAACTAAAATCAAAAATCATTGCTGAAAAGCAGGGCGCGTTGCGCCCTGCCCTGCCAGTTTCAGAAGCAATCCGGCACCCATGCATCGATCCGGGCTTTCTGTGCCTCGGTCACGCCCAGTGCCTTTTGATGCTCTGGATCATTGAAGAGCTTGTGCAGCGCCTCGTTCTTGGCACCCTTTTTGGATTTCGCGAAGGCTTTGAACATGTCGGCGTCGATGTGCAGGTCCAGCAGGTCTTTGTAGAGATCATCCAGCTGCCAGCCTTTCAGACGCTTGAAGCAGTTTTCAGCCGAAGGGGTCCAGATCGCGCGCATGTCAGCCTCGATCTCAGCCTCGATCTCCGCCATGAACTCCGGGCGTTGGGTCAGAAACCGCCGGGCCAGAAAACCCGTGATCTCACCATTGCGGGTCTTCTTGCCCAGATCGCGAAACGCTTTGAACGCTTCCACGCTGCCTTGTGCGGCAATCTCGTGGAACTGGTCATAGGCTGCCTGTGCCGCTTCATCCCGTTCTCCGCCAAGACGCGGGTCGAGGATGAACTGGTCATCGATCTCGGGTGTGTTCCGCTCGGCACCACCATAGCCAAACCCAAACAGATTGCTGCTCAGACCGGAGGCCGGGGTGGCAAAGAAAGCAAACAGGCTCAACACATAATCAGGCTTGTCCAGCAGGGCCGTTTGAACCGCTGCCAGCCGGATCGCCACCATGTCGTCGATGAACTTCTGCGAATAAACTGGTTTTGGTTCTTCCTTGATCTCCGGTTCTTTGACCGGGGCCAGAACACCAGCCTCAATGGCAGCCTGAACATGTTCCGCCGCGACATAGGCCGGGGATGTTTTGATCTCGCCATTGTTGGTGACATAGACAAACACGCCGGACAGCTTGCGCTGCGCGTCAGAATAGAACGGCGCCGTATAGTCCTCAAGCGCGGCCAGCTCCTTTTCACCATCCGCGTCCAGAGCCTCACCCTCATAGAGTTCGGCAAGTTCGTCATACCGTTCGGCCTGTCCTTCGGTGAAGTCCCGGCTCACCATGTCCAAACGGTGCATGTCTTTCGTACCCGAGAACCCATAGGGAATGTAGCTTTCCTCATGGGTGTCCACCCAGTCCCAGCCTTCCGCGTCGCGCAGTTTTTCCGCTTCTACCGCCAGTTTCTCGGCAAACAGACGATCCAGTAACGCGCCTTCATTGAATAGGGTTTCATCGGCAAACAGATCAGCGGTGACGGTGCCGCCCGCCTCAACATAAGCCTTCTGCCCGACAAATACGGCCTTGCGGCTAGTGCTGCTAACAGCCTCCGACGTCAGTGCCTGTTTGACATCATGCTCACTGAACCACCGACATTCTTTGGCCCGTTCCAGAACCTCCAGAATTTTCTCTTCTTCGGTGCTGACGGTCATGGCCTTGGCCAGCCCCATGCTGATCTCACCGGCTTTGAGCGCATCCAGAACGGCGGCGGGCAGACTGGCAAGCGCGAGGCGGCGGCGCACATGGGATTCGGTCACGCCAAACGCATTGCTGATCTTGGCAATAGACAGAGATTTCTCGGCCATTTTGCCATAAGCACGGACCTCGTCCACAGGGTCCAGTTCTTCACGGGCGGTGTTCTCCGCATTGGCCCATTGCTCAGCCACGAAGGGATTGTCCGTGACCTTAACGGGAACCTGTGCCAGATCAGCGCGCTCAGTCACGGCGATGTTCAGAGCCCGTAGGCGGCGACCACCGGCAACGATTGCGACTTTGCCATCGGTATCGCGCAACCCGCTGAGGTTCTGGATCAAGCCACACATAACCAAACTGTCGGCCAGAAGTGCAATACCTTCCTCACCAACCTCCTGTCGTGGGTTGATGTCAGACAGGTAGAGATCGGACAGGGATACGGTTTCGATGGTTTCCGGTGCGGTGAATGTTTCGACTTTGCTCATGGGGCAAATCCTTGTTTGAGTGTTTGAGATCGTGTTAAGGGTGCCCTACCCCTTCCGGGGTAGAGCGGAGCCGTTTAGATGGCTGCGTGTTGGATCAGGAAGCGGCGCGCGATGTGGAAATTGTCGCCCTTCCTGATTAGCGCCCACGCTTCTGCGATACGTTGCTGCAAGATTTCATTGCTCATGGTGTTCACCTCCTTTCCGGTTTGGGATTGAGATCAGTATTCGCTGGGGCACATGATGGTCAGAACGCGGCGCGTCACTGACGTGTCAAACGGCCGGTCGGACCCATACGTGTAGTCCGTGTCGTAAAGATCGATCTTCCAGAACAGCTTCTGGTCACGGACTGTCACCGCCCCAAAGGTGTGATCGCCATAGGGGTCATTGCCCTCGTCAAACTGGTCATCCGACGCCACCGCTGCCAAAGCTGCAGTCTGGAACTCCATCCCTTCACCTGACACGCCGGGCGTGACAAATACCTGACCCTGAATTCCCTTAGAATGCATCTCGATTGCCGCAGTCGGATCGATCAGCGCTTTCCGAAATAGGTCATTCTGGGTCGCAATCTCTGCCGCCTGCAGGCTGGTGTCAGTGTCGATGTCTTTTGTCTTTTCAATGTCCAAAACCGTCTCTCCTTTTGTGGTGCGACCTCTGGGGTTGATCCCCTTTGGTGCTGGTTTTGAGCCGAGCCCTGAAAGGGCGTCGTCTCTAAAACCTGCCCCGTGGCGAACGCGGAGAGGGGCGAGACAGGACCAATCGACAAGAGTGGTGCGGCCCGCAGCGCAGGCGCGCGAGGACACGGTATTGTCTATTTGTCTTGTCCGAGGGGGGAGGCCGCGCCTTCCCCCTTACGGAAGGTAGCGTTTGGCTTGTCCAAATCCCGCCTGACCCACAAGGAAAGGACAAAGGATCTCTGATCCTGCGTGAGCGCAAAAGGGACCGTCACCCGAATGGGCAGATCACCACGGCATGGACCGACCATGACCCAAAGCCCCTGCCCCGGCTCGCAAGAGACGGGTCAGGGGCTACTGGGACAGGGAGATCATTCTGGGGTGTTCTGGGTGGAAGCCGATACGTCGGCTGAAACCTAGAGCCTGCTCACGAGCCGAAAGGCTCGGGATTTGCCACAGAAACAGACTGCAGCCCGAAGTCACTCACCGACCGGAACATACCCTCGACGGAGCTTTTGCTTTTCGAGATTGTGGAGCGCTTCACTAGCCAGGGCTTCGTCATCATACGTCACCATCATGGCTTGCCCGTTCGTGCCAATACGCCCCCAGGTACGAAGCACTGAAACCTCCCCAAACAACGTCGGCTGCAACTCGATGCCATAGAACCGCGCCATGTTGATCTCAGGGTCCACATGGATCAGGTGCACAGGTGTGGTGTCTGTCAGCTCCATGACGCGATTGTCGATCAATAAAGCTCGTCTGTCCAATGACTTTGCTGGAACAGTCAATTGGCAAGGATTCAGAACCGTGATGAAAACATTCGACAACTCAATCTGTCTGATGCTTGCCTCGTACCCATCCAGGTACAGGAGCTCATATTGGCACCATTCCACATTCCGCTGCTGGAACCGTTGTGACCACTGGCCAGAGTAGGTACGGTTTTCTCATATCTTGCAAAACGAAATAGAAGGATGAAGGCAACGTGGCTGAAATCTTGGAAGGCGGATGTTTTTGCGGTGAGGTTCGATACCAGGTCACTGGCAGCGCAGTAATGCAACTCATGTGTTTTTGCAGTGATTGCCTATCGATGACCGGAACGGACGGTTATGCCGGGTACATGATAAAGTCGGAAGACCTGCAGCTGCTGAAAGGCAAACCACGGACCTTTGAGAAGACCTCAAAGGAAGGTCGACCTGTCATCAAGCATTTTTGTGGCACCTGCGGATCAGGCCTGTGGGGCGTGACAGCCTTCGGATTGACGAGCATTGCGGCTGGGACATTGGATGAGCCAAACAACTTCAAGCCAACGAGCAAGGTTTTTGTGAAAGATGCCCCCAACTGGGCCAGGGTTCCCCACCATTTGGAAGAAATGTAGCGTTTGAAGCTTTGGTATCACCTACATTTCTGTCTTGGAGTTGTTCCTCTTGGTGACCCGAGTTGCTACGATTGTCGTTGAGGCAATAAGCAGGACATCGCGATGCGCAATGCAATCTTTTTACCCCTAATGGCTTTGTTCCTGGGGGTCGTCATGGACGTTAAACCGGCGGCGGCCGCGTCACTCGGAACATATGAGGTTTTTGGCGTCGAAGACGGTGACATGCTAAAAATGCGCAGTGGGCCTGGAACAGGGTTCAATGTGATCGTTGGTCTTCCAAATGGAACCGCACTACGAGTTCACGGCTGTGAGCAGACCGGTGGCACCCGTTGGTGCCGCGTCTCTTTGGAGCGCGCGCGCAAGCTTAAGGGATACGTCTCTTGGGCATATTTGCGGAAAATCTAATACGACAGCGATCAGCACCACCATCTTTTAGCAATCATAGAATACCGGCGGAAACGCCCTGACGAATCCACTAGTTGGGCTCACACCCGTCGTCGAAGCGGCTCGCAACATCCCCGAATTCGCTGGGTTCAGGACGGCCCTAAGGCTTTGACTGGGGAGCGCTTGATCGCCTGCACCGTAACGGATTGATCCTGGACCCGGTTGGAAAGGCAAAATCGGTGGTACTGACCGATGAAGGCCTGCGCCGCTCCGAAAAGCTTTTCACAGAGCTTTTTGGGCGGGAGCCAAAGACATAGCATTCGCCATGACAAGTCCCTCCATGTAACGCAGGTCTGCATACGCGTGTGGGCTGGCTGGCGGTTGCAATCTGCGCTAAATCGCCCCTGTCCGGCAAACAGGGAGAAGCTGAAGATGACAACGGGGAACGATCTTGGTGGGCTCATCGGGTTTATCACCCGTGACGAGATTTGGCATGAGCGGCTCGCTGATGTGTTGGACGAGCATTTTCTGCCAGCGCTCGAGGCCTTCGATCTTGAGTTCGAGGATCTGGGCGACTTGCTGGGCGAGGATTGGCCGATGGTCCTGTGGGGTGGTGGCCTGGAAGATTTGCTGGGCAGGACATTCGGAGCGGACGCCGAAAACGCTGCGGATGCTTATCTGAAAGGGAGCGGTTCCAAGGAGAGTGCGCAGACCCGCGCCTATATCAAAGGATTGCGGGACGCGTCGGTCAGCCTTTATGAGGTGAGCGAGGTAGACCCCGGCAGATCCATGGTCTTGCGCAACATGCTTTCGGACGCAGAGCCGGTTACCGTCCGGGAACACAGCGCGACGCAGATGCTGCAGCGATGGGATCGCATCGCAGCTCGGGTTGTCGCACAGGGGGATTATAACGTGATCTCGGGGGCGCTGCTCCCATTCGACCCCGACACCGTCGCGTTTTTTGAAGACGGGCTCCGCTCCGTGTTGAAATTGAACCCCGACGTTGAACTGAGGCTGACACAGGATCAGCTACACCGTTCCGCACCCCTCTTCACCAATGCCTGGCTCTTCGCACATCTGCCGAACCTACTGGATCCGGAACCACCACAAATCAGCAACAGCGATGGCGACAACCTGCTCTTTCACGACATGCGCTTCCCCCTCGCCAGCAAAGTGACGCAAAGCCAGGTATCTGAAAAGCTAACACAGTCCGCAGAACTCGTGATCTCAGGCCAGAAGGATTGGACCTGGCTTGACCTCGACACCCCGTCCGGCACCAAGCACGGCACCGGCCTCGTGTTGGACAAATCAATGTCAGGGGCCTCCGTGCTTGGGTCCCTAGATCTGAAAGGTCGGACACTCACACTTTCTGTGAGCTCTACAGCGCGCGCTGAACGCGGCGAAGCCCTGG
Source organism: Ruegeria lacuscaerulensis (assembly GCF_013034745.1). Lineage (NCBI taxonomy): Bacteria > Pseudomonadati > Pseudomonadota > Alphaproteobacteria > Rhodobacterales > Roseobacteraceae > Ruegeria > Ruegeria lacuscaerulensis. The sequence goes on along the minus strand of NZ_WQGP01000011.1, from coordinate 77,649 downwards.
TCCGGGACCTCCTGGGCGACCTGGTGAAATCTCCGCTGACATCAATCCAGACCGCCGAACAGATGATGGCGGATGACAGCACGAGTAACGGAGTGGCAGAAGAAGAGGACATCCCCCGTGCCCTTGCCCGTCAGATGGCCCACGAATATCTCGAACAGCATTACCGCGATACGCTTGACCAGCCGATTCCTGCCCTGGATGGCAAGACCCCGCGCCAGGCCGTTCGCAGCACGGCGGGCAGGAAGAAAGTCATAGACTGGCTGAAGACAATCGAAAACCGCAGCGCGCGCCAGACCGGCTCTCCGGTGGCTGAGTATGATTTCGGCTGGATGTGGGACGAGCTTGGTCTGTCAGACTACCGAAATTGGACCAGCGATGGTTCTTGCAAAAACCGTTCCAAAGCTTCGCCTCCTGAACCCATCGACTAACCCATGTTTTCCCGGCTGCGTCTTGCAGAGATGTGGCAAGGGTTATGCTGTCGCTGCGCGTCCAGATGGTTTGCCTCGTGACAGCTGGGGCACAACAAAATTTCAGTCTCCGTGGACACACCGGTTTCATAATCGAAACAGTACTCTTGTCCACATATTTCCAGCACCTCTCCACTCTTGGCCAGTTCCGAACTTGTCACCTCGCAGTGATCACAAATTCCGTCCAAGAGAGCTGATTGGAGTTCAGAAAGAACCACTGTTTTCTGAAAATTGCACACTCTGTCACTCATAACTGCTTCAGGCTTTCACAAAATGGTGAAGAGAGAAAGCTTGTGAAACAAGAATTCAAGGGAATGTGACATAGCCCAATGGGTTCGAGATTTAGTTTCGCCGATCATTGCCTGTAAGCTGCGCGGCGCGTCGAACTTTCACGTCAGCCGCCATCCCACAACAGACCCGCGCACATCAAAATACAACCTGGGCTAGTCCTCCCAGCGAAACGCGTCGTTGTCCGCCTTCACCCGACCAATAGACGGCAAAGCGAAGTGGTTTCCCAGCACAATACATCCCGTTTCCGAGGCGCTTTCCAACAGTTTCCGACGGGATGTCACGGCCATCTCAGCATCGGAATCAAACATAAAATGCCACTCGGGATGCCAGCACTGGGCGGTTGTATGGATTGCATCACCTGTAATCAGAGCGCGCCGGTCGCCACTGGTGATTTCGACCGAGACATGACCTGGTGTTTGGCCTGGCGTGGGGATCAGAGTGACGGAATACACCCTGTCGCAGTCCTAAGGTTCACAGGAGGCCCGAGACAAAGTAGGTTTCTTGTGCAGAGGTAACGGCAATAGGCGTGGATCAGAATGGCGCGACAGCTCCCACTCGAAGGTAACAAGCCCTTTCTGGTTTACGCCGGCACTGGCACCGACCTGATTTTCAATCATGGAATTGAGCTTCCCGGTTTCGCGTCGTTTCCATTGCTGGAAGAACCTGGCACCAGGGTGATACTGGCCGGTCAAATGCAGGCTCTTGTCGATCTGGCCCGTGAAATGAATGTCGGATGCATCCTTGATGCGCCCACATGGATGGCGAACGCCGACCGGGCAGCGCCCTTGGGGTACGATGCAGAGCGGCTCGCCGAAGTAAACAAAGATGCGGTCAGTCTAATGGAAGACGTGCGCCAAGCTGCCGCTCGCGATGATGTACTGGTGTCGGCCTGCATCGGCCCGCGCCATGATCCTTACGCCGACATCCCGCCGGTACCCGTCGAAGATGCACGTCAATACCACGCCGCTCAAATGCACAGCCTGAAAGACACAAGCCTCGATCTGGTCACCGCTTATACATTCAACCGCCCAAGCGAGGCAGCGGGATGCATCCTCGCCGCCCGGGACGCTGAACTGCCGATCATCATGTCTCTGGTTGTTGAGACAGACGGGTGCCTGGCAGACGGGACCAAACTTGTGGACGGAATTGACCAGATCGACGCAGCAACCGACTCGGCGGCGCTGTTTTTTATGGTCAACTGCGCTCACCCTACCCATTTCGCCGGAGCGCTTGGCAACCACCCCCGGCTGAGAGGCCTTGTGGCGAACGCTTCGAGTTGCTCGCATGCGGAACTTGACGAAGCAGATGAGCTGGACGAAGGCGATCCAGCTGAACTTGGTAAACAGATTGCCGCGATTGCGAGGCAGAATCCGTCGATCCAAGTATTTGGAGGATGCTGCGGTACCGACATGCGCCATCTGAAATCGATGATCAGCGAACTAGCATAGCCAACTTGGTTCAATCTGAGCGATAACGCTGAGATCTAAGGTGATCCCGTAATTTCTTTCCACAACTTGTTAGGAGATCGGCCCTTTGCTGCCGTTGACCGAGGGCGCGCATCGCTGCGGTGCGGCCCACCAGACCGGACTTTAGCTGCGACTGCGAAATCCAGCGATCGACAAACTCACGCATCGCGGACCAAGTGTGAATTCGCCGCGCTTGTCGCGATGGCAGCTCGGTGCGCTTCGCTGACGTCAGAACAAGCGTGAAAATGTATCGATTCTCGCCTGGATTGAAATACCTTCAAAGACAACACCAAAGAAGTGAATCTTTGTTCAGACTAACATGTTGGGTCTGCTTCTAGGGGGGGATGCCCAATGACCGAGACCGGCAAAACAGTCCACACGCCAGTGGCGCTTCAATGCCAAGTTCGGTGTGAATTTAGGCGTTCGCACCATCAATGGTCATCGGGTTAGCGCTCCGATTTGACACCAATATATTCCGGCAGATAACGCGGCGGCATTGGCCCCTTGTTCCGCCCGCCCTGTTGAATCTGTTCCCAGCCATGAGACAAGACGCCAACCGAGCGGGAAAGACAGAACAATCCCCGGGAAAGCGGTGCCGGGAACCCCAATTCGCAAAAGATAACAGCCGTGGCCCCATCGATATTCATCGCGATATCGGCACCGCGCTTACGTCCGATTTCCGTCTGTATAGCTTCACCGATATCGGCAAATCGCCCTTCTACAGTGCCTGACATCGCGGCCTCGCGTACCAACGCCATCAATCGCGGTGCGCGGGGATCGACGGGCTTGTGGAAACGGTGGCCAAAACCCGAGACGATCTTGCCATTTTCCTCACACCAGGCGGCGATACCGTCGCGGACGGCAACTTCCTGTTCAGCGCCGTCATCCATCCGTTTGGCGACGTCGAAATAAAGCTCGGCGCATTGTTCACCGGCGCCGCCATGCACGTCACCCAACATGTTGACCCCGGTGGCCATGACGTTGTTGAGCCCCAGCCCACAGGTCGCGGCCATACGCGCTGCGGCTATCGATGGCGCCTGCGGACCATGATCCACGCCCGCCACCAGCGCGCATTCAAAAAGCGCCGCCTGTTCTGGCGTGGGCAAATTGCCGCGCACCATGAGCCAGATCATCTGAGCAAAGCTGACGTTTCCGATCAGGTCCTGGATCGGGTGGCCGCGAAAGGCGATCCGCCCCGGAGCCATGTCGATAATTTCGGTGCGCCACCAGTGGCAAATGGCATCGGCGTCATTGCGTCCTGCGGGGTCCGTCATATCGCGCCATCCTTTGCCAGTTTTTCAATGTCTTCCGGTGAAAGACCTAACTCGCTCCAGATTTGAGAGTTGTGCTGCCCCAATGTGGGCGGTGGTGCATCGACGGTGGGCGCGCTGCCGTCCAATTTGATCCCGGTCGTGGCAACCTGAATGTCGCGTCCGACGCCGGGGACGTTTTCAAACTGGTCGAGGAAACCGCGGTCTGCAACCTGCGGCATTTCCAATACTTCCGGCACTGTCAAAACCGCTCCTGATGGCACACCAATGCTATTGAGTTCCTTGGCCCAGTCGCGCGGTGACCGGGTCTTCAACACGGTCTCCAGCTCAGTTTTCAGAGCCAGCCTATTGCGTTTGCGATCCTCGCGCGTGGCATATTCAGGCCGCTCGCGCAGCGCGGCCAATCCCAGGTGGTCCGTCAGTAGCTCCCATTGCTGGTCTTTGTTTGCGGCAATGTTGATCAACCCGCCCTTCGCTTCAAACGCACCGGAAGGCGCCGAAGTGGGGTTTTCATTGCCATTGGCAGTCGGATTGACGCCGGCGATCAGATAGTTCGACACCACCCAGCCCATTGTCGCCAGCACCGATTCCAGCATCGACACATCAATAAAGGTGCCGCGCGGATTGGCGTTCAGAGCAGATGAAATCGCAAAGGCTGCGGTGATGCCCCCCACAGTGTCTGCCACCGGATATCCAACGCGCAGCGGCGCGCTGTCGCTATCCCCGGTGATCGACATCACACCCGAGGTTCCCTGTATGATCTGGTCATAAGCCGGGCGGCGTATCCACGGGCCCTCTTGGCCAAAGCCGGAGATAGCACAATAGATGAGGGTCGGATTGGCCTCTTTCAGGGTCTGGTAGCCCACGCCGAGGCGCGTCATGACGCCGGGCCGGAAGTTTTCAACCACGACATCTGCAGTTTCGACCAGTTTCAGAAAAATCTCTCGACCCCGTGGGTTCTTGAGGTTGACCGTGACCGATTTCTTGCCCGCGTTCTGGGCGAGAAAGGACACGCCCATGTTGACTTTGTTCAGCTCTGGGTCGGCCCCCAGTTGGCGGGCGAGATCGCCCCGACCGACGGCTTCGACCTTGATAACCTCGCCGCCCAGATGCGCCAGATGATGACAACAGAACGGACCGGCAAGGACATTGGTCAGATCAAGAACACGAATGCCCTTCAAAGGTGTCTGCGACATTATCCGCGCCCCGCGTGTACAACCTTGGCCGCCGTGAAAAACTCGCGGCAATAGCTGCCTTTTTCCGGTGCACCATAAGAGGATCCCTTTCGGCCCGTAAAGGGTGCGTGGAAATCCATGCCGGCGGTGGGCAGATTGACTTGTATCATGCCTGCTTCGGCGTTCTGCGAGAAGTGATCGATTTTGGCGGGATCCCGCGTGACAATTCCTGCGGACAATCCAAATTCGCAGTCGTTGGACGTGGCCAGGGCGGCGTCGTAATCCGGCACGCGTAACACGGCGGCGATGGGCCCAAAGATTTCGTCTCGTGCCACGGCTGCGTCGGGTGACACATCCGTAAACAACGCAGGCGCAAAGTAATGGCCGGTTGTTTTGGATTTGACCTCGCCACCACCTGCGGCAAGCGTTGCACCGTCATCCACAGCCTGAGACACGTATCGTTTGTCGATGGCGAGCTGCGCTTCACTGGCGACCGGACCAATCTGGGTTTCCGGAGCGCGCGCATCACCGATCCGAAGGTCTTTCATTGCCGCGCAAAGACGGTCAACAAATGCGTCGTGAATGCCCTCGGTCACAATCAGGCGGGAAGACGCTGTGCAGCGTTGTCCGGTTGAGAAAAAGCTGCCCTGAACGGCGCAGTGCACCGCCAGATCCAGATCGGCGTCATCCAGCACGATCAAGGGGTTCTTCCCCCCCATCTCCAGCTGCATTTTCGCTCCTCGCGCAAACAGCGCCGCCCCCATATGGCGACCGACGGGTGTGGAACCGGTGAATGTGACCCCGGACACCTTGGGGTGCGTAACGATTGCCTCCCCAACCTCACGGCCTTTTCCCATCACAAGGTTGAACACCCCCTCAGGCACGCCCGCACGGGCAATAATATCGGACAACATCCATGCCGATCCGGGCACCAGTTCGGCAGGTTTGAACACAACCGTATTGCCATAGGCCAGAGCGGGTGCGATTTTCCATGCGGGGATCGCCAGTGGGAAATTCCAGGGCGTGATTACGCCCACAACGCCGATTGGCTCGCGTACAACATTTAGCGACACACCTTCGCGCAGAGATTGGTAGGTGTCGCCGGTCGCACGATACGCCTCAGCCGCGAAATATTTGAACAAATGCCCGGCGCGATGCGCTTCGGCCTTGGCTTCGGGCAAGGTTTTGCCCTCTTCGCGGGCCAGCATATCGCCCAGCTCGTCTACACGGGCGAGGATTTCCGACCCGATCCGGTCGAGCGCTTCGAACCGGACCAGAGGCGATGTCTTGCGCCAATTCGGCAGGGCCGCGGCCGCGGCCTCGATTGCGTCAACCGTTTGATCGGCGCTTGCCCGGGCATACTCGCCGATCGTGTCGTTCAGGTCGGACGGGTTGACATTGGGGGCCGCGTCGCTGCTAGCAACCCATGATCCGGCGATAAAGTTGGCAAAGGGGTTTGCAGTCATAGCGCTTCCTCAAGAACTGGTCGCCACCCGATATCTTCATGCCGGTGGTCCACAGTATTCACGTAAAAATAGGTCGGGCCATGATAGCCCCTGCACACCCGCCCATCGGCCCGTCTGGCAACCGGTTCGGCGGTCCAGCTGACCGCGCCGAACCAGTTCCACAAACGGTTATGAGGCGAGGTCAGATGATCCGGGCAAAGCGGTGCTGTACTATTGGCCGGGTCCGGTTGCGGAGCGTTCAACGCCCCGCTGCCCCCCACCAGCGCATCCCATTCATTGGGGCGCGTCGCCCCCTGAAAAGGGTCACTACAGGGCGTATCCCCCCCCGTAAGCAACCGGCAGCGAAACAGGCGTCCATCAATCGACAGCTCTGTGCCATGGACATACCCCGCATCATCCAGATCCTGCCAGCTGACGCGGCTCATAAGCATCCGGTCGGCGACCATCAATCTTCTTCCACCGTCCTCAAATAGATGCCAGTTCAGGCGCAGGTTCGGGTCTTTGGGACTGTCGGTGAGCGCCCAGTTGTCCCAATTCGGGTCGCGTTCAAATTCCGGTAGGTTCCCGGGTTGCAGGCCCTCGTAAGGGCAAAGCGCTGACAGGTCTGTGATCCAGGGCCGTGTCGCGGGCGCAAGTGTTTTTCCTGCATGGGAAAACCCACCCAGCTGCTCTGTTCCTTTGTAGTCCATCATTGCTCTGTCACCGCCCCGGTCACAGGTTGTGTGCGGAAGCGACGCAGGATCCGGAACAACATTTCTGCAGCCAGAAATTCGGTACGCTCCGACGGATCAAGAGGAGGGGACACCTCAACAATATCCAGTCCACCCAACGGGGCCTCGGCCAGCCCATCCAGCAGATCGTAATACTGACGCGGTGTAATACCGCTATGAACGATTGAGCCGGTGCCGGGGAGGTAGCCAGCGTCCATCGCATCGATGTCGATTGACAGATACAGTTCGTCACATCCCTTCATGGCATGCTCCAACGCCTGACGAATTGCCTCTGCCGTCCCCAATTTATGTACGTCGCCAGCCGAAAACACCCGACCGCCCTGCTCTTCGATCAAGGCGAGTTCACCGCTGTCGACCCAACCGGTGATCCCGACCCAAACCATATTGGACACGTCGACATTGGGCAGTTCGGAAATCCGACGGGCATTGGTTGCGTGGTTATGGCTGCCCCACGCGCCAAGCCGGTCAGAGAAATCCAGATGACCGTCGATCTGGATATACCCAAAACGTGCATTTGGTGCGCGTTTGGCCAACCCACGGGAATAGCCAAGGCAGGCCGGGAAGCTATTATAGTGATCACCGCCCAGTGCCAGAGGGATCGCCCCTCCAACGCTCAGCGCCTCGGTCATTGCGGCAATGGCCTCGGTGGTTGCGTCTACATCCTCAGGGGTGATCACTGCATCCCCGCAATCCACGAGCCAGTCGCTGGCCGTTGCGCTTCTTTGGCCCGTATCTGGATCAAAACTGACCCCCTGCGGTCGCATGGATTGCAATACCGTCGTTGCCTTACGCAGCGCCTCGGGACCAAACCTGGTTCCGAGCCGGCTTGAATGTGTCCAATCGCTGGGCATACCCACCACACCGATTTGGCCCGGACGGACGTCGGCGGCATCGAGCAGAGGCCCATCAAACAGCCGATACCCCGGTTGTGCCAGAGGCGGGAGAAATGTCGTTATCGCTGCAGTCATGTCAGTACTTTTTCCTTGGAAGTTTGGCGGCGCGGAAAATCAATCCCAAAGCCGAGGCGCGCATAGATAAACGCCAGAAGAGCCGTGACCATCAGGCGTTGGCCAACCTTCACGACACCCATTCCGGGACGGTTCGGATTCAGACCGGTCAACATAATGGCGCTGACCTCGTGCCGTCCCAAAAGCTCAAGCCATTGCACCACCGTCGCAAGATCGCAGCCCCCCAAACGGGGCCGATCACAAAGCGCACTGAGCGATGTTTCAAACACCGAGAGATCAAACCGAACAAACAACGGCTTTGATGGATCCCGCCACTCTGAAAACGCGGCACGCTGCGCGGCAGTATCTCTATTTACCGGCGTGGTCGTTCCGTTCGGCAAGGGCGCAATATGAAAATCGCGCGCATCGGCTGGTGTACCGCCAAGCTGCACTGTCTGACAATGAGGGAGCGCGCTCCGCGCCGTCTCGGACATGCGATCTGATCCGCCCAAAAAGATTGCACAGGCGCCATTGTCGCTGATCTGACGCATGGCCGCCTTCAAGGCCGCGTGGATCGCATCTTCGGACCCCGGTGCAATATCTCCGAGATCACAAAGCCGCTCGTGCAGGCCATCGGTACTGATATCCTGACGCGCATCGATATCTACGGGGTGACTGAATTGTGGATTTGCGTGCCAACCGAAATAGACCGAGGTTTCGCGTAATGCACGCGGCGCCAGAGATTGCCCTGCATGAGGTGCGTTTGTATCTTCAAACGGGATGCCCAGTACGGCCAGATCTCCAGACCGGACGTCGCCGATTGCTTTGGTCTGAGAGCGCATGAACGACAGATGCCCTGCCATGCGCGGCAACGGGGCCGAACGTAGAGGCATCAGCCTGCTCCTTTCTCAAGACGAGCTGTGACCGCTTGCAGGATCGCCAGTGCAGCGCGGGTTTCAGCCTTGCCACGGTTGTCCAGTTCCGGGGCAAGCCCAAAAACCGCAGCCGCGATGGTATCGCCCGGGGTGGCGTCAATTTGCGCGATCATTTGTGCTGGTGACATTCCCGTCAGGCGATGCGGGTGCGATACCCATTTGCCCGCAAGCTCTTGTAAATCCACAGACAGGATGACCGGTTGGGTGCGGGGCAAATGGCTCACTGCGCCGCCATTGACCCCAATGATGGGAACATCCGCACCTGTGACCTGTCTTGCGGCGACGTCAAGCGCTTCCAAACCGCTGGAATCGCCGCCTACCAACACCATGCGGGCACCGGTTTCAAGAACCGATTCACATTGCGAGGCAACTGCGAGAAAATGCTTGTCAGGTTCTAGCGGAAAGACGTTCACGTCCCCAAGGTCAATTGCATTCGCGGGTGTTACTGTGGGGCAGGACGCATACCGAAGCTGGCGCGCGAGATAGCGTTGCCCTGCCGATGGCCGGGCGAGATTGTCACAAAAATAGCCTGCAATCGCGACCTGACCGGGCACGAGATCTTCCAGATCGCCAATGGATGCGCCCAGAAAACTGGGGATCGCGTCAAACTGTATTTGCGCCGCTTCACTCATTGTGCAACGCCGCGTTCAGGGTTTCGATCGCCGCCAGTTCCGACATTCCCCTGGTGTCGCGCGCAGGCGCAAGGCCGGTGATCACAATCGCCTGCCATTTACAGGACATGGCACCAATGACGGAAACCAGCGTTTCAGGTTTCATCCCGCCGGGATTTAGGCCGACGCTGCCAGCTGCATGCCCCAGATCAATGACCGATATGTCGATCCACAAGACAGCGCGCTCGGGCGTGTCAGAATAGTCGCCGTGCCCTTCATCCAACTGCCGCGCGGTGCGCCAATCCATCTTGCGCTGGCTGATCAGATCCCAGACACCAGCAGGTTGATCGCCGTTCAATCCCACCCAGATCGTGTTGGCTGTTCGCGTCGCGATATCACGCCGGGCCAACGGCATGGCCGCGACAACTGGCAGATCAGGCAAGGCCCCCAGCACACCCGAGGCGACATCAGACGCGCCACCCAAGACAACGGGTACAACACCGTGATCCACCATTTGCGTCACAAGTTGTTCCAACGCGGCAGGCCAATCCCCTGACAGGTCCAGATTGCCAAGATCCCGACCATCTACAGGCAGTCCGATCCCAAGTTGGGCAGTCATTTTGCGCAGCGCATCGGGTGCCAGAGAGGTGCCGGATCGGGGCCCGGTGTTAACTTCGCTCGGAACGCCCATAACCCCAACACAATCAGCCTTACATTGCGAATGAATGCCAAAAGGAAGGTCCGCATAACCAGCTGTTATCATTTGTTTCCGCGCGCTATTCATTGCCAGACGCCTTCGTTATTTGCGATTTCCAATTGCGCTCAAACCGGCTATAAAAAGCGACGGATTTGCGTCGAAAGGTCTGCCTATGCCCGACAAGCCCCGATCCCCTGACGCCAATGGTGGTGTCGAAGCGGTAGAGCGCGCATTGCGTGTGCTGGACATCTTTGAGCCGGGCGATGCAGGCCTCTCTTTGAAGGAGGTTGCGGACCGCAGCGGGGTCAACAAGGCGACAATTCTGCGTCTGAGCGTGTCGCTTGAAAAGTTTGGTCATATTACGCGAGACGCCGAGGGTCTGTTTCACCTCGGGCCGTCTTTGTGGCGTCTTGGATCCGTGTTTCGCCAAAACCTGCGGATGGGGCCAATTGTGCGACCGGTGCTTGCGAATTTGGTGAATGCGACCGGCGAAAGTGCGTCGTTTTATGTGCAACGCGGCAACTCTGGCGTGTGCCTCTACCGGGTCAATTCGCCAAGGCTTGCGCGGGATCACGTTCAGGAGGGCGAGATCATTCCGCTGAGCATGGGCTCTTCGGGTCAGGTGCTGGATGCTTATTCCATCCGGCAGGGAAAACAGGCGGCCAGCATCCGAAAGGCCGGGTATTATCTCAGCCTTGGTGAACGCGATCCTGACGTCGCCGGACTGTCGGTTCCTGTTCTTGGGTTCGAAGATGAATTGCTGGGCGCGATCAGCTTGTCCGGCCTGCGCGTCCGCTTCAATGACACAGCCGTCGAAAAGTATCGCGCGGCGGTCCTTGATGCCGCCCGCCAGATTCGGGTGGAGTTTGGCGAAAAATAAGACCCGCATCATTGTGCCTTGTCTTTCCGACGCCCGATCATCTGCACACCGATAAGCGCCGTGATGGACACGACAATCAGACAGGTCGAGATCGCCGCGATTGTCGGATCAAGCTGATCACGCAGTGAATTGAACATGCGCCGGGTGATTGTGGCGTTTTCCCCGCCCGAGACCAGCATCGAGATCACAACCTCGTCCAGCGACGTGATAAATGCCAGAAAAGCCCCTGTCTGGATCGAGAATTTCACCTGCGGTACGGTGATTGTCCACAATGCGTATGCACGGGACGCCCCTAAGCTGCGCGCTGCAAGCTCCTGATCGAAATCATAATTCTGCAATCCCGACATCACCGTCACGATCACGAATGGCAGCGCCAGCGCAGTATGGGCGATCACGATCCCGGTCAGTGTGTAATTGAGCCCCAGCTTGGCATAGAGGCTGAACACTCCAACAGCGATCAGGATCACTGGCACGACAATCGGCATGATCACAAGGATTTGAGCCGCGCTCCTGATACGAGGCGCAGAGCAATGCAGACCATAGGCACAAAGTGAGCCCAGGGGCGTCGCGATTGCCGTGGTCAGCGCCGCCGCGATCAGCGAGGTCTTTGTTGCGCTCATCCATTCCGGCGACGTGACATAGGCCACGTACCAGCGAAACGAGAGCGATGTCGGCGGGAATTCCAGATAGGATGCCCCCGAAAACGACATCGGGATAACGATCAGCGTGGGCAGGATGAGAAAGAACAGCACAGCAATGCCGACCACTGTCAGCCACAGGCCGTCGATTTTACGTTGTCCGACTTGTTCCATTTTCAGATCCTCAGCGCATAAACAGTTTGTCGAGCCCGAAGACACGGTTCATCAGCCAGATCATCGCCAGCGCCAGCAACAGCAGGACCACGCCCAGGGCTGATGCGGCCCCCCAGTTCGAATAGACTGTGATGGTGCTTTCGATACGCTGCGCCAGCATCTGAACCCGGCCACCGCCCAGCAAAGCCGGTGTGACAAAGAACCCAAGCGACAGGATGAAAACCAGCACGATGCCGGCAAAAAGGCCCGGCAGGGACATTGGGAAAAATACCCGCCAAAAGGCCCCGCGCGGGCTGGAACCAAGGCCCACGGCGGCTCGGACCAGGTCGCCGTCAATATTGCGCATAGTGGCGTAGAGCGGCAGAACCAAAAAAGGCAGCATGATATGCACCATGCCAATGATGGAGCCGGTCAGATTGTGCGCCAGTTGCAGCGGTTCTTCGATAATGCCAAGTGACATCAGCGACGAATTGATGATCCCATTGCGCTGCAAAAGCACCAGCCACGCATAGGTCCGCACCAGAACCGAGGTCCAGAAGGGGACCAGCACAAACACCATCAGAATGGCCGCTGTTTTGTTCGGCATCTTTGTCAGCCAGTAGCACAGCGGGTAGCCGAGAAGGACGCAAATCACCGTCACGGCAATGCTGATCTGAAACGTGACGACAAAGGTTCGCCGATAGAGAGCACTACTAAAGATGCGCGTGTAATTTTCCGTGCTCAGTTCGCCTGCCGCATTGAAAAACGACAGCGAAGACAGCCAGAAAATCGGCAGGAAGACGACGATCAAGATCGTCAAAACCGCAGGCATCGAAAGCCCAAGAAACGTCAGTTTTTCGCGGCGTTCTTCGGATTTGAGCGTGCTGGCATTCTGAAGAGTCCCAGCACCTTCATACGTCTCGGCGATACTCATGCCACATGTTCCGGTACGATGATCGTATCTTCGGGATGCAGGGCAAGGCCGATTTGCTCTCCCTTCGACGGCAACCCGGTTTGGCCCGCGCGATTGGCAGGCACACGCACATTGATCTGACCAGCGCTGTCGTGCTGAACGATCACTAGAACGCTGTCGCCCTGATAAATGATGTCATGCACTTGGCCGGACAGGTCATTGGCGGCGTCTGGCACCGCGCCTGCTGTGACTTCCAGCAACTCGGGCCGGATGATCAGACGATGGCCTCCGCTGCCCAGCGCAATAGGCGTATTGGATTTCAGAACGCGCTCGCCAAGCTGCGCCGTGTCATTCGCTACACTAACCGGCAGGGAAATGGATTCCCCGATAAAATCCGCCACAAAGAAACTATGCGGCTGGCGATAGAGCCGCTCAGGCGTCGCGATCTGTTCGATCCGCCCATGATTGACCACTGCAATCCGGTCCGACATCGTCAGGGCTTCGCGCTGGTCATGGGTCACGTAAACGACAGTTGCATCCAGCTTTTCATGCAGCGCCTTCAATTCGATTTGCATATGTTCGCGCAACTTCTTGTCGAGCGCTGACAACGGCTCATCCATCAGAATGATCTGCGGCTCAAAAACCATGGCGCGGGCAAGGGCCACGCGCTGTCTTTGTCCCCCGGATAATTGCGTGATGCGCCGGTCGCCATAACCGCCCAGCTGCACGGTCTCCAGCGCGCGCTCGGCGCGGGCCTTCTGATCGCTTTTGGACACCCCGCGAATTTTCAACGGATAAGCCACGTTTTCTGCGACCGTCATGAACGGAAACAACGCATAGCTTTGGAACACCATGCCAAGGCCGCGCTTGTGGGGCGGCGTTGCAATCATTTCCTGTTCGCCAAACCGGATCGACCCGCCATCAGGACGCACAAATCCGGCCAGCGCCATCAAAAGCGTCGTCTTGCCGGAGCCTGATGGCCCCAGCAATGTCAGGAACTCGCCCGCGGCGATGTTCAAAGACACGTCATTCAGCGCTTTGACCGATCCGTAGGCCTTGCACAGGTTGGATATATCGATGGGAAGGGAGTGGGCTGCAGGTGACATGGGGGCTCCTAACCTGACAAAAATGGGCGCAGCACAAGATGTGCCGCGCCCAGATATTTTTTACTGTTGGATCAGCGTGTCAAACTCTTCGGTCAACTCGCCCAGCTGGCCGATGTAAAAGTTCGGATCGACCAGAAGCTGCTTGCCATAGTTGTCGGGATGTGTGTTGACCTTCACTGCCATCTCATCCGAGATTATCCCGGTGCCGAAGGCACCCGAATTCACCGGACCCAACGGCATGGTCACCGCCAGCCTCGCCTGTGCTTCGGCGCTCAGCAATTCGTTGATAAGGCGCATCGCGTTGTCTTTATTCGGAGCCCCCTTGGGAACCAACAAGCAGTCCACGTCCATCGTGCCGCCATCAAAGGCATAGGCCACATCAATGCCCGACGCGATCACGCTTTCTACGCGGTTATGGCCCATATGGATCACGTCCACTTCGCCGTCACGCAGCAACTGCGCCGATTGCGACCCGCCGCGATACCAAACGGTAACTTCGGGGGCAATCTCACCCAGCTTGTCCCATGCGCGCGCCTTGCCCTCATTCGTGGCCAACGTGTCATAGATCTCGGCCATCGGCACACCATCCGCCATGAGCGCGGCTTCGAGGTTATAGTTCACCTTGCCGTGCATACCGCGCTTGCCGGGGAAGTTTTCCAGATCCCAGAACTCTGCCCAATTGGACGGGCCATTGTCGCCAAATGCATCCTTGCGATAGGCAATCACCTTGGTGAAGTTGATGAAGCCGATGTAATTGTCATGGATCAGCTCTTTCGGAATGCCTGTGGTGTCAACAATCGAATAGTCGATCGGCTCAAGGCTGCCTTCCCGGCTCAGGGTTTCACACGAAGGCAAATCCTGTTCTGTAACGTCCCATGCAACGGCACCCGCCGTGATCTGCGCGCGCACGTCCTGAATGCCGTTTGTCGTATCTTCCTTGACAGTGATATTCAGCGCACCAGCGGCAGGTTCCAGCATGGCTGAGCGCAAGGCATCCTGAAACGAGCCTCCCCAGGACGCAAACACGACCTCTCCCTCGGCAAAGGCAGGCGAAGCAATGGCCAGGCCACCTGCCACTAGCGCCGTGGTGAGCTTCAGTTTTTGGTTATCTTTCATCATGTCAGGCTCCTCCCGAACTGTTGGTTGGTTTGTGGCTTCGCGACATGCGCGGCTCCACATAATCATTCGCAATCGTTTCATCTAGCAAAACGTCATTTCAGTTTTACTAGAGCTGATGTTGGAATTGGTCAAGGATTCTTTTGCCCCGTAGGATTCACACTCCCGTTTCCTGAGCATCAGAGCCTGGAAAATCTCGCAATTCGCGCATTGGTGCAGCATTCATCTGGGTTCGATCTTGCACATATGGCGTCTGAAGCGATCTTCGTCTGACCCGAAGTTAACTGCCACCGATTGAAGCATTTGGTGGAACGTGCGGACCGCAAACTCTCACTCGCTTTGCGTTGATCCGCGAATTTGAGTGGCAGCTTCTTGACAGTATGCGCCAATTGATCCTGACGACAGAATTGGTCAATTTGGGCTCAGCCCCGACCTCGGATGCGACGCAGCATCCCGTGATATGGAGGCATCGTCAACGTCAGGTTGTCGTTGTGGGAGGGCATGGCGGATCGGAGGATCAGTCATGGAAACACCAAACTTACCGGCCATTCGTGCGCTTCGCCCGGCTTGGAACAAAGGGCGCATCGTTGGGCAAAAACGGCCACTGAAACCAAAACACGTCTGGGCAATCCGTGTTCGACTTGAACTCGCCGAGAACCATCGGGACCTGGCGCTGTTCAATATGGCAATCGACAGCAAACTGCGTGGCTGCGATCTCGTGAAGATGAAAGTCGTCGACGTGATGGCGTCCGGCCAGATCAAGGAACGAGCTTCGGTGTTGCAAAGCAAAACGCAGAAGCCGGTTCGTTTTGAAATCTCCGAAGGCACACGCGCCTCGGTTGAAAAGTGGATGGAAGATGAGCTCATGGTCGGCTCGGAGTACCTATGGCCGGGTCGTTTCCATGAACGCTTGCACATCTCGACACGCCAGTACGCCCGGATCGTCCGGGATTGGGTCACGTCGATCGGTCTGGAGGCCAGTGCATACGGAACGCATTCGATGCGGAGGACAAAAGTCACACAGATCTACAAGAAGACCGGCAACCTGCGGGCGGTCCAGCTGCTACTTGGGCACACCAAGATGGACAGCACCGTCCGGTATCTCGGTGTTGAGCTGGAAGATGCGCTTGCGATCGCAGAGGCCATTGAAATCTAACAACTTGGGCCGTCTTCGCGGACGGCCCAAACAAGACCTTGGCGAAATCTGCGGCGAACAGCGACGAGGAGCCCAGAGCGACGGTCTTCTTGCGGAGCAGGCAAGGACATCGCTTTAAAGTTTCAACTGACACGGCGTATTAGAAAATTCAGAAAAAACTGCCCGTCAATCCTGCGCGGCTCGTAGACAAGCCTTCTTCCTGGCGAAAGTCCTTCGGGCAGTTTGACGCTTATATTGACCTTATAGGGTGTCGCCTGCCCGAAATGCGAACTCAATGTGAAGCGCAATTTCAACTGACCGGAGTCATCGAATTTGCCAGTGAAGTCCCTAAACCAAGGCCCTTCGGCCGCAAAGCCTTGGGCAGATAGCAAGGTCAGCTTGTCTCCATTGCGATTGATGCGCAAGGCTGCAAGTGGCTCGATTTTTCCGGGGAAATAGGCCTTGTCGGGCCGACTGGTTGTTTGCCAATAATCATCGTCCCATCTGCGTCTGATTAAGACAATGTAGTCACCATCAAAAGTCGCGAAAGACGGCGCGACCAACTGATTACAGACTCTTCCTTGCTCTCCTCGAAGTGCGGCAAGAGTTTCACTGGTCTCGAGGCTCTCAGGCGTCAGTCCAAGATTCTCTCTAGCGCTGATATACCGAGAGAAAGCAGATCTCGTGCGTGGGCCCGCAACACCGTCCGCTGTGCCAGCGCTGCAGCCAACGCGATTTAGCTCAGTTTGTATATCACGGATCAGGCTGCGCGTCTCTGTATCATCCTTCGCGCTTTGAGGCGATGTCGGCACAAGAGCTGCTACTTTGTCTCGCGCAGTACTACTGTTGCCCGGCACTTCGTCCTTCTGGTGCTCAGCAAGCAAGTCGTCCCGCAACGAAAGGGCGAGCGCGACTGCAAAATGATCCCTTTCGCCTTCGTATCGCTCCAGAAACATCTCGATCGCATCAAGCCTTCCGAGCGAACGCGCAAGTTCAAAGTCCGCATAAATCTGGTCTTCGACACGCTCAATTTCTTCCTCTGGCGTCGAGCCTGCAGCCGCATCTGGAACAAGAAAAATGTCTCTGGCGGGAAGCGAGCCATAAGTAAATGGCTCCTGATAGCCTTCTGTCAGAGTGTAAACCCTGTCGCGGACTCGCCGAAACAACTTGCCAATCTCAAGTCCGGGTTCCTCGATGTGGTTGAGCAGAGCCTGAGCATAGGGGCTGTTGCGGCCATCGCCGTCAAGCGCCAGCGTTCCGCTCCTTGCAGCATATCCAACCAACACACCTCCCGGATCGATACGTGCAAGTCCGCGTCCAATTGAGCGGGTGCTGTTTGTGCGCTCCATAGTCGCGAGGAATGGATTGTTGCGGCAGGCGTCAACCAACACGATCTTCAAGCCGGGTGCGCCCGCGATGGAGCTAATCAATGTGTTGAGGCGGATTGCCTCGAGTTCGATGTCACGGTCGCTCCGCAGTTCCGCACTGACAGGGATCAGGAAGTTCGTGTTGTCCAACTCGATGCCGTGGCCGGCGAAGTATACGATGACCGACTCGGCGTTTTTTGCCTTTTCTCCAAAGTCACGTATGGCAAGGCGCATGTCGCGGTAATCCAGATCAAGACCTGTTGTGACCTCAAACCCGATCCTGCGCAATGCCTCTGCAATGTCGATCGCATCATTCGACGGGTTTTTGAGATTGCTGACATGTTGGTAGTTCGCATTGCCAATTACCAAGGCAACTTTGTCCGCCAGCACCATCGCAGGCAGAAAACAAAACACAACTGAGAACAGGATACGCTTCATGTGAAATATCGCCGTTAACGCGTCTACCATATGAACGTTTCCACACTTTCGGAATTCAATCAATATGACCGGCGTGGACAAGCTCTAGCTCGGCTTAGGCCGCATAGCGGAGTTCGGGATTGACACGACGAAGGTTCGTTTCCCGCCCATTGCGCCAGTTTCGGCATGGACCATTCATATGAAGTACGAACTCGGAGCCGCCTTGCGGCGGGACAGAAAGATGCTCGCTTGGGAAGCTATCTAAACGTCAGCTTCCGCA
Organism: Ruegeria lacuscaerulensis; assembly: GCF_013034745.1. Taxonomy (NCBI): domain Bacteria; kingdom Pseudomonadati; phylum Pseudomonadota; class Alphaproteobacteria; order Rhodobacterales; family Roseobacteraceae; genus Ruegeria; species Ruegeria lacuscaerulensis. The sequence goes on along the minus strand of NZ_WQGP01000011.1, from coordinate 59,587 downwards.
TTTCCTGCGAGCATGCGTAGCGACTGCAGCGAACTTCCACTTCCCGCGCTTCGTGCCGTACTTCAGCCCCCTACCCGTCCCGATCTAGCTTTAACCAATATCGCGTGTACCGGAGTTCACCCGTTCGGATCAAAGCGCCCTTCTCTACCAGGTTCTGGAGATCCCGCGTTGCTGTGGCGCGCGATGTTCCCGTGATCGAGATATAGTTCTCAGCGCTCAATCCCCCTGTGAACCCATCCGGCCCAGCCTTGAACAAACGGGCGATTACCTTGCTTTGGCGAGTGTTGAACTGATCACGGTACCGATCATAGAAGTGCGTCTTGGAAATAAAGAAACCAACCCGCTCAAGCGTCACCTGCTGTGCTGTAAGGACAGTTTCGGCAAACCAGACGAGCCACGGTGTGACTTCCAGCGTCTTTTGATGGCGTTCGAGTTGGTCGTAGTAAGCCTTCCGCTCTCGCTCGATCGTGAAAGCAAGGGCAATCAGACTTGGCTGACCGATATTCTGGGCCAAGGACTTTTCAGCCAGCGCCCTACCCAACCGGCCATTGCCGTCCTCAAAGGGATGAATGCTCTCGAAATACAGATGGCTCAAACCGGCCCGGATCAGTGCGCGCAATGGTTCGGGACCATCCGGTGCGGTCCGGTTGAACCAGGCTACGAACTGGTCCATTTCAGCCGGAACCTGATGTGAAGGTGGAGCTTCGAAATGCACCGTTGGGCGGTCGAGCCTGCCTGAGACGATTTGCATCGCATCCTCATGGCTCCGGTATGATCCAATCGTTTCCAGATGCCTGTCATGGGACAGAAGCATGTCATGCCACCGAAACAGGGTGTCGTGTGACAGTGGTTCCGAATAGTTGGAATAAACATCCACCATCATTTCAGAAACGCCCTGCTCGCGCGGTTTGGATGGATAGCTGTCGGGAGCCAGTCCAAGATGTCGGCGCAAGGAAGATTGCACGCTGAGACGATCCAGCATCTCACCTTCGATCGCGCTGGTCTTCATTGCTTCTTCGCTTAGCAGGTCGATACGCAATTGATCTCGATCCGATGTGTTCACATGATGAACCGCTCCAAGAACTTCCCCTGAGGACAACAGGAACTGTTGCTCGTATGGTTCGAGTCTTGCGGCGTCGTAACGAAAGGTAGGCCAGTCAGGGTTCTGCCAGTTCCACATCGTGAGGTATAAGCTTCCTTTCTATAACTCACTATTTATGGTTGCGTGATTTATAGAGGTCAATCCTATAGCTCACCTTTTTCAGACCCTTCGATCCAGTCATCACTTGGAGGTGTAATCTGAAAACGGTAAATTTCATCCTGTTTCCCCAAATTTACGTAGCATTGGATGTCCGCGAGAGCATTGCCTTTGGAGACAATTCGCCCTTTTCGATCTTGGCCAGCAACGAAATCAGGTAAGCCCCTGGAGATTGTATGTTCTCAGCACGTTGAAAGATGTATCCGAGAACAATGAAGCGAATAGCTGGGCCAAAAGTTGATTTCATTGCATACCAGGTTTGGCCAAGCCGTAGATACTCGGCGATATCATCCATAAGCCGATCACAGTGGTGCTGATCTTTTGCAAAGCGTAGTTCTGAGCATAGCCGTGGAAAACTGCGCTCCATTTGGTCTGGAGAAACCTGAATCTGAGAAAGCTTTTCTTTCTTAACTTCCGGATTCAAAGAGTCCTCTTTGTGCCCCTCAATTTCACTGTCACTGGCCCTCAAATTTTCTGTATCAGTCTGTGTTATCTCGGAGATTTCCACAGAGATTTCTGCCAACAGCTCGCTGAGTACATTCGCATCTGGTTTGCGACGCAGAGCATTGCGTACGGTGGTCACCAAATCAGAGATCGCGGTGTCATTTGCTACGAGTTCCTTAAGGCGCGCCAGAGCGGCGGAAACTTTGTCACGGAGTACAGTGAACTCGAGAACGCGATCAGCATGCCTCTGGGCTTCCTGAATGAACTCAGCGTGCCGTTCAGACAAAGGCATCAAGGAGAGCCCAGTTGCGGTGACCACCCTGCCCTGGCGATCCCGGCGCGCCCATCGCTTACCGTTTGCGCTCATGACGCGGCGGATAAGTCCAAGGTCCACCAGCGTCGAGATATGACGCTCAACTGTCTGCACGCTGACATGAGTTCGTTTGGCTATCGCCGCGTTGGACGCGAAACAGATGTGATGATCATCCTGGTCCGCAGCAATCTGATCACCGCCCATAAAGGAAACCATCGCTCTCAGGACATTGAGAGTTGTGGATTTTAACCCAAGAGGTTCTCTGGCCTCTTCAACGGCGCGAAGAAGTATCCATTTTTTGGGCGTACTGTTCCCCTGCCCTGCCGTTCCCGACAAGGTCGCTCCAATTGGAGCCAATGCTGTTAGTGTTTTCATGATTATCTATCGGCAGACAAAAATTACCCGTTCGCTCAAGAGCGTTTTTTCTTGTGTGGCGATTCGGGTGCTGCTAGATTCTAGGTGTCTAATCTAAGAATTGCGCTTTGCGCAGCAGCCCTCGAAGCTCCGGTTTCGGGGGTTTTGTTTGTTTGCCTTCCTCCTTTCTGCTCGTCCTCAGTTCTTTTTCTTGGCGTTTACAGCTGTAAACTCAGCGTGTGAGCGCTTAATGATTTCAGCCATGTTTTCGTCCAACCAGCTAGCGAAGCCAGCGTTAGCTCCGGTCCTTTTGACCGAAACAGTTAGTGATCCGTTGGTAGATTTGATTGTAACGCCTTCGATTGGGTTGAGTTCGGCTGCACCTTCTCTTTGTCTTGCACCGCGTTTGGCAGCTGCTTTTAGGAGCATTTCCAGCCGATCATCTGACGACATCGATGGCTCAATGGTTGCAAGAAGATTTGCAGCTTCATCTTCCGCTAGCTTGCCTGCAACGAAGTGCTCTGCAAGCACGGTCCATTTTGGGCGGCCTGATTTTGGGGCTGCGCCGATCATGTCACCAATCTTTGCAGGAACATGTTGCGTAATTTTTGTCAGGTGAGACAGCCCTGATTTCGAAACGTTCAATACTTGCCGCACCGTTGCCGTGTCATGCCCGGAAGTCAGGATCGCCTCGGCGAAACGTGCTTTCTCGTAGAAGGAAAGATTGCGCCTCGCAGCATTCTCAAGCCCTTTGGCGAGAAGCGCTGAAGCATCGTCGATATCCTGAACATTGGCGCGGACTTTAATACCAAGTTCACGACAGGCTTTGAGCCTCCTCCGTCCATAAATTGCCTCGTATCGACCGTCGGATTTCGATCTTCTGACAAGAATGGGAACTTGTTGGCCACCGTCTTGTATACTCGACATCAAGCTTTCAAAACTATCGTCTTCTTCGTCAATGTTTACAGCTGTAAACTCACCGAGCCTATCGGCAGGCCCCCAGTCGTCGATCAGAGCAGGGTCAATTTCCCTGATTGCGGCAAGAGAGCCCTGAAGCGCACCAAGAGCAGGGGCATTGGGTTTTGGAGTTTTATCGATGGCCTTGGGGCCAGAGCGCGCGATGGTGTTTGCGATCCCCGACATCTCCTGAAGCGACTTTCTAGCCATTAGCTGCGTCCCCATGCTTGATGGATCATTTGCTCTACCTCAGAGCCGATCGCATCCATTGAGTTCTTTGCCCGATCATAAGTTGCGCGTGTCATTTCTGACCGCACGACTTCGTAAATTGATTGTTTGAGCATTGTGGCGTCACTGACCGCGGTGCTTTTGAGGGCTGTGGCTGACATAACGCGATCCTGAAACAGTGCCCGCATGAACGAAGCCAGTTGTTGAGACGGTACGTCTGTTGGCTCGTCACGCGTTATCAGGAATTTGAAGTTGTCGTATTCGAGCGTAGCGCCGGCATCTTCAATGACTGCCATGTAAGCACCAGCGAGTTCGAGAAATTGAGCCGTCGAAGACACGTCCAGCATCGAAGGTGTAAGTGGCACAAGCAATGAACTGGCGGCCGCCATCCCAGCAATTGTCAAGAATCCTAGCTGAGGTGGGCTATCAATCAGAACAAGGTCAAAATCTCCTTCCACCTGGGCCAGGGCATTCCGTATTCTTGTAAAGAACGGATGGTCTGGGTTGGAGTGAACGGCAGATTCTGTCTCAAATTCGGAAAGAACAAGCCGTGACGGAGCCACAGAGAGACCGGGGAAGTACGTCGGAAGCACGACGTCCGCCATATCTACCGGATCTTCATATCGAATAGCATCGTAAATCGTCAGCCCGTCAAACTCTATTTCGGGGCTTATGCCGCACATGGATGTAAGAGAGCCTTGAGGATCCAGATCAACAGCCAGCACACGGTAACCGCGAAGCGCAAAATAGTGAGCCAAGTGAATTGTTGTGGTGCTCTTACTGCTGCCGCCTTTGAAGTTCATCAACTGCCAGACTTGGAGCTTTTCTCCTTCAGTCCGGCGAGGGACATAGCGCCCTTTTTTGCGTGAGGTTTTCTCAAGCGTTTCGCGAGCCTCCCAAAGTTCTTGGGCAGTATAGTAACGCCTACCGCTGCGTACGTCATTCGGTTCAGGAATCGTTCCCTCTGCGTGGACTTTGCGCATGAATTGACCTGAGACTCCTAAGAGTTCAGCAGCTTCTGGCGCTGCAAAATTTCGCAGTGATTTGGTGTTGTCGGGGGCAAATGCAGCAAGTAGATGTTCCCGGATAGCCGAGTTTAATCTCTCAGATATTTCCGTGGCGAGTGCCGATGGTCTTTCTGCCGCAAGTGGTGTCACGGGAATCATGTAGTTGCCTCAAATTAAAGAATGTGGTCATTTTTGCGCCACTTGAGATAAACAGCCGTGATTCATAGCACTAAGTCAAGGATTTTCGCCTATATTGTAGGTTTTCCAACGCGGAGGACTACATACGCTTTGCATCAGAGCAGGGTGGTTTACAGTTGTAAACTCGGTTGAGCGGGATCATGGGTTCTTTCAGTCGATGAAGTTCTAACGTAGGCATGCGAAGGCATTCCTGTAAAACTCCTCCCTATGCTCCGCTTTGAGTAGAACGCCTCTAGCATGGAGTTGGAGTGAAGGCCGAACGGCTTTTGGCGCAAATTGCGCAATTGGGAAGGGCAGGGAGCTAGTTGAGCTGATTGGTCAAATTCTCTCACCAACAATTTCGTTATCGAGTTTTCTGCGATACCAACTTCGTAACAATACTTCTGCGCCAGTACGGGAGTACGATGCGGTGAGAATGGCATGGCGATCTGGGTCAGATACACCGAGCTCAGCCCGTGCGCAGAGGAAAACACGCGAACATTCCGGCTAGAGTCAGCCGCTCGCCAATTGCCCAAGAAATGGCATACCGTGAGGGCGGGGTTTCGGGAATTGTGCGCCTGTAAGTTGCGACGGAACACGGAACTGTCCTCGATCCAGTGCAGCTGTGCTTGCGCGGCGCGGCTTTTGACGCAAGTCTCTACCGTCATTGGATTCATATGGGATCACAGACATGATCCGTGTGTTCACGTCCCATTAGCGTCCATAAAACCAGCTTGCTCGAATTAGTGATTTTGGGCTCCTCAATCGTTGAACAGACGGTCTCGTTGGCATATATTGCCAAAAAGGAGGCTTACGCCATGGTAACCCGCAATGTTGTACTTACAGAATCGCAGGATCAACTGGTGCAGAATCTGGTTGCGTCCGGTCGATATCAGAACGCCAGTGAAGCGTTGCGCGCCGGCCTTCGGCTTTTGGAGCGGGAAGAAGCGGGGCTGGAGTCTCTCAAACAAGGCTTGCAGGAGGGTGTAGCGCAGGCTCAGGCCGGAGATTTGGCAGAAGGCAGGGGTTCGGATGCGATCCGTCGTGCCTTTGCAAGGGCACGAGCCAAGGCGTGACCAGACCCTTTCGACTGACACGCCGCGCTGAATCCAGCCTGGTGGAAATTGCCCGATGGACCATCGACAAGTTTGGATCGCATCAAGCCGATCTTTATGAACAAGAACTAATAGCGCGCTGTCAGGCCATCACAGAGGGCAGGGTGGCCAGCCGAAGTTGTTCTATATTGGTCGAAGAGGCGGCGGATCTCAGATATGTGCGCGCAGGAGAGCATTTCCTGGTTTATCTGGATCAGCCGGACGCGGTGATCATTGTTGATATCCTGCATTCCCGTTGCGATCTGCCGCGACATGTTTCCGCGCTGGCCACGTTAACAGATGCGACAGGAAACAAGACATAGGCACAGCAGCCGGAGTTTCCCTCAAGCGGGGATTATTAAATAGTCAGTAACTACTCACCCCAGTAGATCAGTCGCCGGGTTATCCGCGATGTCCACATCGTCGTAGTATTTCTGCGCCTGGGCCATGGAGCGATGCAGGGAGAGGCGCATCGCGGCCTGGATCGGGGCGCCGTCCAGCGCGGCCTGGGTCAGGAAGCCCGAGCGCAGCCCATGGGGGGAAGCGAACCCGTCCGGCAGGCCCGCCAGTTTCGCCCGACGCTTGACGATCTGCGCGATGGCATCCGGGCTGAGGCGGCGGGTTAACACCCGATCGGCTTTTGAAACAGGCCGGAACAAGGGGCCGTCCTGAATCTCACCCACCTCGATCCAATGGGCCAGCGCTTGGGCTGCGCGGCCTTTCAACACCAGCCGCGGCGTTTCACCTTTGGTTGTCGTCTTGGTCTCCAGCAGTGAAATCCAAACCAGGCTTTTCTCGTCGAACTCCTTCAGCGAGACGTCTTCAAACATCAACCCGGTGATCTCCGAGCGCCGTCTACCACCCGAAGCCCAACCCAGCATCAAGATGGCGCGGTCGCGGCAATCCCGCCGGGACCCCCGACAAGTGGACAGCAACTGCTCGAGCACATCGCGGGTAATCGGTTGCTGCGATTTTGGGGCAGGGGGCCGGGCGGCGGCGCGGCGCGCCTTGGCACGGGCCTGCTTCACCTGCGGCGCATCAAAAGGGCTGGTCAGGTTCTTCATTCGATGAAAGGCCAGCCAGGAGGCGATGCGCCGGTCCAGCGTAGAAGGGGCCGGGCAGGCGAGGGACTTGCGTAGCCCTTGCGCGATCAACATCTCGGCACTCTGACGCGCGACATCCTCGGGCGCGGCATCTCCCAGATCGCGGGCGTGATCGAGAATGAAGGCCAGCGCTGTGGCCTCGCTCTCGGGCCAGTCCAACGGCACTCCGAACCGTGCTGCCTTCCAGGCCGTTACATAGAGCAAATCGCGCTCATAGGCCCTGAGCGTGTTGGCGGGTGTGCCGCGGACATAGAGATCGGTCAGGGCGTCCTGGTCAGACTGCGACAGGGCAGGGGAGGGGGCGGGGAGATAGGGCTCAGGGGTGCTCATACGGCCCACTCTGCGCCCATTTTCCCGCAAAATCAATTATACTTGATAAGGGATACTTATCGAGTGTAACTTGAAACTGATAGCGCAACAAAAGTAACGAGCAAAAGTAACAGATTTTGCGCGTAAAGTAGGTAGAGGGCTTGCGGAATAATAAAATCGGAGGTTCTGTCGCAGGTCTGTAAACCAATTGGCATCGACATTGCGCTGGAACCGTTGGCAAACTAAATGAAATGAACAGATATTTTGCCACTGAATTGCCTTTCTGGAAGTTTGCCAGAAACACGCTGATCGTCAGTTGCCTTGCGTTGTTTCCGCTGTTGGCCATCTTCGTTTTGCGCACGCCGGGCTTTGCGACGCACCTCCTGAACAGTGGTCCCGCGTTTGTTCGGTTTTTGCGTCAGGTGGTGACGAATGGGTTGCCGGTCGTTTTCCTTTTAAATTATCTCAGCTTTTTTCTTTTCGCCGTTGGGGTAAGGGCGCGGGGCAGGGGGGCCATCCCGGCCCGGTATCTGCTAATTGACCTGCTGCTACGGGCCGTCCTGTTCATCGCGCTGCACGCGCTGATCTACGCGCTTTCGGCAGACTGGTTCGGGTCTTTCGGCGGTGATCCCGTAGTGGCGTTGCGGGTAGTCGGTCCGACGCTGGTACGCTCCGCCTACTTCGAGAACATCTCAGGCGTTTACCTGTACGCCACGCTGGTCGGAGCGCTGCCGCTATACCTATCCGTCGTTCAGAGCCAGATCGCCCACGGTACTGGATTTGCAGCCCAACTGGCACGTCGCGTACCTGGGCGCGGCGGACCTGTGACATTGGCCCTGCTACTGATGGCGGTGTCAGTGGTCGTTCTGACCACCGCGGCGGCGCTGATTGTCCGTTTACAGTCGGTTTGGGGCTGAAGGGTCAGAACGCCCTGCGTATCGCGAAGGAGACTGCGTAATCGCGTTCAAGCTGGGGCCCATCCAGATCTTGATACACAGGGATCACGCCCTCGATACCCAGGCGCGTGCCCGCCAAAACGCCCGACCCCGGCACAAGGTAATTCACTCCGATTCCGATACTCAGAAACTGGCCGCCGCGCAGGGTCGGATCAGCGGTGGGCACCATGCCTGGGTTCAGGCGCGCATCCGACCCGTCAATGTTTTCCACGATGTCGCCGACCACCCGCAACGAGGAGCTGAACTGGTCATTCCAGCGCCGTGCACCCCAAACTGTTGCTGAATAGACGTCACCCAAGGTGTAACCGGCATCATTCTCACCCATCCGGATCACGGCGGCCAGCTGGGCGCCCCAAGACCAATCCGCGTTCTGGCCCGTATAGGTGACGCCCGGCAGCAGGTCGTAGGTGCCTGAACCCAGTTGCATGGGGTAGGGCAGCAGCTGGTCCGGCCCAGCTGGCGTGGTGTCGGTCTCGTCTATCGAGCCAGTCGGCAGACTGAGGCCAAGAGATAGTTCCAGCACCTGCCCGTCGGATTTGTAGATATCATATCCGCCGATGATCTTCAGATCGCCAAACCCCTGTGCCCTGGTCTTAAAGGTCTGGCCCATGCGGGTCTGGTGCTTCATCGTCTTGCGGGTATAGGGCAGCATCGCCATCACCGAGATCTCGTCGGTCACACCGTACATCAGGCCGACCATCGCCATGTTCATGCTCATGCTGAGCGGCGCGATCGGATACTGCGACAGAACGTTCGAGGTAGACAGCGACTGCGTTCCGGTACGATTTCCGTCCATCTCCATGTTCATGTAAGAGAACACAGGCATCAAAACACCCTCGGGTGGATGCATACCGCCAACGACACCCGTTGGCGGCACCGCGTCGGGGCGCATCATCCTGGACATGCTTCCCATACCTGACATGTTGCTGGAGGCTTGCGGGTTCATCGCCACGTTGTCAGCCGGACGGGTTTCCGGTTGGGCCATGGCAGTTGACCCAAGGCTCAGCCCCCCAGCCAGTATTACAGCCTGGAGGCGTTGCCAGACGCACGTAATCTTGCTGTTGCTCCGTGTCATGATGCCCTCGTGTTCGTTTGTTTCCTGAGTCCCTGCCCTGAAAACAAAGTGTTCGGTACGTCCATCGGTGAAGTCGAAATGGTGGGGGTCTCCAGCGCTGGAAGGTCAAGGCCGCCGGCCAGATTTGCGCTCGTCAAGCATGCATCAGCCGAAGGGGGTGCGGCAATAATGCGCTTGACCCTCCAGCGCTGGATTGTCGGACAAGGCCGCAAAACCGGAAATCCGGAGGGATTGGAATGATACCGGAAATCGGGCAGTTCGCCCTGGCGCTTGCCCTGGCCGTGTCCTTGGTGCAAAGCGTATTTCCCTTGATTGGAGCAGCACGGAACAATGTCATGTGGATGCGATCGGCATCTGCGACCTCGGTCCTACTGACAGCGCTGGTTGCTATCGCCTTCGCCGCTCTGATGTGGTCCTTCGTGGTCAGCGATTTCACTGTGCTAAATGTGGCCAGCAATTCTCATTCGCTGAAACCGATGCTTTTCAAGGTGGCTGCGACCTGGGGTAGCCACGAAGGGTCGCTGCTGTTGTGGATTCTGATATTGGTGATTTTCGGGCTGGGTGTGTCTCTGTTGGCTCGGAACATCCCACTGAAACTCAAGGCGCGCACTCTGGCAGTGCAGGCCTGGATCAGCGCGGGGTTCCTGTCATTCATGCTGTTCACCTCGAACCCGTTTGACCGGGTGTTTCCGGCACCGCTGGATGGTCAGGATTTAAATCCGCTGTTGCAGGATGTCGGCCTGGCTATGCACCCGCCGTTCCTATACCTGGGTTACGTCGGCTTCTCTATCGTATTTTCTTTCGCCGTGGCTGCCCTGATTGAGGGGCGGGTCGATCCGGCATGGGCGCGGTGGGTCCGACCCTGGACATTGGCGGCCTGGGTGTTTCTGACACTTGGTATCGTTCTGGGCAGCTGGTGGGCCTATTACGAACTGGGTTGGGGCGGCTGGTGGTTCTGGGATCCGGTCGAGAATGTCTCGTTTATGCCCTGGCTTGCTGGCACAGCGCTGTTCCATTCGGCCATTGTGACCGAAAAGCGCGGCAGCTTCAAAAGTTGGACGATCCTACTGGCCGTTTTGACCTTCTCGTTGTCCTTGTTGGGGACATTCATTGTCCGCTCAGGCTTGCTTACATCGGTCCATGCGTTTTCGGTCGATCCCGAACGCGGCATTTACATCTTGGCGCTGTTGGCTGTCGCGATCGGTGGTTCATTGACGCTGTTTGCCATACGCGCACCGGAGATGGAGGGCGGCGGTCTTTTTGCCCCGATCAGCCGCGAGGCCGGTTTGCTTATTAACAACCTGCTGCTGGCCACCGCAACGGCGACGGTTCTATTCGGTACGCTTTATCCGCTTTTGCTTGAGGCTGTGACAGGTGAAAAGATTTCGGTTGGACCACCTTATTACAACGCCAGTTTCGTGCCGATCATGCTGGTTCTAGTCGTTGTAATGGGGATTGGGCCGCTGTTGTCATGGAAGCGGGCGGATTTGCGCGGTGTTCTGTCCCGGCTCAAATGGGTGGCCGGGGTTAGCCTGCTCGTAGCGTTGCTTGTGTGGTATCTGGATACCGGCGGCCCAGCCTTGGCGGTAGTGTCGATCGGCCTTGCGGTTTGGTTGCTGGGCGCTGTGCTGACAGAGTGGGCCAGCCGAATTAAGCTGGGTGAGGCACCGTTGGCCGAGTCCCTGCGTCGGGCCCGCAGCCTACCGCGTTCTCATTACGGCATGGTCGTGGCCCATGCGGGGTTGGCTGTCTGTATGATCGGCTTTATCGGGTCCAGCGCTTGGAAATCCGAGGTCGTGACTTTTGCCGAGCCCGGAACACAGATTGAGATAGCAGGGTTCGACGTGCGTTTTGACGGTGTGGAACAGCTTCGCGGTCCGAACTATCTGTCTCGCGCGGCCACACTGACGGTATTTCGCGATGGCGCTTATGTCACCACGCTTCAACCCGAGCGCAGGGCCTATCTCGTGGCGGGTACCAGTACGACCGAGTCAGCAATTCGAACGACGTTGGCAGGGGACCTTTACGCCTCAATATCGGAACCGGCGGCGGAATCAGAACAGAGCAAATGGACCCTGCGTATCTTGTATGAGCCATTGGTGGTCTGGATCTGGATAGGTTCAGGATTGTTAGCATTTGGTGGTGTCTTGTCACTCTCCGATCGGCGTCTACGCGTCGGTGCACCACGAAAACGGACTGGGCAGAGCTCCGTTGCGGTGGCGGCGGAGTAGGGCAATGAAACGTCTATTTGCACTGTTCCCAATTACGATTGCCGGCATCCTGGGTGCCTTCCTGCTATGGGGACTGAATCCCGATCGCGATCCAAACGAAATCCCGTCTGTTTTGATCTCGCAGCCGGTGCCTGAGTTCGACTTGCCGCCGGTCGAAGGGCTGGATACCCACGGGCTGTCCAGTACCGATCTGGTGGAAAATGACGGGTCAGCTCCGATCGTGGTCAACGTGTTTGCGTCCTGGTGCGTGCCCTGCCGGGCCGAACATGCGGTGCTGACGCGTATGGTACGCGATGAGGGCATTCGCCTGATGGGCATTAACTACAAAGACAAGCCGCAGGACGCGCGGAAATGGCTCGACGATCTGGGCAACCCTTATGAGCGCATCGGTTCCGACCTGGACGGCCGAGCCGGGATCGAATGGGGGATTTCCGGCGTGCCGGAGACCTTTGTGATTGATGGCGCGGGCAAGGTCGTATTCCGTTTTGTCGGCCCGGTGCTGGGCGACGAGGCAATTTCAAAGATGCGCACCGCGCTGGATCAGGCGCGGGCGGCCGGAGGAGAGGCGTCATGATACGTCGCATTGTAATTACCGCGGTCACTCTGGCGATGCTGGTGTCGCAGCCGGCATTCGCGGTTGAGCCCGACGAGATACTTGCAGATCCGGTATTGGAAGAGCGGGCCCGGGCGATTTCGAAACAGGTGCGATGCGTGGTGTGCCAGAACCAAGACATCGACAGTTCTAACGCTGGCGTGGCGCGCGACCTTCGTCTGCTTGTGCGCGAACGGCTGGTGGCAGGCGACACGGACCAGCAGGTTATGGACTTTCTGGTTGCGCGTTATGGCGACTATGTTCTGTTCAACCCGCCATGGAAGCCATCAACTTACATTCTGTGGGTTGCGCCTATCGTCATCCTGGGGCTGGGTGGTATCGCGACTGCAGCGGTATTGACCCAAAATGCGCGCCGATATCGGAAGTCGCGAAAACAAGAGACGGAACGCGGCGCGAGCGAAGAACGGAATCCCGAAAACCATTCACTCACGGAGCCGCACGCATGATCTGGATTATCTTTTCATTCATGGCCGTGGCGGTGTTTCTGACGCTCGCCCTCTCCGGCCTGGGGCGCAAGACCTCGGACTTGTCGAGACGCGAAAGCGCCTCTGCCATCTTTTCCGACCAGATCGGCGAAGTGGAGAAGGACCTGGAACGAGGAATTATCTCAGCCGAAGAGGCCAAGGCCGCCAGAGCCGAGATAGAACGTCGCCTGAAGGCGATTGACCGGCAATCGGACGACAAAGCGATAATGGGCCATTCCGGGCGTGCGCTGATTTTACTTGCCGCGCTGGTAGTTCCAGCGCTCGGAGCCGGTCTTTATTGGCAACTGGGTAGTCCCTACATCCCCAGCCAGCCATTTGCCCAACGCGAGGGGGAGCAGGCCGAAGCCCGTGAAATCGCCGACCTTGCCGTGCGCCTGAAGTCGCGGCTTGAGGCGGATGAAACCGGCGGGCCAACCGAGGGATGGGTGTTGTTGGCTCAGACCTATATGCGTATGGGACGCTTTGGAGATGCCGCAGACGCGTTCGAGGGGTTGCTGGACCGACCCAATGCGAATTCAGCGCTGGTGTCGCAATATGGCGAGGCGTTGGTCTATGCCGATGACGGTGTCGTTACGCCCAAGGCCGATCGGGCGTTTGAACGAGCCTTGGAACTGGACCCATCGAACCCAGCAGCGACATTCTACAAAGCCATTGGTCTGGAGCAGGCTGGATCGCCTGATAAGGCCTATGACCTACTGAAGACGCGGATGGACGCCGAAGAGGAGTTCCGGCCATGGATGGAGAGTTTTGTGGCCCAGCTTAACCGCATCGCCCCGTCGATCGGACGGGCTCCGGTGAATCTGGCGGCTTTTGCCCCTTCCATGCCCGGCCCAACTGCCGATCAGGTGGCGGCGGCCGAGGAGATGTCAGACGAAGACCGGCAGGCCTTCATCCGCTCGATGGTCGAACGGCTTGCGAGCCGGATGCAGGAAAACCCAGGCGATCTGGACGGCTGGATGCGGCTGGGCAACGCCTATTCGGTGCTGGGCGAGACCGACGGCGCCCGGAACGCCTATGGCAGGGCAAGGGATCTGGCGGATGACCTGCCGCAGGGGGATCCGCGCAAGGTGGCAATCGACCGGGCATTGCTGGAACTGGGGGGTTGATTCCCGCAGCCCGGCGTGGATCGGGCCGGCGCCGACTTCGCGCTGATGCCCAGTGAGCCATCTGGAAAATTCCGGTTTAGGCTATCGCATGCCGATCTTTAGGAGGTTGAGACCATGAAAGTTGAAACGTTTTCTGATCTAATTGTCTGGACGCGGGAAATGCATCATTGGCTCGCCGAATGTTTGGCCCACTGTTCGACACAGTCAGAGCAGGAGCTGGCCAGGATGTTGCTTACCTACCTCGCCGATCATGAGGCTGCTCTGGAGAAAATCGTCGATGGTTTCGTGAAACGAGCCGATCCCAAAGCGCTCAACACCTGGGTATATGACTATTTGGGCAATGAGCCGATCGACCCACATCGCGCCTGCGACAGGCCGTTCGCACAGATGAGCGTCGATGAGATCTGCGAAGCGGTCTTCGATCTTCACAATCAGGTGATCGACTTATATCGGTATTTGCACGGGCGTGCCGAGATACCCGAGGCACGCGAACTCTTTCAGGCGATACTGGATATGGAAGAGCACGAGACCATGCGTTTAGCGCAGCAGAGCAACCGCGTCCGGGATATGTGAACTCCGGGGTCAGGATCCGCTTTCCACGGCTCCGCCCGCAATCGGCGCGGCCTGTTCCATCGCGTCGAGAATGGCGTTCGTGGTCAAGATCTCTGGCAGGGCGATGCCTTCGGGGGCCGACGGGCCGTAGACGATGTTGAAGGGGATCCCGAACCGTCCATTGTCCTCAAGGAAACGGGCGATCACATCGTCGGGGCGGGTCCAGTCGGCCTGCATCGGAATTGCTTTGTCCGATTGCAGTGTTGCCAGAACCTCGCCGCGTTCCAGCACCAGCGCTTTGTTGGCCTTGCAGGTCAGACACCAGTCGGCTGTGACATCGACGAAAACCACCTCGCCGCGCGACACAAGGCGGGCGATTTCGGGGCGGCTGAAGGTAATCCAAGGGATCTCTCCGGCTGGTTCAAGCAGCCTGGACCGGTCTTTGCCGGCAATCGCAACCGGTGCGGCAAACGCTGCGGTCAGCGTCAGCAACAGGGCTGTCCAGCGCAAAACGGGTGGCATCATCGTACTTTTCCAGATCAACAGGACCAGAACAGTTGCAGCCAGCACGGTAGCAGTTGCAGCAGTGTCTCCGGCCACCCCGACCATCACCCAGACCAACCAGCCGATCGTGGTCAGCAGTGCCGCCGACAGGGCCCATTTTAATCCCACCATCCAACGCCCCGGTTTAGGCAGAGCGGCGGTAAGTTTCGGGTGCACTGCAACCAGCAGGTAAGGAATGGCCAGCCCGACCCCCATTGCGGTGAAGATCGCCACGATATCCACCGGTCGGCCGGTCAGGGCAAAGGCCACCGCCGTGCCGAGGAAGGGGGCCGAGCAGGGCGTCGCCAGAACTGCTGAGAAGGCTCCGGTCAGGAAATCCCCGACCAGCGACACGCGGCCCTTTTCGACATGGGCAAGCCGGGTGTTCAGCGACTGCGGCAGCGTGATCTCGAACAAGCCCGCGAGGCTGGTTGCAAAAACCGCCAGCACCACGATCATCACCGCAAGGAAAAGCGGATTCTGGAACTGGATGCCCCAGCCGACGGAATAGCCCAGCGACCGCGCCGCAATGGTGATAGCCGCCAACAGCCACATGAATGTCAGGATTCCGGCTGCCGAAGCCAGGAACCCGGCGCGAATCTGAGCCGCAGAGCGGTCGCGAGCCTTTACCGCCGAGGAAAGCTTGATCGAAAGCACTGGCAGTACGCAGGGCATGACATTCAGAATCAACCCGCCGCCCACCGCCAGCAAAATGATCCAGACCAGCGCGCTGGCTGAAGTTTCGGCGGCCGCGATCTCATATGGTGGCGGGGTAGGGGGAGCGTCGGTACGGGGCGAAAACTCGGCCACGCGGTTGGTGTCGGTAACCGTGACGGACAAGGCGGGGGGGTCCTGTGCCAGAGCGAGGACCGGGAACTGCACCCATAGCTGACGCCTGTCGCCAGCGAGCCGGATGTCGGGTGCACCAAACGCGGTGTCACGTCCCATGTCGGGAAAGACATCAGGCGCATCAAAGGGCAGGTCGCTGGTGAAATTCAGCGTCAGCATCTCGGACTCGGTATCCAGGGTCGCGGCGTCGGACTTCATTCCGCTTGTGTTTCCCGTGGTTGGCACCCGCGACAGAAAGGCATTTATAAGCCGGGCCGAGTCCTGATCCCGACCCGTTCCCTGAGTCAGCGACAAGTCCAGCGAAAACTCGACCGGCACACAGATATCGGAACAGATCAGCGTTGTCACAGCGGCCTTCAAGTCAACTGGCGCTCCGGGGTTCTCGAGTGTGACGGTCAGCGGAAAGACCACTTCGTCCTTGTACCCGAAATTCTCGATCCCGAAGGCGCGAAAACGGATCGGCGCGGGCCAGTGAAACTGTACGTCGCTGACGTTTTGCGAGCCGTTCCAAGTGATCTTGGGCGGAATTCCCACCTCACCAGGCGACTTCCAGTAGGTTTTCCAATCTTCGCCCAGTTTCAGATGCAGTCCTGCAGTGATCGTCTTGACGTCAGGCGCGATCCCGTCCTGCGCGGTAATTATGTGTGCGACCAGGGGCTCTGATTCATACGCTTGGGATGTAGCTGCAAGGCTTGTCCCGGCGGAAGTCTGGCCAAAGATTAACCCCAAGATCATAATACATAAATTTAGGAGTGTTCTTGCCATTGCGCGTTGCCATCGGTTGTTTTGCACCCGTCTCTGCCAGATTCCAGCGCTGGAGGGTCAACGAGCCGGAATGTCACATCCCCACGATCAGCTCACGAAACCTTCGCGCCCGTCTTCGCAGATGAAATAGGCCCCGCCATCCGCGCCCTCCCATTGAACCCGGCAACCTTGGGGCAGGGCGTATTCAGGCTGCGGCGGTTGCAGCGGGCATAGTTTAGGGCGTGGTGCGCAAGCCGCCAGCGAAAGAGCGGCCAGCGACATGGCGGCCAACCTTGAGCACCAAAGCTTCATGATTGAAGATTATTGCCGGTGTACTGGGTTCGGTCCGACCGCGGCGTCTGTTGCCTTTGGTCTTTCCGATTCAGATTTGTTCGAATGACAGGATTTTTCCATCGCCTTGTGCATAAAGAAATGGGCTCCGAGGCACAGGATCAACGGTGCGAAAAGACCCAAGGAGTCAGAAAGCCCACCAACCGTCCCGCCGGCGATCAAGTAGAGAGCGATCGGCGTTATCATGGCAATGCAACATACCATCATGCCCCATTTCATTATCTTGCCGCCGCTAACCGGTACTGACGCCTGCGGCGCGTTTGCAGTCTGTTTTTCTTTCACATTCAACTCCAAAATTTGGATTGGAGACCTCTGCTAACGCCTTCCCACGATGGAAGGTCAAGCTGTTTTGGCGCGAAGCGAATTTGACGCTGTCAAACCAGTCCAGCATTTGCTTGGGCCTTACTTGGTGCATAGACACGGCCGGAACAGGGAAGTTTTTAGGGGTATGAACAGCAGGCATTGTCGTCCCGACGCCTGGTGAAGTTTCAGGTTAAACACGAAGCTGCCTAGGTCACTTTAAGCCTTGAAAACTCGCGGGTGGGTCGAAGCGATATCGAACGAATAATTGAATGGACAAATCTTCCCCCGTCGCGGATTGTCTAATCCCCTGGGTACTAACTCCAGACACCAACCAGCCAATAGGAGCGCTATCAATGCTGACCAGACGACATTTTGTTGCAGCCTCGCTCGCCATTTTCTCTCAGCCGGTTTTTGGAGTGACGTCGGCGGCGGCCTCGCAATGGTCGGAGTGGGATGCGCAAGTAACTCCAGCCAATTTTGATCCCGCAACATCCAATCCCTGGGGTTTACACCCACGTTTCCTGCCTCAGCGTGTGCAAACCAATCGACCACTTACTCCGGGTGACATTCATGTCGACGCGGTGGCACGATATCTGTATTTCATCGAAGACGGTGGCACAGCAATGCGTTACGGCGTAGCCATTGCCCGAGGCAATCTTTACGAGCCCGGAGTCTACACGATCAAGCGAAAGGCCAAATGGCCGCGTTGGACTCCTACAGCCGAAATGATTGAGCGCGACCCTGATGAATATGCGCAATTCGCAGATGGTGTGCCCGGTGGGCCGACAAACCCATTGGGATCAAGGGCGTTTTATCTGTTCGAAGGTGGTCGCGACACATACCTGCGAATTCACGGAACGCCTTATCCAAGATCTATCGGAGGTCGCGCAAGTTCTGGCTGCGTAAGGATGGCGATGCCACATATCATCGGGCTTTATGATCGTGTCAGGCCAGGGTCCACGGCTCATCTCTACCCTCCCGAGCGGCTTCTGACCGCGACCAGCTGACAGGCGCTTGTCAGGCGCGCGTACAGATTGGGCGCCCTTCAATAGTCCTAAGTGGTAGGTAGGTTGTTTCAACTGGCCCAACATAGCGATACCAATAGCAACCGTCCTCAGGCATGATTTTCACTGCGTTCAGGTCCTGGCCCGGAGCAGCAATCTGGGCTACGGCGTCAGGAACTTGGGAAAGCGTTCCGGGCTCGCTATCTGCAGATATTGACGTTGTTTCGGTACAAGCGCCGATGAACAAAAGTGCGGCCAGTGCTTGGAAAGCTTTCCTGAAGGACATGGTGTTTAGTCCACTGTGATTGTCATTTGTAGTGCCTGCTACCCTCGCATCGACGGGTGATCACATCAATTCACCAAGAACTAAGCAATTGTTAGCGTTGCTTTTTTGTGTTCGGTTGATTCAAGAAAGTCAGGTTTTGCTTAAAGCAGCCTGGAGTTACGTCCAAGAAAAATTGCTTTTCCACAATGACTTGATGATTTGGGTCCGCCTTCTAAGGAAATATCCCTGCGCCAACGGCAACGACAATTCAGACGAGACATCCCATATGAAATGTCATTTGCGTGTTGACCTTCCAGCGCAGGAACCGGGCATACGAGTTATTTGAGTCGGAAAAAAAGAATAAACTTTGGGATGGCAGGCATGAAACGGAGCAAAGAAGGAAAGGTTGTTACGCGACGTGGAGTGATTGCCGCGTTTGCTGCGACGACGCTTTTTCCAGCACCGGCCGTTTGGGCCCAATCAACGGCAACTGAGGGGACGCGCCGCAATGTTTCCTCATTCCGCGTTGCTAAATGGCAGGACCACTTTGATACGCTTAAGAATGGTGTGATCCTGTCCGATACACAGTCCAAGGTCCTGCAATATTGGTCGGAAGACGAAAGCGTCTACCGAATGTATCCAACCAGCGTACCGCTGACGGAAGACCTTACAAGGCTGGGCTACACCACAGTTACTCGCAAGGTCGAAGGGCCGTCTTGGCGACCGACACCAGCAATGAAAAAGCGCAACCCCGCTTGGCCCGATTATGTGGGCCCGGGTCCGGAGAATCCTCTGGGGACACATGCACTTTATTTGAGCTGGCAATACTACCGGATCCACGGCACCAACGACACGCGCAAGATCGGGAGAAGATCCTCCAACGGCTGCATTGGCTTGTACAACGAGCAGATTGCGGAATTGTTCGAACTGGCCACTGTGGGCACTCAGGTAAAACTGATCTGACCTTGGTCAGGCCGATTTTTTTTGCGCGCGTTGAACCTAAGAACTGACAATCATGTGAAGAACAGAGATGGATAAACTTACACTCTTGATCGGCGGAGTAGTGATCGCAGGCGCCGCCGCGTTCGTCTACAACTTAAATCAGCAACCAACAGGTCACTCGATGACGCCGCCCGATACGTCAGCACTGGAGCAAGGAGACCCAATCGAAAACGTCACTCTGCCGGACCAGCTAAGCGAATTTGCGGCCGTCGGCAAAGTGGCATTCGACGCCAAATGCTCGGCGTGCCATGGCGCGAATGCAACAGGTCTGGAAGGCCTTGCACCACCTTTGGTGCATAAAATCTATGAACCAAGCCACCATTCGGACGAGTCATTTTATGTGGCAGTCCAGAATGGAGTTCGGGCACACCATTGGAAGTTCGGCAATATGCCGCCGGTCGATGGCTTGACCCGTGCGGATGTGAAGGGCATCGTGGCGTATATCAGAGAGCTGCAGCAGGAAAACGGGATTTTCTGAAGGTGACGAGCCGAATGGGCAGTGCAATTCGTTACATCATACTGTCAATGGTGCTGACCATTGGCGGGCTGCTTGTGACGGCCGATTCTGCTCATGCACATGGCAGTGGTTCTCAGCACGTGATTGACCAAACGGACTCCGCGGACGTTGAGCATGTCAAGCAGGGTCATCCCGGACATTGTCATGGCGGAACGATTTGCAACGCTGTTGGTCTATTTTCGATGGGTCCACCACCGCCTGGCCCCCAAGATACTGAACAAAGATACTCGATCCCTCGAGCCCAATACCGGGTTCTCGGTATCGCGGCGTTTGACCCACCACCGCCGCGTGTCCTGATCTGACCAGTCGAATTGCGCTCAACCTGGGCGCGTCGAAGCAGACGACAAGGACAAAACAATGAACATTCTGAAAATGACCACAGGCGTTGCCCTGGTTTCTCTGTTTGCAGCCGCCGCCCTGGCGCATGGTGGCGCAACCGGCATCGTCAAAGAACGCATGGATGGTATGTCCGCGATGAAGGACAGCATGAAGATCCTTACGCCGATGATGCAGGGGAAAACGCCCTACAATGCGCAAACGGTACGAAGCGAGGCCAAGAAAATCGGGCGTCACGCTGGCGAGAGCATGACAAAGCTGTTTCCAGAGGGATCTGATGGCAAACCCTCGGAGGCCAAATCGGAGATCTGGCAGGATTGGGGTTCATTTGCAGAGTTAGCCAGGCAGTTGGAATCCTACTCTGAAGGCCTTGTGCTTGCGGCGGACAACGGGTTGATGATGTCCGGGTCGGGCCATGGTTCGGGCATGATGGGCGGCGCATCCATGATGGGTGGCGGTTCTATGATGGGTGCCGGAATGATGGGCGGCAGTCCAAACCAGGCACAACTTTCTGAAATGCCGGCAGATGGTGTGTTCATGATGCTGAGCCAGACATGCTCGGCGTGTCACACGCAATTTCGGTCGGAATAGGAATGCGTCATGAGACCGATATTCCGATTGGGCCTTGCTGCCGCCGTAGCGGCGTCAGCGGGACTTGTTGCTGTGATGGCTTGGCCGATTGGCCAGCCCTTACAAGCTCTCGACATTCAGGGTGACGTTAACCGCGGGGCGTATCTGGCAAGGGCAAGTGGTTGTATCGCTTGCCACACAGATTTTGCCAAAGGGGGCGCGGCCTTGGCCGGTGGGGTGGAGTTGGATACCCCGTTCGGCACGCTCTTTTCGCCGAACCTGACCACAGATCCCGATCACGGGATCGGTGATTGGACAATCGAGGAGTTCGCCCGCGCGGTGCGTCAAGGCGTATCACCCGGCGGACAACCCTATTACCCGGCCTTTCCTTATCCATTCTATGCCAATTTCACGGATCAGGACATCGCCGATCTCTGGGCCGCATGGCAAACAGTTCCACCGGTAGCGGAACCGTCAAAAGAACAGGAAATGGCGTTCCCCTTCAATCAGAGATGGGGCCTGAAGCTGTGGCGCGCGGCTTTTCTGGAACCACCCCGCACTGATCCCGTGCCGGGCAATGACGAAGTGTGGAACCGGGGCCGGCTACTGGTCGAAGGTGCCACACATTGTGCGGCCTGCCACACCGGGAGGAACCTGGCTGGCGCAAGAAATTCGGACACGGAACACTTCAAGGGAAGTGACTCTCTGCCGGGCGGTGACAAGGCACCGGCCATCGACTTTGAGACCCTGCAAAAGCGTGGTTGGACGGTAGATGATTTGGCCTACGCGTTGCGCACCGGCGTCATGCCTGATGGCGATGTCTTCGGCGGCGCCATGGGAGAGGTCGTAAACTATGGCACCAGCTTTCTGACAGACGAAGACCGGAAGGCAATGGCGACCTATCTGCTGGATGTGCACGACGGGGGGTAATCGAGTGAGAGATCAAATTTTCTTTGGAGGGAAGTCCTCATGAAGCTCAATCGCAGGCAATTCGTTGCAGGCACGTCGGCACTAATCGCAGTGCCGACTATCGGGAGGGCGGCTACCGCCCCCCGAATAATCGAGGCGCGTTCAGGATTGGCACGTGTTGCCCCCGACAGCTATCCTGAAACCGAGATATGGGGATATGATGGCGGTGTTCCGGGCCCCGAAATTCGTGCCCGGCAGGGCGAAACGGTTCGCCGGACACTCCTGAACTCACTGCCTCAGCCTACGGCAATCCATTGGCATGGACTGCGGGTTCCAAACAACATGGATGGGGTGCCGGGTCTTACACAGGAGGCTGTACCAACAAGCGGCGAGTTTCAGTATGACTTGCCTCTGAAGGATGCAGGAACCTTCTGGTACCACTCTCATAACCAGTCAACGGAACAAGTGGCCAGGGGCCTTTACGGCGCGTTCATCGTCGACGAAATGGACCCGCCGGACACGGATCATGACATTACGATCCTGCTGGATGACTGGAGGTTGGGTCAGGACGCCCAAATCGTCGATGATTTCGGCGCGATGCATGACTGGACGCATGCAGGCCGAATGGGAAACTACGTTCACGCACACATATCGCCCATGACAGAAGTTCTGACAAACCAGCGTTTGCGACTTCGAATGGTCAACGTGGCAACTGATCGGATCATGTATGTCTCAGTAGGTGGCGCAAACGGGAAACTGGTCGCTTATGATGGCATGCCTGTAAGGCAGCCAGAGGATTTTGAAACCCTTGTTTTTGGGCCTGCACAGCGAGCAGACTTAATTGTTGATGTCACAGCGGAATCGAACGAAGCCGTTCAAATAACTCTTCACGAACGCGATGAATCGTTTGTCATTGCTGAAATCCCGGTTTCGGGAAGCGGTGCATCCGCAAACCGCGGTGCAATAGAAGCCCTGCCACCCAACCCTGTTTCCTTTCTCGAAGATGTTTCTGACGCTTTGACAATCCCATTAGTGATGGAAGGCGGGGCGATGGGCGGACTGCGTCAAGGCACTTTTAACGGCCAGGTCATGAGCACCAATGAATTGGTTCAGGAAGGGCAGATCTGGACATTCAACGGTGTCGCCGGGTTACCTGAAAACCCCCTTGCTGCCGTTTCGCGTGGCGACATAGTCCGGATTCAGATGCAGAACGACACCGTCTTTCCGCACGCTATGCACTTGCACGGGACGCACTTTCAGGAAGTTCTGCCAAACGGCAACCTAGGGCCGCTGCGGGACACAATCCTGGTTGACCGGATAGAAAAGCGGGAGATTGCGTTCGTTGCGGATAACCCGGGGGATTGGCTGTTTCATTGCCATATGCTGTCGCATCAGGCCGCTGGTATGAAGACCTGGCTGAGCGTGGCATGATGAACAAGAGTTCGGCGAAATGGGTGTCACTGGCTGCTGTAGTGATCATTGTCGCGGTCGCTGGCTGGGGCCTGAGTGGGCGTGCGCAGAACAGTGCATCAGCGGATTCGGCACGTGGTGCAGTTTTGTACGCCGAAAACTGCGCGTCATGCCACGGGGCAAATTTGGAGGGTCAGCAGGATTGGCAAACACCTGATCCGGATGGCGTCTTGCGGGCGCCCCCGCATGACCGAACCGGGCATACCTGGCATCACGGCGACAAGCTGTTGTTCGACTATACAAAGTTTGGCGGGGACCAAACTTTGAAACAGATGGGTGTCGCTGACGTCAAAAGCGGCATGCCAGGCTTCGGGGACACTCTGTCGGATCAGGATATCTGGGACATCCTCGCCTTCATCAAGGAGAGTTGGCCGGATCGGGAACGCAAGCTGCAAGAGCAACGCACCGAAGCAGAACAAACGGAAGGAAACTGATGTGAAACGAATACTTGCAGGCTTAGTCGCTATCGCCATGTCGATTGGCATTCCTATGGCACGCGCCGACGAGCTGTCTGACTCCGATGTAAAACGGCTGGCTCTCGAAGCCATTTTGGAAAACCCTGAGATCATCATGCAGGCGATTCAATTGCTTCAACAGCGCGAGGATCAGGCAAAAGCCGAAGCAATTGGAAGCGTCTTGGAAAATCAGCGTGAATTGCTGGAACAGGATCCGAATGCGCCTGTAATCGGAAACCCGGAAGGCGATGTAACCGTGGTCGAGTTTTTCGACTATAACTGCCCATATTGCAAACGCGCTGCCCCGGTCGTGAAGAACGTAATCGCGGGCGATTCCGATGTGCGAATTGTTTATCGAGAATGGCCCATACTTGGAGAAGGTTCCGACTTCGCGGCACGCGCTGCGCTGGCCTCACGAAACCAGGGAAAATACGAAGAATTTCATTGGGCGCTTATGGCTCTGAACGGTCGTGCCACTGAGGCCAGTGTACTGAAAGTTGTTCGGGAACTTGGCCTGGACGAGGATCAATTGCGCGCAGATATGGAAGCGCCGGAAGTCGACGCGCATATTCAGATTTCCATGGAATTGGCCCGACAGCTTGGCTTCAGTGGCACTCCTTCGTTTGTGATTGGAGATGCGCTTGCCCCGGGTCTGATCACCGAAGATGAAATGACCCGGTTAATCGTGGCAGTCAGAGACGCAAGATAGAACCAAGGGGGCGACAGCATGTGCGCTCCTAAGTTTATCATGCGATCGTGGCTTCGTATCCCTCGGACTTCAGCGCTGCAAGGATATGATCAAGTGAATTGGTGCTTAAGACACGTACCCTGCGGTTTTCCATGTCAAAGTCCAACTGTGCGGAGGAATCCACCGTGGCAACGGCTTTTTCGATAGCTGACTTGCAGTGCCCGCAGCTCATATCCGGGATATTTAGGGTCGTCATGGATGTTTGCTCCTGTGTTCCGTCGTCCCGGCTAAAGTATTCCAGCACAGGAAGGTCAAGTCGTGATTATTGGATCGTCAAAATTAGTGGCAAAGAAAGTCAGCCCCATCCCTTGACCTTCCACTTGCTGGAACCCTTATGTTTCCCGTCAGCAGAACATTGGTGGTGACAATATGACTGAAATTTCACATGCAAGGTTTCAAGTTCAGGGTATGAGCTGTGCGTCCTGCGTAGGGCGGGTTGAGCGCGCGTTGAAAGATGTGCCAGGGGTAGATGCCGCTTCGGTTAATCTCGCCAGCGAAAGCGTTCAGGTCGATTTCCGCGATCCAGCCGATAAAGCGGCCATTGCTGATGCGTTAAACAGCGCCGGATATCTGGCACGGACGGAAGAGGTAACGCTGGATATTCAGAACATGTCCTGCGCATCGTGCGTGGGGCGCGTTGAACGGGCATTGCAAGCAGATGATGGCGTCTTGTCCGCGTCGGTCAATCTGGCCACCGAAAGTGCAACTGTACGTTATGCTGAGGGAGTCACAACACCCGAAGCCATCGCGGCGCTTGCGGCATCTGCTGGCTATCCGGCGAGCCTGCGATCCGCGACGCAGACCGAACCACAAGACCGCAAAGCCAAAGAGATTCGCCAATTGGCCCGGCGAACAAGCTTTGCCGCCTTGCTCGCTTTGCCGGTCTTTATCCTTGAAATGGGCTCGCATGTTATTCCGGGCATGCACCACCTGATAGCGAGCACGATCGGCATCCAGAACAGCTATTACCTGCAATTCCTTCTAACCACGATCGTTCTTTTTGGGCCAGGTTTGCAGTTCTATACTAAGGGATTCCCTTCCTTGTTCAAAGGCGCGCCGGACATGAATTCTCTGGTGGCTCTGGGCACTTCGGCGGCTTATGGGTTCTCGCTTGTTTCCACCTTTGCGCCGGGTGTTCTTCCCGCCGGAACCGCAAACGTCTACTACGAGGCCGCAGCGGTGATCGTGGTTCTCATATTGCTGGGGAGGTTCCTCGAGGCGCGCGCCAAGGGGCGAACTGGTGAAGCGATCCGAAAACTGGTCGGTCTGCAGGCAAAAACAGCGCGCGTTGAGCGCGACGGATCGGTTGTCGAGCTACCGATCGAGCAGATCGTTGTAGGGGATATTGTGCACGTTCGACCGGGCGAAAAAATCGCGGTGGATGGTGCCGTAGTGACCGGCGCGTCATATGTCGATGAAAGCATGATCACCGGCGAGCCGGTTCCTGCCGAAAAGACCGAGGGCGCAACTGTGGTCGGCGGAACAGTTAATGGCGCGGGCGCATTGACGTACCGGGCTGAAAAGATCGGCGCAGACACTATGTTGGCCCAGATCATTCAAATGGTCGAACAAGCACAGGGTGCCAAGCTTCCGATTCAAGGCTTGGTTGACCGCATCACGCTGTGGTTCGTGCCGGTAGTGATCGCTGTGGCCGTAATGACTGTGCTGGTTTGGATGTTGTTCGGACCCGATCCTGCGCTCAGCTTGGCGTTGGTAGCCGGGGTTGCGGTACTGATCATTGCTTGCCCCTGCGCCATGGGGTTGGCCACACCCACCTCAATCATGGTCGGCACCGGCCGCGCGGCCGAGATGGGTGTCCTGTTTCGAAAGGGCGACGCCTTGCAAATGCTGCAGGAAACCACCGTTGTTGCGGTGGACAAGACGGGGACCTTGACCGAAGGGCGTCCGGAGCTGACCGACCTGATTGTGGCCGAAGGATTGGCCGAGGATGAGGTTCTGCGCCTTGTTGCTGCCGTTGAGGTCACATCCGAACATCCGATCGCCACGGCCATCGTGCGCGCGGCTGAAACCCGTGGTCTGGAGCTTTCGAAGCCAGAAGACTTCACGTCGATCACCGGTTACGGGGTAAGCGCCTCAGTCGAAGGCCATACAATCCTGATCGGGGCCGAC
This sequence comes from Ruegeria lacuscaerulensis, assembly GCF_013034745.1. Lineage (NCBI taxonomy): Bacteria > Pseudomonadati > Pseudomonadota > Alphaproteobacteria > Rhodobacterales > Roseobacteraceae > Ruegeria > Ruegeria lacuscaerulensis. Next base: position 33,129 of record NZ_WQGP01000011.1, on the reverse strand, counting down.
CGCCTGATGAGTCGCGAAGGGGTTGAAATGGGCGCGTTGTCTGATCGGGGCGCTGAACTCGCAATCAACGGAAAGACTCCACTTTATGCCTCCGTAGACGGAGTTATCGCAGCCGTCATCGCCGTGGCGGACCCAATCAAGACCACCACGCCAGACGCAATTGAAGCTTTGCACGGACTGGGGCTGAAAGTAGCGATGATTACCGGCGACAATACCGCTACAGCCAAATCCATCGCGGCGCAGCTTGGCATCGATCATGTCGTGGCCGAGGTTCTGCCAGAGGGTAAAGTATCCGCGTTGCAAGATCTGCGCTCAAATGGCGGAAAACTGGCCTTTGTGGGTGATGGCATCAATGATGCCCCCGCTCTGGCGGCGGCTGACGTAGGAATTGCGATCGGGACAGGCACTGACATCGCCATCGAGGCGGCTGACGTCGTTCTGATGTCAGGCGACCTGACAGGCGTGGTCAACGCCTTCGATATTAGTCAGCGCACCATGCGTAACATCCGCCAAAACCTGTTCTGGGCTTTCAGCTACAACACGCTGCTCATACCGGTTGCAGCGGGGGTGCTCTATCCGTTTGGCGGCCCGTTGCTGTCGCCGGTTTTGGCTGCAGGTGCCATGGCGCTGTCCAGTGTATTTGTCCTGACCAACGCGCTGCGGTTGCGCTGGGTTAAGCCGATCAAAGTTGGGCGAGAACAGATCTCGCAGAATGAAGAGCAGGCGCTGCGATCAGCGCCTGCTGAATAGAATAGGAGAACCGCTGTGAATATCGGAGATGTAGCAGAACGTTCGGGTCTGCCTGCCAAAACCATCCGTTATTACGAGGATATCGGATTCATCAAACCCAGGCGCAGTCTGAACGGGTATCGACATTTCGACGAAAAGGAACTGCACAAACTGGCCTTCATCGGGCGGGCCCGCTCATTGGGCTTTACCATTGAGGATTGCCGTTCACTACTGGCGTTGTACGAGGACAAAGAACGCGCAAGCGCGGACGTGAAGGATATCGCCAAACAGAACCTAAAAGAAATAGATGCCAAGATCGCGGACCTGAAGGCCATGCATGCTACACTGTCTCATTTAATCGATGAATGTGCCGGAGACCACCGTCCCGACTGCCCGATCCTGAAGAACCTCGGCCAAACTTAGATGCGCTCATCGTATGAACTGCCTCCTATTTTGGCAGTTTGTTACGTGTATTCGCGGGAATCCGCTTCATTTCGATACAGCGCACCAACTCACCTGTTTTTTCCTCCGACTGGCTTGAACACTCGTTACGTTCGTCCTAACTGCACGGGATGAAGTGGAAGTTTTTCTCAGTGTTGCGAATGACGTTTCTGACATGCGTCTGCTTGGCGATGACCTTCGTCGGCACTGTTGTGGTCGCGAGCAGTGACGTCAAAAACAGTAGCACCTCTGAGCCTCACGGCGTTTCAATGGCTGCAAAGTCATCAGACTTCAAACACGACCATAGCGGTTTGCATCCGACGACTGGCCAAATCCACACGGATAGCCACGTAAATCACAGCGGAGAATGTCATTCCGGTATCTGTTGTGTTGGCGAATATCCGACCCACGTAGGACTTGCGGTTTTGGCTGAAGCTTTTGGCCAGAAAAACCGTAACATGGATTCCGACATCCACAACTCTCAAGCGCCTCTGACGCCCGATCGTCCTCCACAAATCTCCTAACATCCACAGGCCCGTCAGCGCGGGTTTTCATGTTGTTTCGGTTCGAGCATGCACTGCGACCGTCAGGAGATTATTATGCGTGGAAGATATGCGGCACTATCAGTACTTGCCTTGGCGATTGGCCTGGGTGGAGGTGTCTTTCTTGAAAGACTGTACCTGAATCCAATTGATCAGGGCCAGTCGAACGAACCAGAGGTCCTTTATTGGGTAGCACCGATGGATCCGAATTTTCGGCAGCCTGGACCTGGAAAATCGCCGATGGGTATGGACTTGATCCCGGTTTATTCTGGGCAGGAACCTACCGGCGACCCTGAAGAAGTCACCCTGAGCGCTGCGGAAATCAACGCAATTGGTGTGCGAACTGCGGTTGCACGCATGACTGATATCGAACCTCGCATCGAAACGGTGGGTTTCGTCGGCTTTGACGAACACCTGACCAATCACGTTCATACGCGTGTTGAAGGTTGGATTGAGCAACTGAAAGTTCGAGCGGTCGGTGATCGCGTTGAGAAGGGGCAAGTTTTATTTGAACTCTTTTCACCACTGATCGCAGCTGCGACCGGCGATCTTGTACGCGCAGTCGAAGCTGGTGACCCGCGGATTTTGGACGCGGCGCGCAATAAGTTGATCAGCCACGGTATGTCCGCTCGTCAGGTTGCTGAGATTGAGGCGGGCGGTGAGTTGGTTCGAAATGTGGAAATTGAGGCACCTCAAAACGGTGTCGTCATAGCTCTGAATGCCGCCGATGGCATGTACCTGCAGCCAGGCACGCTTGCTTTTTCGGTAACCGATCTTTCTGAAGTATGGCTGATCGTTGATGTATTTGAACGAGATATTGCACGTTTGTCGGAAGATATGCGCGCGATAGCAAGGTTCGAGCACCTACCCGGTCGCACCTTCGAAGGCGACATCGACTATGTTTACCCTGAGCTTGATCCGCAAACCCGAACTCTTCCCGTAAGGCTTAGTTTCGATAACACCGACGGCGTGCTGCGGCCGGGCATGTTTGGCAGTGTTAGCCTTATACCGGATGAAAGCCGAAATGTTCTCACTGTTCCATCAGAGGCGTTAATTCGTACCGGTTCGGCGGAACGCGTCATCTTAAAAACAGGCGATGGTACTTTTCGCCCGAGACTGGTGACTACAGGTCTTCGAGACAGTTTCGGCGAGGGGGGTCGAACAGAAGTTCTGCAAGGGCTTGAACCTGGTGAGGAAGTTGTCGCATCCGCACAGTTTCTAATCGACAGTGAAAGTGCTTTGAGCGCCGGTTTCACCCGAATGGCACCAACGGATACCGAACCAGCACGCGGGGCAGGCACCCTGGTTTCACTCGATGCCCAAAATCGTATGGCAACTGTTCGTCACGATGTTCTCGAAAGCCTCGATTGGCCCGCAATGACTTCGCAGTTTCCGGTGAGGTCTGGTGTTTCGCTCGACAGCTTGAGTGCAGGCGACGCAGTCGCTTTCGTGATCGCACGGGGTGCGGATGGGCTTCTGAGCCTGATGGAGCTTGCACCAGACGATGGTATTGCCGGAACTGGTGCCGGAATCGCGCGCGCCGTCACTTCAGACGGCAAATTGACGCTTGAGCACGGACCGATCCCCGAGCTCGGTTGGGCCGCCATGACAATGGATTTGCCTGTTGTAGGAGTAGATCTCACTACCGTGCCAATCGACATGCCAATTGAGTTTGATCTGGCTGAGGGAGAAGGGGGGATGTTCTCGATTGTGGCAATTCGCGAAGAGGGCTCGCCGCCGACGGATTCCGTTGAACCCGAAGAAACCGACACGCCTTCTGCTCCACCGATTGTAGTCACCGGCACGATCAACCTCGTTAATGCTGAGGCGGGAACGGCAACCATCACTCACGGGCCGATGACTGAGATTGGCATGCCCGGAATGACCATGGATTTCCCATTAGAACCTACATTGGACACAAGCATGCTCGAAGTCGGTTCTGAAATGACTCTGACTTTCGCGCGTGCAGATGGCATGACAATGGTGTTGGCTGCGGCAACGCCTATTGCACCGCCACTTCAGGTTTCTGGCCGGATTAACAGTATCGACCCGAACGCGCGTACCGCGAACGTAACACACGGTCCGATGACTGAGATCGGCATGCCGGGCATGACCATGGATTTCCCGGTTGCGGAGGGGATTGAGGTTTCTAACTTGCCTGTAGGGATTGATGTTTCTTTGATCCTTCGCCGCAATCCCGACTTTTCGATGACGCTGTTAGAGGTCGCGCTTGATGGGAGTGTTACGCAGTGATCACGGCCATCATTCGTTCTTCGCTCGCCAACAGGTTCGTCATCTTGGCCCTCGCATTCATGATAGGAGTTGCGGGTATTTGGGCCATTCGTGAGACGCCGGTTGATGCAATCCCGGATCTGTCGGATGTCCAGGTAATTGTTCGCACGCCATATCCCGGGCAAGCGCCTCAAGTTGTCGAAAACCAAATCACATATCCACTTGCGACAGCCCTATTGGCCGTACCCGGTGCAAAAGACGTTCGCGGGTTCTCGTTCTTTGGAGACAGCTTTGTATATGTTGTCTTTGAGGACGGGACGGACCTCTACTGGGCTCGGTCGCGTGTGCTCGAATACTTGGGCCAGATTACCGGCAGCTTACCTGAGGGCGTGTCACCACAACTTGGCCCTGATGCGACTGGGGTCGGGTGGATTTATCAGTATGCGCTGGTTGACAGAACCGGAAATCATGATCTGGCTCAGCTCAGGACTCTGCAGGATTGGTTTCTGAAATACGAATTACAAGCCGTGGAAGGCGTCTCAGAAGTCGCCACCATCGGCGGAATGGTCAAACAGTACCAGGTCGTCGTCGACCCAAACAAACTACGTGCCTATGACATAACACTTGCACAATTGAGGACGGCTATTCAGGCGGCCAACCGCGAGACGGGCGGCAGCGTCATTGAGATGGGGGAAGCCGAATTCATGGTCAGGTCCTCGGGCTACATTGACGAATTGTCAGACCTTGCAAGCGCGCCGTTGATGGTCAACGACCGTGGCGCCGCTCTGACGCTTGGAGACGTCGCTGAAATCCGTCTGGGGCCGGAAATGCGGCGCGGTGTCGGAGAACTCGACGGGCAAGGAGACGCGGTTGGTGGAGTAGTCATTCTGCGATGGGGTGGGAATGCGTTGGCAACGATCAAAGCGGTGGAGGCGCGCATCGAAGAGTTGCGCTCAAACCTGCCGGAGGGGGTCGAAATCATAACGACCTACGACCGATCTGGTGTGATCGAGCGTGCTATCGATAACCTCCAGAAGAAACTGACGCAGGAATTCATTGTCGTTGTTCTTGTGTGCGCGGCTTTTCTACTTCATCTGCGGTCATCCCTCGTAATTCTTCTGTCGCTCCCTCTGGGAATCTTTGCCGCATTTATTCTGATGAAGGCGCAAGGAGTAAACGCAAACATCATGTCGCTCGGCGGCATAGCCATCGCTATTGGTGCGATGGTCGACGCATCGATTGTGATGATCGAGGCGATGCACAGGCGGTTGGAAAAAGAAAAGCTCACAGCAGAGAACCGATGGCGGATTGTGCAAGAGTGCGCTTCTGAGGTGGGACCAGCCCTTTTTTATTCTCTGGCGATTATCACGGTTAGTTTTTTGCCTGTTTTCGTTCTGGAAAATCAGGAAGGTAGGCTCTTCTCGCCACTCGCTTATACCAAAACCTACGCCATGGCTGCAGCCGCCATCCTTTCGATAACGCTGGTTCCGGTCTTGATGGGTTACTTTGTAAGGGGGCGTATTCTACCGGAGCGAAAAAATCCGCTAAATCGCTTGGTTGTGTTCGTGTACCGCCCATTTCTGGACGCGGCAATTGCCTGGCCATGGGCAACAACACTGTTGGCCGGCGTTCTGGTGACGTCCATGTGGTACCCGTACCAGAGAATTGGCTCTGAATTCATGCCCGAGTTGAACGAAGGTGATTTTCTCTACATGCCGAGCTTCTACCCCGGGATCTCGACGGGAAAAGCCCGTGAGGTACTGCAGCAGACCAACCGCCTGATCGCGACCGTGCCAGAAGTCGAAACTGTTCACGGTAAAGTTGGGCGTGCGGAGACTGCAACCGATCCAGCACCTCTAACGATGGTGGAGACCACAATCCAACTCAAGCCGGAAGAAGAATGGCGCCCCGGCATGACAATGGAGAAAATCCGGAATGAGCTCGATCGTATCGTTCAGGTTCCGGGCGTTACAAATGTTTGGATCCAACCTATCAAGAACCGCATCGATATGCTTGCGACAGGTATCCGTACTCCTGTCGGTGTCAAAATATCCGGCACCGACTTGGAGGTCATTACAGATATAGGGATCGAAGTAGAGCGTGCGGTCGCTGATATTGATGGAACGGCTTCCGCCTACGCAGAGCGACCTGTTGGCGGGCGTTTCATCGAAATCGACGTCAAACGAGATGCCGCCTCCCGATACATGATGAGTGTTCGAGAAGTTCAGGACGTAGTGCAGACCGCAATTGGCGGTATGCAAGTGTCGGAATCTGTGGAGGGGCTGGAGAGGTTTCCTATAAACCTTCGGTACCCTCAGGCATGGCGAGACAGCCCGGAACGGCTCGAAAATCTTCCTGTCGTCACGCCGTCGGGTGCTCATGTGCCACTGTCCGCTCTCGCCGATATTCGAATAGTTGACGGGCCGGGAATGATACGATCAGAGAACGCTCGACGAACTGGGTTCGTGTTCATCGACATCGCGGGGCGCGACCTGGGCGGCTATGTGGCCGAAGCACAAGAGGTGGTTACAGAAAAGGTCGACCTGCCTCCAGGTTACTCGCTGACTTGGTCAGGGCAGTATGAGTACATAGAGAGAATGCAGGACAGGTTGACGATCGTTGCTCCTGCAACCCTGCTAATTATCACGCTCATGCTTTTCTTGGCGTTCAATCGGGTGATTGAGGTCGGGATAATTCTTGCGGCGCTCCCGGTCGCATTGGCAGGTGGGGTTTGGTTCTTATGGTATCTTAACTTCGATATCTCAATTGCTGTGCTCGTGGGCTTCATCGCGCTGGCGGGAGTTGCCGTGGAAACAGCGATTGTCATGTTGTTGTACCTCAATCTTGCTTGGGAGAAACGTCGAGGGCTGGCGCAATCGGAACAGCGAAAGCTGACACGTGACGATATCGAAGACGCGGTGTTCGAAGGAGCCGTTCTTCGGGTTCGGCCGAAGGTAATGACTGTAGCCACGATCTTTGCAGCACTGATACCCATCATGTACGGCACCGGTACAGGCTCTGAAATCATGCAGCGGATCGCTGCGCCGATGATTGGGGGCATGGTGACAGCGACCCTTCTTACGCTTTTTGTCATTCCCGCAATATTCGTGATTTGGAAACGGCTCGCGCTCAATCGCGTGAACCGAGAGATCTCCCACACGATCCAGGAAGTGCCCCCTGCGCTTCCGGCAGAATAATACCCACAACCTTGAAACAGGAGCATCTGATGAAAACTTTGACTGCAATTTTGGCCCTATTGGCCGTGTCTACAACATCCGGCATCGCGCAAACGAACCACGGCATGGACCATTCCAACATGCCCATGTCTTCCGAACAGATGGAAGGTGCGGTCCACGCAAAGGCTTTGGTGAACTCAATTGGCGACGAAACCGCTAACGTCAGCCATGATCCGATCCCCGAGATCGGGTGGCCCGCGATGACGATGGATTTGCAGCTTCTTGAGAATGCCCAGATGATGGGTGAGATCAGCGCAGGTGACGAAGTCACACTGATGTTGGTCAAAAGCGATGATGGTATGTATGCGATCGGCGCGATCATGAAAAACTGAGTCTGTTGATGCGGCAGCTATTCACCAATGATGTGATTGTTCGCCGTTTCAACGACTGTAGGAAATTCTATGAACTAAGAGAAATGGAGTAGGAGCCACTCAAGAACCAAATCGTATTTCAACGATCTGTGGCTCTGCTCATAAGTTATCAGTCCATTGTCGGTTAAAGGCGCTTTAAGCAATTCGTTGACTGATTGAAGCTCCAAAGCTCAGAAAATCTTCCGGCTATACTGATTGAACAGAGCAATCCAGGCAAGCAGTACACAAACTGCCAACGCTTCGGTATCTCCGGCCCGCGCCACTGCAGTTAAACTGCGCAAAATTCTGGAGCTACTTGCGCAGCCCAGTGGAAATCTGACCGACAAGCAAATCCCACCTAAAACATTTCACAATTGGAATGTGTGTACTACATTGTCGCCGAGATGACTTCACGCGGCCATTCAACGGACCAGCGTCGAATTGTCTGGGGCGTTGCCTTGTTGGTTTTTGCTTCAGTCGAAAACGCAGCGCGGAGCGGTCAAAATGAGGATATCTCCAGGGCGACGACTTGGGAAAACGATACGACATGACAGCTAACACAAGAGAGCACTGGGACGATGTCTATGGCGAGAAGTTTGACACCCAATTGAGTTGGCACGAGGATGATCCAGAGATATCGCTTGAACTCATCGAGTTGATCAGAGTGTCTAAGCCTTCATCCGTCATCGACATTGGTGGAGGTACATCTCGTCTTGCTGGAGCGTTGCTTGCGAAGGGGCTCCATGACGTGACAGTTCTCGATCTATCGCAGGTCGCGTTGGACACGGCCCGGGAAAGGTTGGGGCGCGCCGCTGAAACAGTCACTTGGATTTCTGCAGATATAACTTCTTGGGTCCCCGATCGCAGATATGACGTCTGGCATGATAGGGCGGTTTTTCACTTTCTCGTGGATACATCGCAACGCGCGGCCTATCTGGAAAGCGTGAAGAAAGGGGTAAAAATTGGCGGCCATGTGATCATTGCTACGTTTGCACTTGATGGGCCGGAGACTTGCAGTGGTCTCCCTGTCGCCCGCTATAGTCCGAGCGATATCGCCGTGCTTTTTGAGGAACACTTTGAACTCGTCGCGCATCGCCATCACCTGCACCAAACCTCTTGGGGGGAAAGTCAGTCTTTCCAGTTCAGTGTTCTCCGCCGCTGCGTTTGAGCCCACACCTGAAACTGGCCCAAAGCGGTACGCTTCCAATAAGCTTTCGGGGCATGCCGATTGTGTTCACAAGTTACGTTTGGCCCTCAAAAACTGGCAGAACCACCTTAGCGCACAAGCCGCCAGTTTCCCCGTTTAGCAATTCTATCGTGCCACCGTGCGACTGGATGATCGTACGTGCGATCGACAGCCCCAAGCCGGTTCCGCCAGTCTCTCGCGAGCGGGATGTTTCAAGCCGCACGAATGGGTCGAATACCGCATCGAGCATATGCTCGGGGATGCCGGGCCCCTGATCCTGGATCAATATTTTTGCCTCATTCCCCTCTTGCATGACTGAGACGTTGGCCCGGGCACCATACCGGCAGGCGTTTTCAATGATATTGCGCAGAGCTCGCTTCATCAGCATCGGCCGAAGCGTGACGGCCGGATTGTCTGCGACCGATACTTCAACCGTGTCACCGGCTTGCACAATGTCTTCGGTCGTTTTGGTTACGAATTCACCAATTGGGACGGTACTGGAAGGTTCGCGCGTGGCCACGCCCTTGGCAAATGACAGGGTGGAGTCCACCATCTCCTGCATTTCCTCGATGGTCTCGATCAGATGGTCACGGGTCTCCTCTTCCTCCACCAGTTCGGCGCGAACCCGCAATCCCGTCAGTGGCGACCGCAAATCGTGACCCAGCGCCCCCAATAGTCTGGTCCGATCGGCAACATAGCGAGTCAGCCTATCACGCATATGGTTGAACGCCTGCGTCAAATCTCGCACCTCGGTCGGACCAGAAACCGTCAGTTCCTGGACGTCTTCACCGCGACCAAACTGGTCTGCAGCCAGTGACAGGCGGCGCAACGGGCCGGTCAGCCGTGTCAGTAGAAACCAAATGGCTGCTCCAAGAATTAAAGTTGCAGTGAAACCGAAGCTGACGAAGGACTGCAAAGGCCATTGCAGAGGAGGGTTATGGAACCGGGTATCCACGTTGAGCCATTGATCGGTCGTCAGAGCGATCGACAGCTGCATTTCAATTGCGGAAACGTGATCACGCATCATTGCCATGTGCATTTCAGCCATTGTAGACGGAACACCTTCAACCGGCAGCATATCGGGAGAGAACTCATGCAACTCTACCCGGATGGGACGGTTTTCATAGCCTGGCAGAATTCTGCGGATTGTGTTTTCGACCGTCCCACCAGCGCTATGTCCGGTGTGATCGACTGCGGGCGTATCTGTAAGGCTGAAACGCACCAGTGGAGAACTTGCCGCCCGCAGGATCGCGTCGTGCATCTCGGGTGGAGCTTCTTCAATCAGCCGCGCGATGTTTGCGGCGCGTCCGGCGGTTTCCAGGCCAAGGGCCATGTGCACTGCCATTGAGCGTTCGTCGACGAACAGCCACAGGCTGACCAGTTGCGCGGCAGCCAGCGCGGCGATGATCAAAAGGATAAGCTGACCGCGCAGACTTTGGGCAAAGGCTTTCATCCCGTAAGCTCGCTCACGTCGGTCGACAGGCAATAACCGCCACCTCTTATCGTGGTGATGAGCTTCGGCCGCGTTGGGTCAGCTTCGATCTTGCGACGCAAGCGGCTGACCTGGTTGTCGATCGTACGGTCGAACAAGTGCGGGCTGCGGCCGGCGGTCAAATCCAGCAGTTCGTCTCGCGACAGGAGTTTGCGGGGCCGCTGCAGGAATACGGCCAGCAGCCGGACATCGGCGGTGGTCAGACTTTCTTCGGCCCCTTCGGCGGATATCAAGGTGCGACTGTCGGCATCCAGAACCCAGCTTCCAAAGGCGATCCGTTTGCCGCTCAGATCGCCAGCCGGGGGGACGGTGGTTTCGGAACGCCGCAGGATCGCCTTGATCCGGGCCAGCAATTCACGTGGGTTGAATGGTTTGGGCAGGTAGTCATCGGCGCCGATCTCTAAACCCACGATACGGTCGGTGTCATCGCTGAGGGCTGTCAGCATCAGGATCGGCGGGCCACCGGCCGCGGACAGGCGGCGACAGACCGACAATCCGTTTTCGCCCGGCATCATGATGTCGAGTACGATAAGATCAATCCGACCGGCCGCCAGTCGTGCGTCCATCTCGGTTGCGTCGCGCGCGGTACTGGCGCGCAACCCATTCTTTTCCAGATAGCGGCTGACAGCATCACGGATTTCGCGGTGGTCGTCGACAATCAAGATATGTGGTGCTTCAGTCATGGCGCAATCATAAGCCCCGGCGCGGTACAAATCCCGGCTTTTTTGTATCCCTTTGTATCAGTTGGGCGGGCTGCGACACAACGATACAAACCGGGTTGAGCAGGGGGGTGGTGGCGCGACCGAGGGCGGCCATATGCTTTGTGTAGAAACAAAAACCCGAGAGGTGAAAGTCATGAAACGTACCTTCACGCTGGCCGCTGGAGCCATTGCCGCGACTTTGATGGCGCTGCCCGCGCTTGCCGCCGGTCAGCATGGCAGCAGCGCGCAGATGCAGGGCCATGAGGGCGGCATGATGCAGGGTGCGCCCGGCGGCATGATGGGCGATCACGCAGGCATGATGCAAATGATGGTGAAAATGCATGGCCAGATGATGGGCGGCAACTGGCTGGCGGTTCTGGACATGGACGAGGACGGTCGCCCGAGCGAATCTGAGATCGCCGAAGGTCTGAAGGCCCGGATGCAGGCGCATGACGTCAATGGAGATGGCAACCTGTCGATTGATGAGTTCGAAGCGCTGCATTCCGGGATGATCCGCGAAACCATGGTGGACCGATTTCAGCATCTTGATGCCAATGGCGATGGCGTTGTGACCACAGGGGAAATCGAGAAAGGCGCAAAGACGATGTCGCCGAAACACGGCATGAAGGCCTCGAAACCTGTGACAAAGGCTTCTGAAACCAACAACTGAAACGCAACCGTGTAGCCGGGTCATCGCACTCGGCACAAACCACTGAGGAACAAAGCGATGATGGGCTATGGCGCTGGAATGGGGTTTGGAATGATCTGGATGTTGCTGATCGCAGTGTTGATCGTTCTGGCGATCGTAGCGCTGATCAAATACATCGCTAAGTGACCTCGGAATCCGTCACTCCCGTTTAGGGGTGGAGGGCTATGTCATAGGAGGAACGAAAGCTGGAGGGCCTGCACAGCAATAGCCGTTTGGTTTTCATCGCGGTTTTGATCGCGTTGCTGATCGCCACCATCTGGTTGTGGCTGTCTGGCGCGTTGGACGCAGGACTATCGCGCGAAGTCATTACTGCGTGGGTGGATTGGGCCGGCCCGTTCGGACCCGTTGTCATCATCGGCTTCATGACAGCCGCAGTGGTTGCCAGCCCAATCCCCAGCGCTCCGATCGCTGTCGCTGCCGGGGTGGCATATGGGCATGGGCTGGGAACCGCATTGGTTGCTATCGGAGCGGAGTTGGGGGCGCTGCTGGCGTTCCTGATAGCCCGTTGGTTGGGGCGCGACGCGCTGCGCCAGTGGTTCGGCGACAAGCTGGACTTGGGGTTGCTTGGATCGCAGAATGCCCTGATGTTGACCGTGTTCACCAGCCGCCTGATGCCTTTCGTTTCTTTCGACATGGTCAGCTATGCCGCCGGTCTGACCCGACTTCAATTTTGGCGGTTCGCACTGGCCACCTTGGCTGGACTCCTGCCGGCCAGTTTCGTTCTGGCCCATCTGGGCAGCCAGATTACCGAAACCGCGACAGGCGGCACCAGCCTTGCGGTTATCGGGCTTGGGCTGTTGACGGGGGCGCCACTTATCTGGTTGGCTTGGAAACGCAAGATGCCTGTTGGCTCTTCAGACCACGAATTGAGCCAGATCAATGCGACCGGTCCAAGCGGCCCTAAACTGTTGGAGAATGGAGGAAACCCTAAGTGATCCGCGCACAATGGATATCAACTGCGACACGGACGGCCCGAGCCATGGGCCGGCTGCAGGTCCTGTTGATCTGTGCGTTGGTGGTTTCGATGCTGATCTCTGTTGTGCCGTCCCATGCCGGGCATGACATCGCGAAGGCCGCCACCCAGGCCGAGCTTGTGATCGATGACAGCGGTGGGTATCCCGCGTCTCATCCATCAGAAGAATTAGACTGCTCAGTGCACCCGGGCTGCTATGCGATGGCAGTTATGGCGGCACCTGAATTGCTCTCGATGCGTATTGCTACGCCCGTGGCGCCAGAACGGTTCCGGCCACGCGCAAGCCTGCCGGTCGCACCACTACCACATCCGCCAAACCTGTCCTGAACGTGACCGGCAATGGCTCCGGAATCGCTCCGGGGTCTTGCCCAAGCCGTTGATTGCGGCCCAACTCAGTTCAGGACACTTACCATGCTTACCATTCTGTACTTTTTCGTCACGGGCGTGGTGCTATTCGCACTGTTGCGCCTGACCTGTGGCCCCTGTGTGATGGGGACACAAGAACATCATCCCGGTGTTCCGGTGACAACCCTTGGCTGGGCGCTCAGCCTGTTTCTGGCCGCAACCTACCTGCTGTGCGTGGCCTTTGACCTGATCTTTCCAAGTTTTGCCATGTACCGGGCTTGGATCGGCCTGATGCCCGGAATGACTTGGCTCAGCCTGCCCTCATTCCTGTTGGGACTGTTATGGGCGTTTCTCTACGGCTGGTACGCCGCGTTGCTGTTCGGCGGACTGTTCAATGTCTTTGCGGCTCGCACAAAACTCAACTGATTGAAAGGACAAAGCCATGAAGGCCATCGCTCTGACCCTGCTTTTGACGCCCTTCCTGATGGCCGTCATCTACCGGATTTTTCTGCACGTGCCCGCCAATGCGCGCGTTTCAGTTGACGAAAGGAAACCTAAATGACCCTGTTCAATCTGGCCGCAGGCCTGTCCGTCGCAGCTTTGACTGCGCCTTCGCTCACGCTGGCGGCAACCGTGTTCATTCCCGAAGGCAGCGCGGACTCGGTTCTGGTGATCGACTCCGAAACCGGCAAGACCGTCGAGCGGCTGCCGAGGCTCGTGGCGGTCCATGGGCTGGCCGGCGCGCCCGGCTTTAAGTACCTGGTCGCGGGCAGCTACGCAGAAACCGAGGCCACAACGCCACCAAAACCCGAAGGTATGTCCAAGGATGAACACGCTGCGCACCACGCCAAGCGCGATGTCACTGCGTTGCCCAAAGACAAGGGGCGGAGCCTGCTGACGATCCTTGATGCGGAAACACGCGAGGTCGTCCGCCAGATCGAGGTTCCAGGTGCGGTGCATCACACTGCGGTGTCGCCCGACGGGCGGTTCGCGGTGGCGACCCATCCGGGCGGTGACGGTATTTCGATCGTCGATCTCGATAAGCTCAGCTTCCTTGGTTTCGTAGCAACCGGGCCAATGCCCAACTATGCGGTATTCGCGCCTGACGGCGACAGGGTCTATGTCACCAATACCGGCAATGGTACACTTAGCGAAGTGGATGTCGTCAAAGGCTTCGTCGTACGCAACATGCCCGTCGGCGAAGGCCCTGAGCATCTTGTACTTAACGCCACCGGCAGCGCCGCCTTCGTAGCCGACAGTGATGGTGGCAAGGCCTTCCGCGTAGATCTTGCCAGCGGTTCTGTCACCGAAACCTATGACATTGGAGGCGAGTTGCACGGGATCGGCCTGTCCGACCGCGAGGGCGTACTGTTCGTGGCCGCCAAAGGCACCGACCGGTTGTTGTCGATTGATCTTGCTACGGGCAAACAGCGCTCGACCAACCTGTCACCGGCACCTTATCACCTGACGACCATACCGAACTCAGGCAAAGTGATGGTATCAAGCCGAACCGAACCGAAGGTCTGGATCGTCGATCAAGTCAGCCTGACGGCTATTACCGAAATGCCGATACTGGGTGAGGGCCACCAGATGGTTGTTCTGCCCTGAAGGACTGTGCCCGGCATTGCGTAATTAAACGGCTCTACGACCAAAGCTTAAACCAGGGAGCAGAACATGACAGAAGACCACGACATCAGAATCCACGCGAACGGCCCGACCGAGGTCGCTTACGTCTGCCCCATGCATTCTGACGTGCGTCAATCTGGGCCCGGCGACTGTCCCAAATGCGGGATGCACCTTGTGCCCGAGGGCGAGGTGGATGCGCATGCGCATCACCACCATTCCGCGCATCATGGCGCGACGGACGAGAACGGTGAATATGACATCGTTCCGACAGGCTATGACGGACCCGTATATACCTGCCCGATGCATCCGCAGGTGCGGCAAACCCATCCCGGGTCCTGTCCACTCTGCGGCATGGGGTTGGAGCTGGAAAGCGCGGCGATGGTGGACGAGGGGCCGAACCCGGAACTGGTGGATTTCACCCGGCGCCTATGGGTAGGTGCGATTCTGACGCTTCCACTTTTGGTTTTCACGATGGGCCCCTACGTTGGGCTGTCTGGTGTGCGAGAGATTTTTGGTGAGCGAACAACCCTATGGATTGAACTGATACTTGGCACTCCGGTTGTTCTTTGGTGCGGTTGGCCATTTCTGGAACGAGGGTGGAATTCGTTTCGCACCATGAACCTGAACATGTTCTCGTTGATTGCCATGGGGGTTTCGGCCGCGTGGCTGTTCAGCGTTGTCGCCGTATTGATGCCCCACATATTTCCGGACGGTTTTCGAGATTCAGAAGGCCATGTTGGGGTCTATTTCGAAGCGGCCGCAGTTATCGTTACACTTGTTCTGCTCGGGCAGGTGATGGAACTGCGGGCACGCGAAGGCACAGGAAAGGCAATCCGCGCTTTGCTGGACATGGCCGCAAAGACCGCCCGCATTATCCGCCCTGACAGCAGTGAAGAGGAAATTCCGCTTGAAGAAGTACAGGTAGGTGACCGCCTTCGCGTACGCCCCGGCGACAAGGTGCCAGTAGACGGCATTGTACTCGAAGGGCGCTCATCTGTTGACGAAAGCATGATCTCTGGCGAACCGGTTCCGGTCGAAAAGGTACAAGGCGAGCCGGTCACAGGGGCCACAATCAACGGCACCGGTAGCCTTGTGATCGAAGCAACCCGAGTGGGCTCTGACACAATGCTGTCCCAGATTGTCGAAATGGTGGCCAACGCGCAACGCTCGCGCGCACCAATTCAGAAATACGCTGACAAAGTGGCGGGCTGGTTTGTACCGGCGGTCATAAGTATAGCTGCGCTGGCCTTTATTGCATGGGCAATTTGGGGACCGGCTCCGGCGCTCTCCTACGCCTTGATCGCAGCGGTGTCGGTACTGATCATAGCTTGCCCGTGCGCGCTTGGCCTGGCCACTCCGATGTCGATCATGACGGCCACGGGGCGCGGGGCGCAGGCCGGAGTGCTGATCAAAAATGCCGAAGCGCTGGAGCGGTTCGAGAAGATCGATACTTTGATCGTCGACAAAACTGGCACGCTGACCATGGGCAAGCCAAAGCTTGTGGCTGTATTACCCGAACCTGGCCATGACGAGGTCGAGGTGCTGCGGCTGGCCGCAACGCTGGAGAAGGGCTCGGAGCACCCGTTAGCTGAGGCAATCGTCACAGGAGCCGAGGAACGTGGCGTAGCCCTGTCCGACGCCAGTGACTTCGAGGCGGTGACTGGTAAAGGCGTGAAAGGCACGGTGGATGGCCGCCCCGTCGCGCTCGGCAATCTGAAACTGGTCACCGATCTCGGACTCGAGGCGGCCGAACTGACGGCCAAGGCCAATGCGCGTCGGGATGACGGCGAAACGGTGATGTTCGTGATGCTTGATGGTTCAGTGGCGGGGTTGGTCTGCGTCGCCGACCCGGTCAAGGAAACAACACCAGCCGCACTCAAGGCGCTGCACGAACTGGGTTTCCGGATCATCATGGCGACTGGCGACAACGAACGCACTGCAAAGGCGGTGGCCGAACGTCTGGGTATCGATGAGATTCGAGCCGACGTACTGCCCGAGGACAAGGCCCGCATAATTCGCGAACTGCAGGAGAAAGGCGCAAAGGTCGCCATGGCGGGTGACGGAGTGAACGACGCACCCGCGTTAGCGCAGTCCGATGTGGGCATCGCCATGGGGACCGGTGCCGACGTGGCGATCGAAAGTGCAGGCTTCACGCTGGTCAACGGAAGCCTTGATGGCATCGTGCGCGCCCGTAGGCTGGCCCGCGCTACCATGCGCAATATCCGGCAAAACCTATTCTTTGCCCTGATCTACAACGCCTCGGGCGTTCCGGTGGCGGCGGGTCTTCTGTTCCCGCTTTTCGGCATCCTGATCAGCCCGATGTTTGCGGCCTTCGCTATGAGTGCTTCATCGATTTCAGTGGTGTTGAATGCGCTGCGATTGCGGGGGGCGAAGATTTGAGCACGCACGAGCATAGTACCCACGGCGCCAGTGGCGCGCTGAAGCCCGGATCAATCTCGCTGACCGGAGCCGTCGCCATGGGGACCGGCGTGATGATTGGCGCTGGGATCTTTGCACTTACCGGACAGATCGCCGGGCTGGCGGGGCCATGGTTTCCGCTGTCCTTCGTGGTCGGGGCCGTGGTGACGGTTTTCAGCGCCTATACCTATATCGCCATGTCCAACGCCTGGCCCTCATCAGGCGGCATCGCCATGATCCTGACCAAGGCATATGGGCCCGGGGCGGTTGCGGCGGCGGCCTCGCTGCTGATGGCACTGTCGATGGTGATCAACGAAAGCCTCGTCGCGCGTACTTTCGCGACCTATGCGCTCCGCCCGTTCAACATCGAGAGCGGACCGCTGGTGTCTTTGGTCGCTGTTGCGCTGATCGTCTTTGCCTATGCGGTGAACCGGTCGGGCAACCGGTCGGTGGGGTTGTGGTCGATCATCATGTCGGCGCTCAAGATAGGCGGGATCGCAATATTCGGCATCGCCGCACTTTGGGCTGCGGGCGGAACCTGGCAGGTTCAGGGCTCGGAACCGGCCGCGCCGCTGGGGTTCGTCGCCTCGGTAGCCCTGTCGATCCTCGCCTTCAAGGGCTTTACCACCATCACCAACAGCGGGGCCGAGATCGTCGACCCGCACCGCAATGTCGGGCGCACCATCATGATCTCGATCGCGATCTGCGCGGTGGTCTACCTGCTGGTCGCCCTTGCCGTCGGTGTCAGCCTGCCGCCCGAGCAAATCCGCGCGGCGCAGGACTATGCCCTGGCCGAGGCTGCCAGGCCGGTGCTGGGGCAGGGCGGGTTCTATCTGACCGTGGCGCTGGCGATGGTGGCGACGGCCTCGGGGCTGATCGCCAGCGTTTTCGCTGTGTCCCGGATGCTGGCGATGCTGACCGACATGAAGATGATCCCGCACAGCCATTTCGGCATGACGGGCAGCATCCAGTCTCACACGCTGATCTACACGGTCGTGATTGCGGGCCTGCTTGCGGTGTTGTTCGACCTGTCTCGCATCGCCTCGTTGGGGGCGTTCTTTTACCTGGTGATGGACATGGCGGTGCATTGGGGTGTCTGGCGACGCTTGCGCGGTCAGATCAAAGCCCGTGGATGGGTCTTGCTGACCGCCCTGGCGCTGGACTGCGTAGTCCTGACCGCGTTCACAATACTCAAGCTGCGCTCCGACCCGATGATCGTAGTATATGCCGTTGCTGGCATCGGCTTGGTCTTCGTCTATGAGCGCATCTTTCTCAAACAATGGATCATCGAAAAGGAGACAAATCAGCTATGACCCAATCAAATTTCGACGAAACCCGCGCCACACAGGAGACGACCGAAAGGGTCAGCTCTGACGTAACGGCCGAAGCGCCCAAAACCGAAGATCAGACGGCCAACGGTGCCAAGCGTAATTGGCTCCCGGTTGTCATTGCGATCGCGTTGGGCGCCGCTGTTCTGGGCTGGGAATACCGCGAGACACTCTATCCTTTGCTCAGTTCTCCGTTGCTGTTCTTGCTGGTCTGCGTGGGCATGCATTTCTTAATGCATCGCGGCCACGGCAAACACTGAGAACGGCGCCCTGTATGGCTGGCGGCTTTGCGGCAAGAACACTGCGCAACAAGGAGCAGCAACGGCCAACTGATCAGAACAAATTTGTAACCCAATAAGGAAGGGAAATTGCCATGTTAGCAAATCCAATTCGGAGAGCAGCAACTGAACTGCACCTGACGGCCGGTGCACTAACTGTAAAGGCATTGCACGGTGACACCGACGAAGATCACTCTGATGAATAGGGAATGGGGCATCGCGGTGAAGAAGAGGACCAAGGCGACTGATCCACCTCGTCCGAGTCCTATCATTCGATGAACCCGTCCTGACGCACAGGAGGAACAATATGTCTGAATTTTCTGAAAGACAGGCACCTTCAGAGCCTGAAACTCGGCGCGATTTCTTATACTTCGTCACCGGCGGTGCCGCCATCGTGGCCACGGGCGCGGCGGTCTGGCCACTTGTTAACAGCATGAACCCCAGTGCAGACATCTCCGCCCAAGCCGTTGTCGACATAGATCTTGAAGGTGTCGGACCAGGAACGAGGATCACTGTTAAATGGAAAGGCAAGCCGATCTTTATCGACCACCGGACTAAAGAGCGGATCGCGCTGGCGATAGCAGAAGACGATGCACCAATGATCGACCCGCAACCTGACGCCGAGCGCGTACAGCGACCGGAATGGCTGGTAGTTATTGGCGTTTGCACCCATCTGGGATGCATACCACTCGGGCAGGGCGGCAGCGAACCCACCGGAGACTGGGACGGTTGGTTCTGTCCGTGTCACGGTTCACATTACGACACGTCTGGCAGAATTCGGAAAGGCCCCGCGCCCCGCAACCTCGATCTGCCCCCTTACGAGTTCGTCACCGACACACGGGTCAAAATTGGGTGACGGCGCGGTGAACTTTGTTCAGAGGCGCGTGCCTCACCAAGTTCGTTTGTCAGTCCTCGAATATCCCTCGATCAGCGCCGCGATGCTATGTGGCGGAATTCGACATGTACCCCGCTTTCTGGAGTTTTCGAGAAGAGACCTCGCCGTCATGTTCTGAACGGAACAATTCTAATCGCTGCGCTCAACGTTTTCTGCTTCGCCCATGTTTAGACATGCCATCTTGCCTTTTGACAGGATCGCATCTGAATTGCGGGTTGAGAGGAAACGCTTTGGTCCTGAACAAGGTGCTATTTCAACCCCGTGTCAGCCGCGCGGCGATCGCGACCTGTCCCAGCGCGGCCAGGATCGCAGCGATGAACACGGCTTCGATGGCGATCATGCTGACCACCACACCGCCCACAAGCGGCGCCAGCGCCGCCGGGGCCGCAAAGCTGTTGAACCACGCGGAATAGGCCGGGCGGCGGTCGTCGGGCGAGATCTCCAGCAAATAGCCGAGATAGCCGATGGTCACCCCGTTCATCATCGCGCCGATCAGGAAGAACAGCACCGCGAAACCGGTCAGCCCCGAACCCGTGACCACAAGCAGCAAAACCAGCACCGGAGGTCCGAGACGCACCAGTGCCACTATCCCCAGCAGGCGCAATTTGCCCGCCTGGTCTCCGATGTGGCCCCAGAGCGGATTCGAGGCCAGCGCGCCGACAGTCTGCGCCGCCAACAGCGTTCCGACATCCGCCGCCCCGAGGCCGCTGCGGCTGGCGGCAACGACATAGAACGGCAACGCCATCAGCGTCGCTGCACCAAGCCATTGGAAGATCAGGAACAGCCGGAACCGGTGGTCCTGCCGCAGCGTCGAGAAACCTTCGCGCAGAAATCCAGACAGATTGGCAGGACGGTCCCGTGGCGCCCTTGCAGCGGTAGCGGGCTCACCCGCGGAGACAAAAAGCGTCGCAGAGACGATCATCAGCACCGCGCCGAGCCAGAAGATCAGCGCATAGGCCCTGAGCGGCGGCATCACGTCGAGCGCGTGTCGCAGAAAGCCCGCCACCAGAACCGCCAGAACACCGCCGCCGAAAAAGCGCCAGGCCAACATCCGGCTGCGGCGCTCGGACGGGATCGCCCGGCCGACGATGTCGTTGTAGGGCACCGCGACCACGCCGCTGACAAAGGCATAGACCGTCCACAATCCCAGCATCCCGAGCGCCAGCGGAACCGGAGGCCAATCGACCTGAGGCCAGTCGGCCCCCCACCACAGAAGAATACCGATCATCGCGACCGTGATCGCCCGCCCATAGGCACC
Organism: Ruegeria lacuscaerulensis; assembly: GCF_013034745.1. Taxonomy (NCBI): domain Bacteria; kingdom Pseudomonadati; phylum Pseudomonadota; class Alphaproteobacteria; order Rhodobacterales; family Roseobacteraceae; genus Ruegeria; species Ruegeria lacuscaerulensis. Next base: position 12,390 of record NZ_WQGP01000011.1, on the reverse strand, counting down.
AAGGGCGTAGAACGGCATCCGCCGATCGGTGCGCTCGGCGAGGTAGCCCACCGCGAACTGGGGCAGCAGCCAACCAAGACGCAGGACCGTGCTGGCATAGCCCACGGCCAGCGCGCTACCGGTCAGCATATGCACCAGACTGGCCACCACCGTCGCGCTGTCCACCGCCGCCGACCCGCCCTGAAACACCGCACCAGCACCGGCGATGCGCCAAAATCTCGTGTCTTCGGGATTACGCCTTGCCATTCGCCGCCTCTGCCTCCGCCCGGGCGCGGCGGATGTCGATGCCGCTCTGCCACAACACCGTCAGGCCGATCCCGACCACCAGAAGGATCGTCAGCACATAGTTGAACAGGATCATCAGAAGGGCGGTTTCGTCCGGAACGCCAAGCACCTTGAGCGCGAACCCCGCCCCAAAGACAAAGCTCGCCGGGATGCGCACGAAACGACCCAGAACCATGGCGAACCCGGCAAACACCATCAGGAACAGGTAATCCCACGCGCTCAGCACCACGCCAACCGCCAGCCCGGCCCACAGGAAATGGGTTGTCGCCACCAGCTTACCCGCAATGGCTGCGGCAATGGCGGCGACGCGGCGGGCCCGTGCCTGTGGCCAGACGATCCCTTCACCGAGCGCGGTGCGCAGATACGCGCCATCGGCCCCGATGCGGGCGGCAGCCCAGTCGAAGAGTCGGCAGACCAGAGGGTCCTCGCTCAGAAGTGACGCGCGGAACCGGAACAGAACCCAAAGCAGGCTGCCGAAAAGCATCAGGTTCAACAGGCCCGCAACGCTCAATCCCAGCCGCAGGTCACCCTCGATCTGTGGAATCTGGCCGGCGGCGGCCACCGCTCCGGCAAAAAGGGCGAAAACGACGCCGTCGAGGAACCGGGCGATGATCGCGGTTGCAAGCACGGTCGCCATCTTCAAGCGGTCGAGCCGGGCAACCAGCCAGGCCCGGACCAGCGGGCTGATGCCGAGCGGGACAAGGACATTTGCGCCATAACCTGCCAGTAGCGCCCCCGTCAGCCGCAGGGTGCCGACGGGTTTCACGTCGAACAGGATCTGCCGCCACTTCCAGCCGCTCATCAGCTGCTCCAGCAGGATGGTGGCGGCAAGAATCGCGATCCAGAACATGTTGGCTCCGCGCAGGCCCTGCAGAAACAGCGCAAAATCGAGGCTGCCGTAGAGCGCAAACACCAGATAGAGCGCCAGGGCGGAGCCGAATATCGGCAGCAGCCACCGTTTCAGGAAGGTCCGCATTTGACATCCTCGCAACTACCAAGACCTCAATGTTTTAACCTCCGTATCATGATACGGTGTCAAGATGACGGTGACGGAGGGAGACCGCGATGCAACCACTCAAGATCGGCCAGGCCGCGCGCGAGACCGGGATAGGCGTCGAGACGATCAGATTTTATGAAAAGAAGGGCCTTGTCACTCAGCCGCCGCGCCCAATTGACGGCGGCGCGCGGGACTATGGTGGTGACACGCTTTGGCGGCTGAAATTCATATCCGGCGCTAAGAAGCTCGGATTTTCGCTGGCAGAAATCGCGGAAATTTTGGAGTTGCGCACGGCACCAAATACCGAGTGCGTCGCGATGCAGGCCAGAGCGCGCAAAAAGCGGGACGAAATTCAGGAACGGATCGAAGGGCTTGCACGGTTGAGGAACAATCTGGACGAGCTGATCGCGGCGTGTCCGGGGCGTGGTGGAATTCAGAACTGTTCGATCGTGGGCGCCATAGAACGCAGCAGTGAGAAATAGGCGCAATTCCGGCCTTGAACGGAGGGTAGCGGCGTTGCTTGCGAACCGGGTTATTGCCAAGCAGGACCCAGAACGGCAGGTGCAGCGAAAAAAGGAGAGCGAGGGTTCCGCTTCCGAGCAGAGTTTGCGCCAGATCATTGTGAGAAATCCCTGCGTCGCCCAGAAAGCCATATCTGATGAGTGTCGGAGGGTGACGGACAAGTCGGCCCTGTAAATGCGGTCCAGCTTTTATCCTACCGGTGCGATTTTATATCGGTTTAAGACAAGTTTACCCAAGAGGGAACATGACAATGAATAACCTGAGCCGCCGCCGCTTGATGCAAGGAGCCGCGGCAATTGCGTGCAGCGCGGCGCTTCCCGCCTTCGCGAAAACCGGTCCCTCAATCCATGTCCTGAAGGATCCGAATTGTGGGTGCTGCGGATCGTGGATCAAAATCATGCGGGCGGAAGGTTTTGAAGTAGGCGTGGAAAACAGTGCTTGGGAGGCCTTGAACGCTTACAAAACCGCCAATGGGATTCCGGAGGGCATGATGTCATGCCACACGGGTCGCGTGGAGGGCTACATGATCGAAGGACACGTCCCATCCGCTGACATTCGGCGCCTGCTGGGCGAACGCCCGAATGCTGTCGGACTGTCGGTTCCGGGAATGCCTTTCGGCTCACCGGGCATGGGGCCGGAAAGTGAACGCGAAGCCTTCGACGTCTTTCTGATCCGCAAGGATGGAACCACAGAGGTGTTCGCCAGCTACCCGGCCGCATAATTTCCCGATGGCGCTGGCAAGATCCTGACAAACACGGCGCTCGCTTCTGCTGCCTGGTTTACGTGACATTCTTCACGGCAAACCAGTTGATCCGTGACTTCACGCCTGCCTTGTCCTACCGGGCAAGTTCCAGCCTACGGTGAAAAAATACCTGCGTCCGCAAAGCCTGATGACCGGCTTTGCGGACAAAACCGACATCCCGGTCGCCGTATCAACCGCAGCATTTGTCGCCCGCCTGAATTGGCGGGCATGGGGCCGATCCGTAGGAACAGTAGACGCAGCAATCGCCGGGAAGTGGCTTCAGGACTTTTCCGCAAGATGTGCATTCGTAGAACCACTGGCACGCGTCTGTTGGCATCGTTTCAGGCCTTGAATGTCCACATTCCGGGCAGATGATCGTGCTGACAAGGTTCGGGTGCTTTTCACTCATGGCGTCACATCAAGGTTATCAGGAAATCATTTATTCGGATTTCGTTGAGCACGATAACCCAAGCGATGGCCGTCAACGCAAAACTGCCTGTCAGCCACCATTTGAAGCGGTCGAGCGAACCACGGCGATACGCGACGATGCCAGAGAGAAACAGCAGGGCCGTCGAACCGCCGAGCACGTAATAACTCGCGGCGGCGATCTTGCCGAATACGGCCAGCCAGCTCCCTCCCAAGCCAAGCAAAATCAAGGCCATCGGCAAGATGCAGCAGGTCGCAACGCCAAGTGCGGTAAACGATCCAAGAAAGCTTGCGCCAACAAACTTGCTCATGGTCAGCTTTCTCCGGCTTTGACGAACTCGAGCGGAAGCCGGTTCGACTTCCTCGATTTTTGCTTCGCGCGGTATGTGAAATTCGACATCATGACCGACAACATGCACCCTGTAGTAGCTACAGGTTCAAGGGAAAGGTCATCACATGATTGCGATTGGCGAAGCGGCGAGATTGACCGGTCTGTCGGTCGAGACGATCCGCTACTACGAACGGGAAGGCATAGTCGAGAAAGCCGGTCGAACCGCCTCGGGACGCCGCGCATACACGGAACGGGAAATCTCCGAGCTCAGATTCATCAAACGCTGCCGCGATCTTGGCTTTACCATTCAGGGTGCATGCGCACTTCGCGAATTGTCCAAAGCGCCCGAGCAAGCTTGTCGTGACGTCGAAGACGTCGCAACAAGACATCTCGACAACGTCAGGTCAAAAATCGCCGCCCTCCAACGGTTGGAGCAAGCACTGGCAGAACTTGTGCAGACCTGCACCGAGGGTACGGCCTCATGCCCCCTGCTAACGGCGTTGCTCAACGAGCCTATCGCCAAAGAAAAAATAAACGACACCTAATTGCAACGCCCGGAAAGGATCGAATCTGGCCAACTCAGTTTGCGGAAAGACTACAATGCGGCTCAAATCCGGCTCGCTCATCATTACCCACCCCATGCCCGAACTCTCTGCCTGTCCTCATCGCAGGCGAGAGTGACATTCCTGAATTGCTCATGGGTGACATTTGAGCTTTGCGGCTACAGATTGCGGAAGCATAAGTGAAATTATGTGAAACTTGCCCCTGCTCACAATTTTGCAAATCAAGCGGTGCACGTGGGCCGAACTCAGAGATGCCTGATCCACACGCATTGATCCCGGTTGGGTCCAAGTTCTTCGAGGATCCTTTCAGCATCCAGATTGAAGTCTTTGGCAATTTCCTGGACCTGAACCGCCTGAAAGCTATCCAAGTTCCGCACCGTTCGACCATCTTCAAAGGTGATCAACTCGTGTGATCTTCCAGACCAACGCACGATCCCGCCGCAAAGGGTCTGTCCTTCAACATCCGCAAGTTCGGCGACCGGGTCGGCAAAGAAATCGGTCCATTTAAGAATACCTGTGCTGACAGCTCTCGCCACTGCTTGTTCCGTTGTCCGGCACTTGAGTTTTGTGACGATCGAAGACGTCAAAGCATGCACCATCCTGGAGGAGAGCCCCGTCTGGCCAGCAACTACGGATGGGATCAATCCTGATGCGAGCATCTTCAGAACATCCATCTCCTGATCGGACAACGCATCCGTAGGAAAGTTGAAAACTGTATCAATCACATCGAGCGCGAGTAGATGCAGGACCTGCGCTTCGTGGCGAAGGGCAGGGAGCATACTCCCGACCAAGGCGTCCCAGTCGGATCGGCGCAGGTTGGAGGTAACCGTAAAGACACCACGCTCCCCAAACGGATTGATAACCGGAATGGATAGTCCGTGCTGACCCACACCAAATTTTCTCGCTGCATCGAATAGCGGTGCGTGTTCACGCTGATCATCAAACACAGCCCAATCAATTGGTGCGATCATTGCGGCGCCAAACCGGATGAGGGGATCGACCAGGACCATGTCGTTGTCGACGTAGTGCCTGACCCATTCGGCCGGGAACGTGGTGCAGCCGTGGACAACGTTGTGATGCTTGTCGATATGGGCGTAGGACGCATTCTCCAGTCCGAACCTCGAACAAATTTCCTGAAGGCGCGCCTCCCCGGTCTGCCTGAAATCCAGTTCAGAATTGCCAATGTCCGCGATTTTCATAGATCGTCTTTCTGTTCCGCGTTGCCGTCGAGGCCGCTTAGCAACCTAAAGCTGAACAAACCACTCGGGAATTCCCGTAGCCAATCATGCATTTGAATACAGTTCTGTTCTGGAGGCGGAAACGGAGCGAAAACCTGCCGATGAGACACATGAATTGGAGAAGCTGGCGGCTCATAACCCGGCACGGCTAAAACCCGCTGCAGTGATCTTGCGGAAGCCCGTCTTCCTCCTCTCGGGCTCTACGCGCCAAAAGCCCCATGAAACTGGAAATCAGGTTCAGTTCACCGCGCTCATCTGCGTGCACCATACCGCGCAGATATCCGCCCGGATTAACCACTGGCGGCAACCGTGGATCGCTCAGCCTCGCGTCTGTGATCAACCCGGCCAGGATTGCACCCATCACGGTCAATCGGTCAATCGCCGTACGCCAAGCCGAGGCATTGGCGCCGATCTCCGACAATCGCGACCAAACGCCGGTCTCAATCGCGTAGAGCGACGGGCTGGAATTCTGATCTCCGCCACCCGCGATATCGATATGCATGCGCAGCTCGGGTGAGGCCAGTTCATATAGGATGCGGTTATTCACCCGCGGTAGTTTTTGGGCCTTGCGCGATGCCGTATCTGTCGGATGATTGCTTTCTAAGCAATGCGGAGGGCCGTCAGGCCCGGAGCCGGAACAATCTGGTTCCGAGGCTTTTGCCGAGGACATTGAACTCTCGCCATCGGCGTTACAGGACAGAATTGTTTCTTCAATTTGGTCTTGTATATGGCACCCGAAACAAGCTTCGGGTTCACCCGAAATTTCACCGGGTTTTGCGACATGCTCTTCGATCCGGCTCCAAAGGTCGTAAGCCGCCTGAACATGTAGCTTGAGCGCCTCCAGCGTCATGTATTTCAACTTGTCGGCGCGCGGCCAGGATCGAAGTTCCTCCTTCATGCCTTCCAGACTTTCAGGAGGGCAGGGGAGTAAGAGAAGCACGGCCAGACTATGTTTCACATATCGGTAAAGCCGTGATCGATCCCCGCGCAGCTCGTCCTGTTCTTTCTTCTCGGCCTTGCTGCGCACGTCCGCGTCGCGCATCTCGGGAATGAGGTTCAGGGCAGGGGTCAGGAAGAGTCCAAGCTTCTTGCGCTTACAGCGCGCGCCATTTGCGCCAAGCCTGCGTTCGATCAGACCAATCCTTTCCAGCTCACGTTCGTGATTGTGGATTGTCCGATCTGTCACGCCTCGCCCGGCAATGAGGGTTTCCTGGCGCGCGTAGCAAAAGGGTTCCTGAGACGGGTCTCGAAAAGCACATGGCGTAATCATATCGATGATGATCTCTAAGGTGCGAATACACTGGGCTGATGCGCCTCTGATCTGCGCATATCCCACGCAGAGCTGACGTAACCTGTCACGGTTCCAGCCCTCAGGAAGGCCGTTGTGAAAGCGAATATTATCGTGGTGATGGGCGGATGCGATCTGCCGAAAGCTCATGGATTTGGCCTCATTTGGCAAAGGTCAGTGTTGATATCGCGGCTTCGCGGGGCAGGGTGTTCGGAATGGTTCAACGGTCTCATGGTCTGCTTCTCATTGGGGAAGCAAGGCGGCTCGAACCTCAGCAAAAAGACACAGAAAAACCGTTCGCACAGATGCGTTTGTCCTTGTCAGTAATTTTGGAGTTTCCTATAAATCAGGTGATCAAACGTGACTTAAGAAGATCCCCGCTGAGGCCCCGCCTTGCGGGGGTTTTTGTTTCTGGGATTAAGTTTTTCCTCCGGGCCAATCGGCCTGGTTTAAAAATGCAGCTGGCGATTTTTGGTGGCATAGCCAGGAGCAACGCGTTGTACCGCAGGTCAGCACCTCAATATCGGATGAGTTCGTAGTCGCTGAACCCGAATGTGTCGGTCCACTCGACGCCAACGCCGCGGAAGTAGCTGGGAGGTTCACAGCGATTGCCCAGTGGCAGCCAGTAAGGGATTGGGGCAGGAGCGCGCTCGGACCAGCGAAAATTCGTATTATCGTCGTAGGTGCCAACCACAAGATCAAGCGAACGCTCGCAATCTCCCTCCCTTGAACGACGGCGATAGCTGTAGTGGCGCACATCCCAAACCCTGATGGATCTCACAACGTCGAAATCGGAAGAAGAAAGATCGACGCTGATCGGGGTGGCTTGGAAACCGTCACCGTATTGGCCGTGATGTGCATCGATCCTTCCTATCGAGATCGCTGCGTCTACCAGTATTGGCTTAGCGGTGTCATCCGATGGAAGCTCTGGAACTGGGCTAGCACTGGTGCGCTTGATGGCTTCCAACCGTTCCATAGGACCCAAGTCCGAGGGGCTGTGTGACGTATTCATCGGACAGCGCCAGAGTTGAAGCGGCGGTTCGACCGGGTAGGGTGTGATGCGCCGAATGAACTCCGCCTTGGCTGCGACGCAATCAGCCGAACTTGGCCAACCCCCGGCGAGGCAAAGGAATATGGCACAGTCAATTGGATAGGCACGAGCCTGCGTGGCTGGCAGTGCAGCGAGTGCAACTGCAAGGGCCTTCGCGCGAGTTCGATTTCCGGATTTTGAGTGTTTCAAGATGGTCTCTCCTGCTTGCGAATCGCCTAAGCAATATCCGGCCAATATATTTCTGACAATCCAATATCGTATATTGGCGGGTTTTCTTATATTGACGTAGATTGTGTTTTAGTCCACAACTTTTGGATGTAGAAGACGGCCCATAGGGGGTCGTCATGGCGGACAACAAGAGACAATACACTGTGGTAACCATCGAGATGGTCCGGGGCCTGAAAGAGGATCAGGTTCCCTTTACATGCCGCTACGAATTTATCGGACTCGCTTCCCTTGGACGACCTAAGTACCACTGCATTTACAGCTCGCCGAACTATGTCGGGGCCTTGTGCAAGTCGAAGATCTCTCGAGCGGGCGCTGAGCCCAGAGAGTTCGATCTTTGGCCGGGCCTCTTCAAGCATCATCAGGAATTTGGTGATGGGCGCATTCTCTGCGTCAAATCAGACTATACGATCGAGTCGATTACCCCAGAGGGTCTCGAAGCAGCTCAGGCCCTGGACGCGAAATCCAAAACCTGATCGGTCACGTTCGAGAACCCGGCTCATCAAAATGCTGGGGCAGGGCGCATGAAACGGCTCTTGTTTCTCAGCGCTGCACTCGCGTCCTTGTTCATTGCTGCAGTTTGGATTGAACCAGCTAGGAAAACAAAGACTCTCGGCGCATCCGAGGTGATTGCCGTTGACGGTGACACGATCGACCATGGTGACGACCGATACCGGCTTATTGGGTTTGATACGCCTGAGACATTCCGGGCTCAGTGCGATGCTGAGAGAGCTTTGGGTCTACGAGCCAAGGACCGGCTGACGGAGCTCATCAACTTCGCGGGCGTAATTGAACTTGAGATTGAGCTGCACTTTGACGTCCACGATCGCTTCTTGGCGCTTGGGCGCGTGTCTGGACAGAACGTCGGGGCCATCCTGATTTCTGAAGGTCTGGCGCGCCCGTACTCGGGTGGCAAGCGCCAGTCCTGGTGCGGCTGAAAGAAAGGATAAAACAACGATTTATGACAGCAGAGAGAAACGACTAAGCAATAAGCAGTCCTGCCGATTGCGCCAACAATCGACAGGACAAGAAACGCCCTTAATCCATCCGGGCATTCCTCCAACATCAAGAGAGAACTGTACTATGGTAAAAACAGTAGTCCGAGATGCCGGTCCTAGATTGGGCAGCACCGCGACAGAGTCAATGGGTGCAAACCTAGACAACGCGTCTGCACCTCCGATCCCTTAGCGCTGTCTGACGATTGAGGCGCGCGGGACATCCGAACGTTCCAGCCAAAACATCTGACTAAGAGATCCGAACCAGACATTGGTCTTTTGCGGCGCCACTGAAGGTTCAGTGCTGTGTCCCAGCACCCGATTCCCCACCGCTCAGATGACCTGAAGTCGACCCCATAATAGTAATTATGTAAAAACTACTGACCTAATTTGGAGGACAAATTAGTGACCAGCTCCATCAAAAGCTTCACCGATAACAGATGTCGGATCAACGCCGTTTGGCCGTTGTTGGCGTTCTTGACGGCGACTTTCGGAACGGATGTCTGTGCCCAGGTCATTGAATACGAACCTGATGGAAGCGTGTATCTAAACGGCATTCGCGCAGAAATCGTTGATGGCGTCGTTCGTCCAATCCGGATGCGTGAATACACGCTTAATGAAAAGCCGGAAGCACCAACCCCCAAACCGCAGGCAAAGATCGAGATTGCGGGCAAAGCACCGCGGCCTCGCAGATCCTCGGGCGGCTGGTCGCAAGAGCGGATCGTCAAAGAAATCCATGCAGCGGCAAAACGGCACGACATTCCGGCCGAGTTGTTCATGGCACTGGTCTGGCAGGAAAGCCGGTATCGCGCTGATGCTCTGTCGCCCAAGGGTGCCTATGGCTTCGCACAGCTCATGCCCGGAACGGCGAAAGACCTGGGCGTGAACCCAAAGAACCCTGCAGAAAATCTCGACGGTGGTGCCCGCTATTTGGCGGCGCAGTACCGCGAGTTCGGAACCTGGAAGCTGGCGCTTGCCGCCTACAACGCCGGGCCTCACCGCGTCGTCGAATACGGCGGCGTCCCCCCCTTCACCGAAACCCGCAACTACGTGCGGATCATCCTAAGCAAAGTGAGTAAAGACCTATGAAAAGAACCCACTTCTACCAGCAGATGGCGTTTTTCGCGATCACTGCGTTCATCATCACCGCAGCGCCCGCCTCCGCTGGCTGGCTGCAAGATGCCATTGGCGATTTCATCAACGAAACACTGGCCGACTCGAAGGTCGTTGGCGTCAGCCTTGCCGCTGTCGGCTTCATCTGGGGCTGTCTCGCCTATGTGTTCGGCTGGGGTTCGTTGAAAGGCCCGGTAATCGCTATCGTCGTCGGCGCTGTTATCGGCCTCGCTGATACATTCATCGGAGGCTGATTGATGCCGCGCCGCAATACGGTCTTTCGCGGCCTGAGCCGCCCCGCAGAATGGGGCGGCCTACCCGTGATCTATCTGCTGGTGATCCTCGGGATGACCATGCTTTCGTTCTTCATGTTCGGGATAGCGCCAGCAATCATTGCGGGTTTTGTTTTCTACACCGGGCTTCGCCTCTTTTACGAATGGGAACCGGCTTTCTTCCGCGTCCTGTCCGTAACCCTTTCCAAAACTCCGCGCACCAAAAACCGCCAGCATCATGGGGGAGATTACTATAGTGCCTAAGCCTGCTGCACAGGATTTGTGGACCCTTGCCCGCTCGTTGATCGAGCCGAGCTGGCGCAAGGATGAAATGAGCCTCTTTCAGATGTTGCCTTATGGCTATGTCGTGGACGATGAGGTTATTTCCACACGCAACGGTGGCCTTATCGCCGCTGCAGAAATCACCGGAATCAATGCAAACACGCTGGACGAAAACGAGTTCGAGTTCCTGGCCGAACGGTTTGAGCGTGTGTTGCGCACAACACCCAATGAGGTGGCATTCTACGTTCATCGACTGACCGTCCCGGCTGAGACGGGTCATGTCATCACAGATCCAACCGGCTTTGCCGGTGCAGTGGCACAGGCCATGCGCTCAGCTTCCGTCGATGCAGAGCTGAAAGAACGCAAGATCATCATCAGCGCCATTCTGCAAAAGCGGCAGGATGAGCGGGCAAAACAGATGTTCGGCATGTCGTCTGGAACGATAGACGAGGAACGCCGCGAAATGATCGAACAGCTCGACGGTGTTTTCACAACACTGGCGGGCACGCTGGGCGAAAGCCGGGTGCGCCGGCTGAAGCTCAGCGAGGGGCGTTGGCTCGGCTATTATGGAATGCTGTTGAACGGTCGGTATCAGCCGATCATTCACACGAACATTGCAGAACCCATCGCCTTCAACATGCCGCAAGAGGATGTGCTGTTTCAGGGCAAGACCGGCAAACTGGTCACGGGCGACGATCAGGAACGCTCCATCCGTGTCTATTCCCTGAAGAATTACCCGATGGCTTCGTTCCCCGGCATTTTCGACGGGCTGGACCTGCCGGTTGATGTTGTGATTTCGCAATCCTTCCTGCCGATCAGCCGCGCCCAGGCGCAGGAAATGGAACGCCGCAAGTCGGGACAAATGCGCTCGGCAGGCGACAAAGCGAAGTCGCTTGAAGAAGATTTGTCCATTCTGGCGGACGGCATTGCCTCCGGCACCATGTCACTCGGCAAGCACCACCTGTCGATCTGTGTGTTTGGGAACGAGGAAGATCTGAAAACCGCCGAAAAACACATCATCGGTGAAATCCAGATTTCGGGCGGCACGGTCAAACGCGAAGCGATGTCGGCGCGGTCGGTGTACTTCGCGCAGCACCCCGGCAACTTCGCATTCCGTCCTCGTGAAGAACTGATCACGGACCAGAACTTTGCGGACATGGTTGCGTTCCACATGCGCCCTAAAGGGTTGGATGCGGAAAAGCTGCCCTGGCCGGGGCCATTGGCGACTTTGCCGACAACGCACGGGGACAGCTACGATGTTTCGCTGCACCTTCCCAAGACCAGCAAAGACGCTGAAAACCTGCCCTCCGGCCACACAATCGTTCTGGGGCCGAACGGATCGGGTAAAACTGTGACCGCGATGCTGCTGGCGACAACGGCGGTTGCACAGGGCGCGCGGATCATCGCTTTTGACAAAGACCGGGCGATGGAGGCCCCCATGCGTGCGCTCGGCGCACAGTACACCCGCGTCCGAGTTGGTGAACCAACCGGCATGAACCCGTTTCAGACCGAGACGGATGAGGCTGGGCAAAGCTGGCTCGCCAATTGGGTCATTGCCCTGTTGAGCTATGACGAACCACTGACCACCGATCAAAAGGATGAAATCACGCGGGCTTGCCAAGCGAATGCCACTTTGCCGCCTGCGCTTCAGAACTTCGATTCATTGGTGGAACGGTTCAGAGCCTTTGACGATGACAAGAACCTGTACAAGCGTGCAAGTGAATGGGCTGGCGAAGGCCGCTTGTCCTGGATGTTTGGCGAGGGTGGCTCAGATCCGTTTGCTGCTGGCGCCCGTCATCTTGTTTTCGACATTTCCGAGGTTCTGGATGACGAGTTGGTGCGGCTGGCATGGATCAGCTACGTCATGCGCCAGATCGAACGCCGCTGCGCCACCAAGATACCCACTGTCTTTGTGATTGATGAAGCATGGGTAATTGCTGGCAACCCTTATGGCGCTGGCATTCTCATAAATGCCTACACCACGTATCGGAAGCTGAACGTCATGATGATGATGATGACGCAGATCCCCGATCACCTCCTGTCGTCGGCGGCAAGTAAGT
>NZ_WQGP01000010.1:0-206920 GCF_013034745.1 Ruegeria lacuscaerulensis | reverse complement strand
ATGGACGCGTACGCGGAAGCGGCGGAATAAAAAGAAAACCCCCGCCCAGCGGGGGTTTTTCTTAGGGAACGAAGCCTTTCGGTACCCCGAATGGTGGAGAGTCCACGCTGGATCCCGTCAGTGCGTTGAGGAATGCCACGAGACTTGCGATGTCAGCTTCGGACAATTCCAATGGCGTGATGTCCATCTTGCCGCGCACACGCGCCATTTCCAACCGGTCGTCCCAGACGACGAAATCGGCTTTGTGCAACCAAGGAACGTTCGGCAGGTTAGCCATATCACGGGTCCATTGTGACAGGCTGCGTTCTGGATTCAGGTGGTGGCGTATCATGTTTTCTAGGTCCGGAAATGCTCCATTATGCCCATAGGGCGCCGTCAGAGCGACGTTTCGCAACATCGGAGTGCGAAAGCGGTAAGCATCTTCCAAGCGGTCGCTTTCCCCCATGCGGCCAACGTCACGCACATAGGGGTCCCATTGCCGCGTGCGGCCCGGCCCAAAAGGGGGCAGGGCCAAGGCGTGAAATTTTTGATCAGACATAAGCGGGCCGGAGTGGCACGAGGCGCAATTCGCCTTGCCGTAGAACAGGTCCATCCCGTCTTTCTGCTCTGCCGTCAGCGCCGAGGAGTCACCCGCGAGGTATTGATCGAACGTGCTGTCGGTGCTGCGCCATTCAACCGCCATGAACGCGGCTAAGGCGTTGGCGATCTGGGTGATTGTAATGTCCTCGGTCATGTTGACCTCATCAAAAGCGGCGACCATGGCCGGGCCATAGCGCGGATCGGTGCGCACGCGCTTGGCAAGGATCGGCCAGCCCAGATCAATCCGGTCGGCAACCGCTCCGGTCACTTGATTTTCGCCGACATTGCCGGCCATTTCGAATTGCGAGGTCAGCGGGAACAGCGCCTGTGCGGCGAGCAGCGAGTTCAGCCCCTCAGGCAACCATTCCTGGGCCGGAGAATTGAATCCGTTGCCGTAGACATCCGAGATACTCAGGCGGCCATCGTGGAATACAGTGTGAAGCTCTTTTGCCCCAAGGTTCCAAAGCCCCGGTGAATTGCGCGGGATGCGCTTGCGGATCTTTTCTGCGCCCACGCCGGGCATGCGGTCCGGTCCCAGACCCTGTCCGCCTTCACCGATCCCCAAAGACAACCCGTCCGACGTGCCGAAATCGGGGTGATGGCAGTGGGCGCAGGATATGTTCTGATTGCCCGACAGGATCGGGTCGTAAAACAGTTGATGACCGATGGCAGCCTGTTCCATATCAAAGAGGATAAAGTCATCATCGGTCAGCGGGCGCGGCAAATCCTGAGCCGCAGCCGCCCCGACGAAAAGGAAGAAAACCCAATGCGCCAGCTTGTATTTGCCCTTTGCTGTCTTGCCACCCCGGCGCTGGCCGAACTGGAACAGGCGCGTGACATGATGGAGGCCGGGGAGTTCGAGGCCGCGCGCGAGGAACTGATGCCAGCCGCGCGGTCCGGCAATGCCGAGGCCGAGGAACTGATCGGCGTCATGTACGGCCTTGGGCTGGGGGTCGAGCAGGATTACGAGCGGGCGTTTGATTGGTATCTGCGTGCTTCGATGAAGGGACATCCGGGTGCGCAATCGGGCGTCGGTTGGTATTATGAGCTGGGTCTGGGCATGCCCGCGCCCGATCTGGTGCGGGCGTATATGTGGTACACGCTCAGCGCGATTGGCGGTGATCCCGATGCGGCGATCAGCCTTGAGGAAGTGGTCAAGAAAATGTCGCCGGAGCAGATTGAAAGAGCGCATGTTCTGGTCAACGACTACAAAGGGTGGATGTACCCGTTTCGGTAAGGGCCGGACGAAGCGCCCGGCCCCTTTCGCTTAGTTCAGATCCGCATCGCGAGAGGCGTTGATATCAGCCTCGGCTGCAGCAACCGCTTCGGTCAGGGCGTTGAACACCTCGTCCCCGCGGGCCACGTTGGACTGGAACCAGTCATAAACCGGCGTTGCGGCCTCTTTGAACGCAGCTTTCTGGTCGGGTGTCGGCACATAGAGATCCCCGCCACCGGCGACGAAATCTTCATAGGCCTGGATCGACTTGCGCTTGGGCGAGGCAAAGGTGGCCTGCTGCAGAGCATAGAACCCATCGACCACCACGCGGCGCATGTCCTCGGGCATCTCCTGGAACTTGGCGTTATTCATCCACCACAACGCACCCATATAGGCGTGGCCGTCCAGCGTGACGTATTGCAGACCGGCATCGGGGAATTTCATACCCATGATGTCGGTGATGCCGTTCTTGGACCCTTCAACCACACCGGTCTGGAAGCTGGTGAACAGTTCCGGCCATGGGATCGGAGTAGGCGATGCACCAAGTGCCTTGACCAGCTCCTGAGGCAGGTCTGCGACCACGGTGCGGATTTTCAGACCTTCCATATCGGCTGGCTCAGCGATGCGACGCTGGGTGTTGGCGAAGTTGCGCCAGCCGCCGGTGTTGCCGATGGTCATCAGACGGATCGCGCCACCGGAATCCTCAAGCGCCATGTCGCGGACCTTGCGGGTGAAATCGCCTGACAGAACATGCTCGGCCACGCGGTCATCGGCCATCAGATAGGGCAGGTCCAGAACCTGCACGTAGGGGAAGATGCCTGACGCGCCGCCCGAAGTGGAGATATAGATGTCGATCGTACCGTCGGCCACGCCTTGCAGGCACTCGGCCCCGTTCGAGCACAATTGGGTGCCGATGAACAATTCGACCTCGATGGCACCGTTCGAGGCAGCCTCGACGTAGTTCTTGAAGACGATCAGACCATCATAGTCTTCGTCGTTTTCGTTTGAGTTCGCTGTGGCGCGCAGGGTGTAATCAGCAGCCGTTGCAGCTAGTGCGGATGCGGCCACCAGCGAGGTGGCCACCGCAGCGGTTTTGATGAAGTCTCTGAGCATTCGTTTCCTCCCTGTGATACTCAGTTCAGTTTGCAAATCCCGTTATCCTCGGGATCGTCATGGATAGTGCGGGGACATAGGTGATCAGGAAGATCACTATGATTTCGACAGCCAGAAACGGCAGGATCGCCTTGGCAATGGTTTCGACCTTTTCGCGCGATACGGCGGCGGCCACGAACAGCACCAACCCCATGGGCGGAGTGGCCAGGCCGACGGTCAGGTTGACGCTCATGATAATAGCAAAATGGATCGGGTCCACGCCGAGGCTTGTGAAAATGGGCGCAAGGATGGGGCCAAGGATGATGATCGCGGGGCCTGCATCCAGAAACATGCCGACGACGAACAGCAGCAGGTTGATCAGGAACAGCAGGATCAGCGGATTTTCCGACAGGCCAAGGATCAGTGCCGCCAGTTGTTCAGGAGCGTGGCTAAGGCTGACCACGGTCTTGAATGCCATCGCAGCGCCCACCAGCAGCAAAACCACCGCGGAGGTCAGACCCGCATTGCTGAGGATCTCGGGCACTTCTTTCAGGGTCAGCGTGCGCAGCACGAAGAAACCGATGATGAATGCATAGCCTACAGCGACCGCAGCAGCCTCGGTCGGGGTGAAGATGCCGCCGAGGATGCCCCCCAGAATGATGACGGGGGTCAGCAGCGGGAAGAACGCTTTGAGGCTTGCCTGACGACGCTCGGACCATGTGTATTTGCGGCTGGCGACGGGGAAGTCGTATTTGTCGGCCATGACTTTGATCATCAGCATCAGGCCGACGCCAACCATCACGCCTGGAACAATGCCTGCCAAAAACAGGGCGGCCACGCTTTCACCCATCACGTAGGCATAGATGATCATGATGCCCGAGGGCGGAATGATTGGCCCGATCACCGAACTGGCCGCTGTGATCGCAGCGGCGAAGCGGCGGGTATAGCCCTGTTTCTCCATCGCTGGGATCAGCATCGAGCCCAGTGCCGAGGTATCGGCGACCGCCGAGCCCGACAGGCCGGCAAACAGGATCGAACTCAGGACATTCACATGGGCCAGACCGCCGCGCAGGTGCCCCATCAGGGCCTGAGAGAACTCGACCAGACGAATGGTGATGCCACCACGGTTCATCAACTCTCCGGCCAGCATGAAGAAGGGGATCGCCATCAACGGGAAGCTGTCCATACCGTTATAGACGTTCCGGTACAGCAGCGTGATGTCGTTGGTTTGGCCGTTCAGCCAAAGCAAAATGCCGGGCGCGGCCAGAAGTGCGAAAAAGACCGGCAGGCCGATCATCAGGAAAATCAAGAAGGTGGGCAGGAACCAGATCAGCATCTATTCAGCCCCCACCGGTGCATCTGCGATTTCGGGTAGCAGGTCTCCGCCGCCCATCATCTTGACGATCGACCGCAGGATAAGCTCGATATTGACGACCAGCAGCAGGAATACCCCCACCAGCAACGATGCCATCATCCAGCTGCGCGGAACGCGGTACCACTCGTCAAACCCCAGCGAGGTCGGAACATAAAGCGCCGCCGTGGCGAAACGGCCGCCAAAACCCGTGACCTCGGACCAGCCGATATTCACGGCGACGGCCAACACTGCCAGCGAGACGAAAAGCAGAAACAGCATCAACACCTGTCCCAGCACGCGTGGCAGCATCATGGGCAGCATATCAATCGCCACAAACCCGCCGCGCCGGAACGCGGTGGGGGCCATCAGCCCGGTCATCCACAACATGCAGAAGCGCGCGGCCTCATCTGGCCAGGGTAGGGCGTTGCCTAAAACGTATCGGAAGAACACCTGAATCAGGATTGCGATCACCATCAATGCAATCGCAACGACACCAACCGCGCGGCCCAAACGCAGCACGGTTTCGTTCACGAATGCAATCGGCGCAAGCGCCGTTGCCAGTCCGCCCATGCGGATCCTCCCTTGTTCAGCCGCAGGTTTGTCCCGCGGTCGTCAAATCGCGCTTAGTGCTGCGCAAATTGGCCGAGTTTCCCGGCGTAGAATGTCAGCGCGTCTCCGTCCGCCATGCTGACTTTCAGGACTTTGCCCACCACGATCACGTGATCGCCTGCATCGTGATAGGCGTGCTGTTCGCACTCAAACCGCGCCAGACAATCCGGCAGCAGAGGTGTTCCGTTCCCGCAGCGGTCGTGGTCGATATCCCGCAGGGCGAACGCGTCTTTAGAGCAGCCAAAACACAGATCGGCCTGCTCCGACGATAGCACGTGCACGCTGAAATGGCGCGCCTTGTGGAAATAGGGGAACCGGCGCGAATTTCGGTCTCCGGCCCACATCACCAGCGGGGGGTCCAGCGACAGCGATGAAAAGCTGTTGGCGGTGATGCAGACCGGACCATCGTCGCTGTCACAGGTGACGATAGTCACGCCGGTCGCAAACTTGCCAAAAGCGTCCCGCAAGGTGCGGGTGTCATCTTTATGCGGGACGAATGTGTGAGTGATGTCCTTTGAGATTGCGTTCATCATGGTACCTCATGCCCCAGCGCCGCCTCGTAAAGGCGGAACCAACTTTCGCGATCCAGATTTACTTTCAATGCGTCCGAGATGCTTTTGATCCGGTCCAGATTGTTCGTGCCCAAAACCGGCAGAATTCCTGCGGGGTGCGCCAATAGGAAAGCGATGGCGACTGCCGCTCGATCCACGCCGAATTCGGCAGCTATCTCATCGGCCACTACGCCGACCGGAGGGTTTCCGGCCATCAGCAACCCGCCCCCCAAAGGCGACCACGCCATTACGCGTTGGTTATGCTGTTGATGAAAAGCCAGATCGCCATTGCTGAATGGGTCGATCCGGCCCAGAGACAGCTCGATCTGGTTCGTGACCAGACGCGTGTTCATGGCCGATTGCAGCAGGCTCCAGTCCCACGGGCGGAAATTCGACACGCCGACAGCGCGCACCTTGCCGCTGGCGACCACCTCATCCAGCGCGGCGCCGGTCTCAACGTGGTCCATGAACGGATCAGGACGGTGAATCAGCAGCAGGTCGATGTAGTCGATGGCCATCTCGGTCAGAGAAGTATCGACAGATTTCAGAATATGCGCGCGCGAGGTGTCGTAGTATTTGACCTTGGCGTCCGAATACCGTCCGCAGGGCGCGACGATATCGCATTTGGTGACGATCTCCATCTTTGACCGCAGGGCCGGGTTGGCGCGCAGGGCGGCACCCAGAATGCCTTCGGCCGTGTAGTCGCCGTAGATATCCGCCTGATCGAAACTGGTGATCCCCTGATCCAGACAGGCTTGTATCTTGGCCTCGACATGACCGGCCGAGGTGTCATCGTCATCCCCGATGCGCCACATGCCATATACAATGCGGCTCAGTTCCAGCGTGTCGGATAGTTTCACACGGTGCATCAGCGGCGAACTCCGGCGCCCAGCGGGGTGGCCGGGGTTTTTGCAGGCACGCGCCCGTATTTTTCGGGCAGCGAGCAGGTTTTCAGATTAGGCAGGACGCGGGCCCCGAAATGCTTGGCCTCATCCATGTGCGGATAGCCTGAGAAGATGAAAGCGCGGATACCCATCTTTTGATATTCTTCGATCTTGGACATCACCTGATCGGTCGATCCGACCAAAGCTGCCCCACAGCCCGAGCGCGCGCGGCCAACACCTGTCCACAGGCCCGGTTCTACATAGCCATACTCATCCGCCAGATCGCGGTTCTTGGCTTGATGCGCCACGCCCAGAGAGGTCGAATCCAGCGCCCGTTCCCGGATCGCACGGCCATATTCGTCATCCAGCTTCGAAACGATGTAGTCCGCATATTCCTGCGCTTCAGCCTCGGTATCGCGGACGATCATGTGAACGCGCAGGCCGTAGTCCAACGTGCGGTTGTAGTTTTCAGCCACGGCGTGAACGGCCTTCATCCGCTCGGCCAGTTGATCCTTGGTTTCGGGCCACATCAGGTAGACGTCGCAATGCTCGCCACAAAGGTCCAAAGCGGACGGAGAATAGCCTCCAAAATACAGTAGTGGACCGCCGGTCTGATAAGGCTTGGCCGGATCGGTGGTCAGGCCCGAGAAGTTGTAGACCTCACCCGCATGGTTGATCTCATCCTGTGTCCAGGCTTGCTTGAGGATCTCGACCACCTCGCGGGACCGCTGATAGCGGAACGCGCTGTCGGCCTTTTCGCCAGGGAAATCGGACGAGATGATATTCACCGTCAGCCGCCCTTGCAGCATGTGATCCAGCGTCGCAATGGTGCGGGCCAGCATGATCGGCTGCATCTCGCCACAACGCACAGCAGCCAGCAGGTTTATCCGGTCCGTGATCGGCGCGCAGCCTGCCACGAAACTCAGCGTGTCCTGACCGACCTGATAAGAAGACGGGCACAGGATGTTTCGGAACCCTTGCGCCTCGGCCTCGCGGACGATGCCGGAACAATGCTCCCAACTCGACCGGAGGTCACCATCCGGGACACCCAGAAACTGATAATCGTCTGAGCACAAAGCGGCGAACCACGAAACCTCGGCCGCATCCAGATCGGGGGATGTGATGGGGACGATGGTCATTTGATTCGTTCTCCGTGCATCTTTTGACTTTCCTCTTGCGTAGCAACCACTTTGATGTAGATCAATAGTGTATCAATTTTTTCTGCGACTCGGTGAAGCACTCCGAAAATGACTGCCAACAGCCGCAACCCCAACGCGCTGCCGATCTATGTGCAGATCGCCGAGCTTCTTATCCGCGACATTGCCGCGGGTCGGCTGATCGACGGCGAGCGCTTGCCGCCCGAACGGGACATGGCTGCGAACCTCAATGTCTCGGTCGGGACGCTGCGAAAATCGCTGGCGGAGCTTGAGAAAAAGGGGATGTTGGAGCGTATCCAGGGCTCGGGCAATTACATCCGCGAGACCGGGACGCAGAACAGCGTTTATGCTATGTTCCGGCTGGAACTACCCCAAGGCGGGGGCCTGCCGCGCGCCGATATCCTATCGGTGGATCATCTGGAAAAACCCTCCGATCTGCCGGAGTTTGGCACGTCGACCATAGGCTCGCGAGTGCGCCGGATGCGCTATTTGAATGACACAATCATCGCGGTCGAGGAAATCTGGCTGGATGAGTCCGCCGGAAAGGTCGATCAGACGCTGCTTTCGGATTCGCTTTATCGCTATTACCAACAGCAGCTTGGGTTCTGGATCACGCGGGCCGAGGATCGGGTTTCGGTCCGTGCGCTGCCCCAGTGGACGCCTGAGACCTTCACCAAACCCGCTGGCGAAGCGGCCGGTTATATTGAGCGGTTCAGCTGGTCCGAGGGGCCAGAACCGGTCGAGTTTTCAAAAACGTGGTTCGACCCGGATCGGGCCACCTATGTCCAACGTCTGAAGTAGAAGGAAACGCGCATGACCCGGACCATCCATTACGGGCTGATCGGATGCGGTATGATGGGGCAGGAACACCTGCATAATATCGCATTGCTAGAAGGTACGCGCGTCTCGGCGATTTTCGAACCCGACGCCGCGATGGCCAAAGTGGCGCAGACGATTGTACCGGATGCGCAGATGGTGGGTTCGGTCGAAGATCTGCTGGCCGTGGGCGATCTGGATTGCATCGTGATTGCCAGCCCTAATCATTTGCACGTGGATCAGATCAAGCAGATCGCGAGGGTGCGGCCCTTGCCTTTGCTGGTCGAGAAACCTCTGTTCACCGACCCAGCAGATGCGGCGCGGCTTGACGCCATCCAGCGCGACTACCCTCATCCGATCTGGGTGGCGATGGAGTATCGCTATATGCCGCCCATCGCGGCCTTAATTGAGGGGGCGCAGGTGACTGGCGGCGTTAAAATGCTGACCATCAAAGAGCACCGCTTTCCCTTTCTGGAAAAGGTCGGCAACTGGAATCGCTTCAACCGTAATACGGGCGGAACCTTTGTCGAGAAATGCTGTCACTTCTTCGACCTCATGCGCCTGATCCTGCAATCAGACCCTGTGCGCGTGACAGCAAGCGGGGGGCAGGCTGTCAATCATTTGGACGAGGCGTATGACGGAGAAACACCCGACATTCTGGACCACGGCTATGTCATGGTCGATTTCGCCTCGGGCGCGCGTGCCATGCTGGAGCTGTGCATGTTCGCAGAAGGCGCGCGATATCAGGAGGAGATTTCAGCCGTCGGGCCGGACGCGAAGATCGAGGCGCTGGTGCCCGGACCGGGCCGTTTCTGGCCCGAGCATCTTGGCGATGCACCGGTGCCGCAACTGATTGTAAGCCCGCGCCATCCCAAAGGGCCGGTTGCCAAGGATATTCCGGTCGATCCAACGCTATTGGCTGCGGGTGACCATAACGGGTCTACTTTCTATCAGCATCAAGAGTTCCTAGCCGTCCTGCGGGGCGACAAACCCGCCCCCGAAGTGACTCTGCAGGACGGGATGTGGGCTGTGCGCATGGGTCTGGCCGCGCAACAGGCGCTGGAGACCGGAGAGGCGGTTCGGTTCTAGGGTTACTGTGCGGCCTCTTTCTGATGTGCTGACGCCAGCAGGCTCGCCAGTTCCGGACGGCAAGAACCGCAATTGGTTCCGGCCTGCAAGGCCTCGCCAATGGCTTCGACGGTCATCAGTCCTTTGGTCTCAATAGCGGTTAGGATGGTATTCACACCGACGTCGAAACAGGAACACAGAACAGGACCGGGATCGGGCCGGTCCGCAGGGGCCCGGCCTGACAGCAGGTCGGGCACCTGTGGCAGAGTCGCCAGATAGTCGCGCATCACCGCCACGGGCTCGGGAGAGATGAACAAGGCAGCGACCAATCGTCCGTCTTCGTAAAACGCCAGCCGCGCCATGCCGCGCGCTGGGTCTTCGACGATCGTTATCTGCGCCTCGGGCAATCCGAAAAGATCACGCGCGGCGGTTTGCCAGTCATCTATTGTATCCATCCCGGCCAACTCGGCGCGATAGCCGAGTTTGGTGGGGGTTTGCGCCCAATAATCGCACGAAGGCCGCATTTCGCGATCTGACACCGCAAACCCATACCATTTGGCGTCAAAGCGGGTGACGTTCACCACGGACGCTTTGCTTTCGGGCTGTCCCGAAACCGGGTCCGTCGCCGCAGCGACCACAGCGTCGATCCGGGCTGAGGGAGCGGTTTCTCCGGTCCAGTGTATAGGCGCAAAGACCTGTCCTTGTGTGACATCGCTGGTAATCCGCGCCCGCAGGATGGATGTTCCATGCGGGCTTGCGACCTGCACCAGATCGGCGGAGTTTATCCCATTGTCGTGCGCATCATCGGGATGAATGTCCAAAAACGGCTCGGGCAGATGCGCGGACAGGCGCGCCGACAGACCGGTACGGGTCATCGTGTGCCACTGATCGCGCAGCCGACCGGTGTTCAGCCAGAATGGATAACGCGGTTCTGTTTTGGCCGCAGGCGCGCGCCATGTAACTGGTAAAAGCCGCGCCTTGCCGTCGGGGTGATAGAATTGCCCATCCGCAAAGAACCGTCCGCCCTGCCGTGTGGCGGTGACAGGCCAGCGCGTTGGCTGAAGAGCGTCATAACCCACAGCATCCAAGTCGCTGAGGCCCGAGATGTCGAAATCGCGTCCAAACTTGGCGGCAATGCCGGACAAGGTTGCATACTCACGAAAAATCTCTCCGGGAGTTTGATAATCGAAGGCCGAGGCCCATCCCATCCGTCGTCCGACCTCGGCCAGAATGTCCCAATCCGCGCGCGCTTGTCCCGGTGCGGGCAGAACCGAACGTTGTCGGCTGATCGTGCGGTCGGAATTGGTGACTGTGCCGTCTTTTTCGGCCCACGCGGCCGCAGGCAGCAGCACGTCGGCCAGCCGCGCCGTATCGGTGCGGGCCGTTATGTCTGAGACCACAGTGAACGGGCAGGCGGCGATAGCATCGCGCACCGCGTCCGCCTCGGGCATTGAAACCACGGGGTTCGTGTGGATCACCCACAGCGCCTTGACGCGCCCGTCGCCCACGGCGCGGAACAGGTCCACGGCCTTGAGGCCCGGAGCCTTGGGCATGGTCGGGGCCGACCAGAAATCGCGCACGGCGGCGCGGTGATCGGCGTTTTCGATATCCAGATGGCAGGCGAGCATATTGGCCAGACCGCCGACCTCGCGCCCACCCATCGCGTTGGGCTGACCGGTGACCGACAGAGGCCCGCAGCCGGGCTTGCCGATGCGACCCGTGGCCAGATGGCAGTTCAGGATCGCGTTGACCTTGTCGCTGCCCGAACTGGATTGGTTCACGCCCTGACTGAAGATCGTAACAACCTTTTCAGTGCTCAACCACATCTGACAGAACTGCGCGATGTCGTCGGTGTCGAGACCGGTGACCGAGACATCATCGGCCAGCGCACTGTCCAGCGCCGCCTGAAAGCCGGTGGTGTGGGTCAGGTAATCCGTATCCACCAACCCGGCGGCGTCGATCTGCGTCAGCAGATGGTTGAACAGTGCCACATCACTGCCAGCGGCCAGCGGCAGGTGCAGATCGGCGCTGTCACAGGACGCCGTGCGGCGCGGATCGACAACGATGATCCTGGTGCCGCGCGCCTGCCGGGCTGCCATCAGGCGCTGATACAGAACCGGGTGGCACCACGCCAGATTGGACCCGACCAGCACAACCATATCGGCCTCATCCAAATCCTCATAGGTGCCGGGCACAGTGTCAGTGCCAAAAGCGCGTTTGTGGCCCGCAACGGTTGAGGCCATGCACAGCCGCGAATTCGTGTCGATATTGGCCGAGCCGATGAAGCCTTTCATCAGCTTGTTGGCGACATAGTAGTCCTCGGTCAACAACTGGCCCGATACATAGAAAGCCACCGAATCCGGCCCGTGCTCGGCGATGGTGTCGCGGAACCGGTCGGCAACCAGTTGCAGCGCGTCGTCCCAGCCAGTCTCTTTGCCCGCAACCACGGGTGCCAGCAGCCGCTGCGACAGGCCTACCGTTTCGGCCAAAGCCGAGCCTTTGGAACAGAGCCGCCCCTGATTGGCCGGGTGATTCGGGTCGCCGGTGACGGTCAGGCCCCCCGCGCCATCCGGTTGCAGCAGAACCCCGCAGCCGACCCCGCAATAAGGACAGGTCGAGCGCGTGATGCAGGCACTCAGGTCTTTCACGCGGCGCTCCTTTGCCCCAATGAGGTGCTGTCCAACAGGATACGCTCGCCGTCCAGCTGCACCGGATAGGTGGCGATCTGGCCTTCATCCGCGCCTTGTGCCTGACCTGAGTTCAGGTCGAATACCCAGTTGTGAAGCGGGCAGGTGACGGATTGGCCATGCACGATGCCTTCGGAGAGCGGCCCGCCCTTGTGGGGGCAGGTGTCCGAGGCCGCAAAGACCTCATCTTTGGCAGTACGAAACAGGGCGATGCAGCCCACGGGTGTTTTCACCACGCGCGCGCCGCGCAGGGGGATGTCGTCGATATGTCCGATGTCGATCCAGCTCATTCTGCGGCCTCCAGTGTCAGATCGGCCATGGGCGCAAAGCGCGGGGCCTCTTTGGCCTGCTCGGCCCATGGGTCTTTGCGATAGATGGATTGGCTGAGTTCGAACCGCTCAACCAGCGCGCGGCGGTTGTCGAGGTCATCCACCACGGTCTCCTTGATCCAGTCGAGGCTGACCTTCGCCACCCATTTATACAAACGGTCCAGATACTTACCACCCTCGCGATAGGCTTGGGTGACGGCCATCACGACCTCAATCGCCTCCTCCTCGGTTGGAACCTGCACCAGCAGTTCGGTTTCCTTGACATCCATGCCAGCCGCGCCGCCGATGCTGATCTGGAAGCCCGAGTCCACACAGACCACACCGATATCCTTGCAGGTCGCCTCGGCGCAGTTGCGCGGGCAGCCCGAGACCGCCAGCTTCAGCTTGTGTGGCGTCCATGATCCCCACAGGATTTTCTCAAGCTTCACGCCGAGGCCCGTGCTGTCCTGCGTGCCGAACCGGCAGTGATCGGTGCCGACACAGGTTTTCACCGTGCGCAGACCCTTGGAGTAAGCGTGGCCCGAGACCAGCCCGGCCTTGTTCAGATCGGACCAGATATAGGGCAGGTCCGCGCCTTTCACGCCCAGCAGGTCGATACGCTGACCACCGGTGACTTTGACCGTGGGCACATCGTATTTCTCGGCGGCATCGGCAATGGCGCGCAGTTCCGCCGGGTTGGTGATGCCGCCCCACATTCGGGGCACAACGCTGAACGTGCCGTCTTTTTGAATGTTCGCGTGTTTGCGTTCGTTGACGAAGCGGCTTTGCGGGTCGTCCTGATATTCCACCGGCCAGTCGGCCAGCAGGTAGAAATTCACCGCCGGGCGGCAGACATGACAGCCGTTGAGCGTCTTCCAGCCCAGTTCCTGCCAGACGGCTTCCTGACTTTTCAACTCTTGCGATTTGATCAGGCGGCGAACGTCTTCGTGGGTCAGGTCGCAGCAGCCGCAGATGGGCTGTGCAGTGGGCATCTGGAAGTCGTCGCCCAGCGTGACCTGCAGCAGTTGTTCGACCAGTCCGGTACACGTCCCGCAAGAGGCACTGGCCTTGGTGGTCGCCCGGATCGCGCCCAGATCGGTTGCGCCATCTGCAATGGCGGTGGTGATGTCGGATTTGCAAACGCCGTTGCAGCCACAGATTTCCGCCTCAGGCGGCAATGCTGCAACGGCTGAGAGAGGGTCCGCAGAGCCGCCTCCCTGATAGGCCGGGCCGAAGATCAGCGTTTCACGCATCTCGGACACGTCCTCGCCATCGCGGATCAGGCCAAAGAACCAGTTGCTGTCGCCGGTGTCGCCATACATAACCGCACCGACCAGCTTGTCGCCTTCGAGAACCAGCCGTTTATAGACGCCGCGCGCGGGGTCGCGGAAAACGATGTCCTCGCGGGTCTCGCCCTCGGCAAAGTCGCCTGCACTGAACAGATCACAGCCGGTGACTTTCAGTTTGGTCGACAACGAGCGCTGTTTGAACGCTGCGTCCTCGCCCAGCAGGGTCTGCGCCAGCACCTTGGCTTGGTCGTAGAGCGGCGCGACAAGGCCAAAAACCTCGCCCTGATGTTCGACGCATTCGCCAACGGCATAGATATCGGCGTCCGAGGTGATCATTTGGTCATCGACATGAATACCCCGACCCACGGCAAGGCCCGTTTCCTGCGCCAGCGCGGTGTTGGGTCGGATGCCCACAGCCATCACCAACAGGTCGCAGGGCAATTCCGTGCCGTCCTCCAACAGCAGCGCCCGGGCCTTGCCATCCTTGCCCGCGATTTCGGTCGATTTGGCATTCAGCAGAACGGTGATGCCTTTTTCTTCCAGAGATTTCTTAAGTAGGTACCCTGCGGCAGGGTCCAACTGACGCTCCATCAGATGGCCCATGATATGCACGACGGTCACGTCAGCCCCGCGCGCGGCCATGCCTGCGGCGGCCTCAAGCCCCAGCAAGCCGCCGCCGATCACGACGACCTTGTTGCCCGCGCCCATGCCCATCATCTGTTCGGTATCTTCCAGATCGCGATAGGCGATCACGCCGTCCAGATCATGTCCTGGCATCGGAATCATGAAGGGGTTCGAACCGGTGCCGAAGATCAGCTTGTCGTAGGGAACATGACCGTTCTCGCCTTCGACCACTTTCAACTCGCGGTCGATTTTGACCACTTTCTCGCCAAACCGGCAGGTGATCCCGCGTTCGCCGTACCAGGCGTCGTCATGGGTGACGATGTCCTGGTATGTCTGATCACCGGCCAGCACAGGGCTCAGCATGATGCGGTTATAATTCCCGCGCGGCTCGGCGTTGAACAGGGTGATGTCGAACGCATCGGGGGCAGCGTCGGTCAGGTGCTCCAGCACCCGGCCCGAGGCCATGCCGGCTCCGATGACAACCAATTTCTGTTTCATATCAGTTCACTCCGCGGCAATGGCTTTGGGGGCAGGGGATTTAGGCTTGGGTTTGGCCCCATGCTCGTATTCCTCAAGGAAATCCAACACCTCTTGCCGGTATTCGTAGTAATCTGGATGGGCCAGCAACGCCTTGCGGGTGCGCGGACGTGGCAGGTCGACATTGGTGATCTTGCCGATGGTTGCTTGCGGGCCGTTGGTCATCATCACCACGCGGTCGGCCAGCAGGATCGCCTCGTCCACGTCGTGGGTTACGCAGATCGCGGTGACCTTGGTGCGGGACCAGACCTCCATCAGGACTTCTTGCAATTCCCACCGGGTGAGGCTGTCGAGCATCCCGAAGGGCTCATCCAACAGCAGCAGTTTCGGCGACAGGGCAAAGGCGCGGGCGATGCCAACACGCTGGCGCATTCCGTTCGACATATCAGCGGCGGATTTGTCCATCGCGTCGGCCAGACCGACCCGTTCCAGATAGTATTCCACCACATCCTGCCGCTCGGCCTGACTGGCGCGCGGATACACGCGGTCCACACCGACCGAGACGTTTTCCTTGGCGGTCAGCCACGGAAACAGCGAGGGTGACTGGAACACAACGGCACGTTCCGGATCGGCACCCTCGACATGGCGGCCATCCAGCTTGATCGCACCTTTCGAGATTTCGTTCAGACCAGCGGCCATGGTCAGCACCGTGGACTTGCCGCAGCCCGAGTGGCCGATCAGCGAGATGAACTCACCACGGTTGAGCTTCAGATTGAAATCCTCGACCACGGTCAGCGGGCCTTTGGGGGTGGGGTAGACCTTGTGCAACTGGCTGAAATCCAGATAGCGCTCGTCGATCAGACCCGACTGCGCTTCTTTCACCGCTGCGGGGACACCGTGGATCGGGGTCACGTCGGGCAAGGTCTTGGTGCCTTCGACCTTGGCCTCGATACCCACATCCATCAGGTATTTCGTGACCTCGCCACGCAGAGACTTGAACGTCTCGTCATGATTCATGGCGGACCGGTCGCGTGGGCGGGGGATCGAGACCTTGAACTCGGTTCCCAACGTGCCATCGGGGTTCAGCGGGATGATGCGGTCGGCCAGCAGGATCGCTTCGTCCACGTCATTGGTGATCAGGACACAGGTCTTGCGGTCGGCCTCCCAGATCTTTTCGATCTCTTCCGCCAGATTGCCACGGGTCAATGCATCCAACGCCGACAGGGGCTCGTCCAGCAGCAGAACTTCGGGGTCCATCGCCAGCGCGCGGGCCACGTTCACCCGCTGGCGCATCCCACCCGACAGCTCGGCGGGGCGACGGGTCGCCGCGTGGCTGAGGCCCACCATGCGAATGTAATGGGCTACCTTTTCCTCTTTCTCGGCCTTGGGCATCTTGGGGAACACCGCGTCCACGGCCAGCCGCACATTGCCCGTGACCGTCAGCCACGGCATCAGCGAGTAGTTCTGGAAGATCACCCCCCGCTCCGGCGCGGGGCCGGTGATGGCCTTGTCGCGAAAGGTGACGTTGCCCTTGGTGGGGAATTCGATCCCCGCCATCAGGTTGATCAGTGTGGTTTTGCCGGTACCGGAAAAACCCAGCAGTACCACGAATTCACCTTCCTGAACCGAGAGGTTGATGTCTTTCAGCACATCCGTCGCAGCGGTGCCGGTGCCAAAAGATTTGCTGACATTCTTGAAGTCGATCACAGCCATTTGGGTCACCGGTTGTTTGAGAAGGTAAACAGCGACTGCAGCGCATACATCACGCGATCCAGCAGGAAGCCGATGATGCCGATGGTGAACACAGCCACCATGATCTTGGCGAGTGAGCTGGACGAGCCGTTCTGGAACTCATCCCAGACAAACTTGCCCAGACCGGGGTTCTGCGCCAGCATTTCAGCCGCGATCAGAACCATCCAGCCAACGCCAAGCGACAGACGCAGGCCGGTGAAGATCAGCGGCAGGGCCGAGGGCAGCACCAGCTTGGTGATCTTGGTATAGGTGTTCATTTTCAGAACCTTGGAGACGTTCACCAAATCTTTGTCGATCGACGCCACACCCAGCGAGGTGTTGATCAGCGTGGGCCACAACGAACACAGCGTCACGGTAATGGCCGAGATCAGGAAGGATTTTGCGAACCAGCCGTCATTGGTGACGTAAACGGCCGACACGATCATGGTCACAATCGGCAGCCAGGCCAGCGGCGATACCGGTTTGAAAATTTGGATAAGCGGGTTCAGCGCGGCGTTTGCGGTTGGCGACAGGCCTGCAGCGATGCCCAGCGGAACGGCGACGATGGTTGCGATCAGAAAGCCGAAGAACACGGTTTTGATCGAGGTCCAGATTTGGTTGTAGTAACTCGGCGCGCCGGTATAGGCGACCTCTTTGACCTTTTCGGGCTGGCCCGCGTCGATGAACTTCTGGTTGCGCTTTTCAACCATCGCCTCGAACTTGGCCTTTTTGGCGGCCTTGGCCTGTGCGTCCTTATGCAGGCTAATGGCTTCGGACCAGACCTGCGCCGGACCAGGCACTGCGCCCAGCGAGGTTTGCACCTTGGGTGCCAACGTGCCCCAGAGAACCAGAAAGGCACAGATGGCCAGCAATGGTACGACCAGCAGGCGCCAAATCTCGCCCATCTGGGCGCGCGGGTTGTCGCCTGCACCGGCCTTCAGGATGGGGGTGATCCAGGCCAAGCCCAAAACCTGAAACCATTTGTCGGCGGCGTTGATCCGGGTGAACAGGCGGGCGCGTCGGGCCTCGCGTTCAGCATCAGCGGATAGCGTATCGTGGTCGATGGCTGTCATCTTGCGGTCTCCTGGCCCGGTCGTTCAGCGCCGGACGGGGGTGGAATTCTGTGAGAGAGAAGGAAGCCCCCCAGCCACCAAGGGCCGGGAGGCAGTGGAGTTAACCCTGAACTTCGGTGCCGACGACGACCTGTTCGCCTTTCAGGCCAATCGGCAGGCTTTGCAGATAGGCGTTGGGCGTGCGGGCGTCATAGGGAATGCCGTCGATGATATCCTCGGCGGGCGTGGGGGCCTTGTAGCCGTCGCTCTCCCACGGGAAGTCGGCCTCATTCGCCAGACCCTCATCCACCAGCATTTTCGCGGCTTCCAGATAGATGTCCGGACGATAGACCGACTTGGCGACCTCGTCATACCACGCATCGGTCTGCGGCTCGGCGATCTGGCCCCAGCGGCGCATCTGGGTCAGGTACCAGATGGCGTCCGAATAGAACGGGTAGGTCGCGTTATAGCGGAAGAAGACGTTGAAATCGGGCACTTCACGTTTGTCGCCCTTTTCATATTCGAACGTGCCCGTCATCGAGTTCGCGATCACGTCGTAGTCCGCACCCACATATTCCGGTTGGCTCAGCATCTCGACCGCGGCGGGGCGGTTGGCGTTGTCGTTTTCATCCAGCCATATCGCAGCGCGGATCAGGGCTTTAGTCACGGCGCGGGTGGTGTTGGGGTACTGCTCGGCGAACTCGGCATTGATGCCGAACACCTTTTCGGGGTTGTTCTTCCACAGCTCATAATCGGTGATGACCGGAACGCCGATGCCTTTGAACACGGCCTGCTGGTTCCAAGGCTCACCCACGCAATAGCCATAAATTGTGCCCGCTTCCAACGTGGCCGGCATCTGCGGCGGAGGCGTCACCGACAGGAACACATCCGCGCCGATCTGGCCGGTTACATTCTCGGGGCTGTAGTAACCGGGATGCAGACCACCCGCCGCCAGCCAGTAACGCAGTTCGTAATTGTGGGTCGAAACCGGGAAAACCATGCCCATGTTAAAGGGCTTGCCTTCGGATTTGTATTTCTCGACCACCGGGGCCAGCGCCTCGGCCGAAATCGGGTGCTGCGGGCGGCCGTCATCCATTTTCGGGATGTTGGGCTTCATCTCTTCCCAGACCTCGTTCGACACGGTGATGCCGTTGCCGTTCAGGTCCATCGAGAAGGGAGTGATGATATGCGCCTCGGTGCCGTACCCGATAGTTGCGGCCAGCGGCTGACCGGCCAGCATATGCGCACCGTCCAGTTGACCGTCGATCACACCGTCCAGCAGGACTTTCCAGTTAGCCTGTGCCTCAAGCGTCACGAACAGACCCTCGTCCAGAAAATATCCGTTCTCATAGGCGACGGCCAGCGGGGCCATGTCTGTCAGTTTGATAAAGCCAAAGGTCAGCTCGTCCTTCTCCAGCTCCAGCGTTTCGGCCAGCGCGGGGCTGATCAGGGCGGTGGTGGCGACAAGGCCTGCAAGCAATTTCTTCATGTGGGTCTGTCCCTTTCTTGGTCCCGGTCTACCGGGTGGGTGAAAAACAAAAGCCGCTGCACGCTCTGACCGGGAGGATTGGCCAGAGAGTGAGCGGCTTTGCTCAGTCGTTCCCAAACTTTGGGAGGAATTCTTGCGGCACACGCCTTTGCGTGCCGATGAGTTCAGAGTGGTAAATGCGCCGCTGCCGATCAAGTGATTTTGCTGCGATGCGGCGTTAAATTCTGCAATCGCGCGGTGCGGCGCGCGCGTCTGCCTAATTCTTGGGCGTCAGATATCCTGAGGGTCAAAAATGCGCCCATCCAAGAACGCATCCCGCTTCAGCGACAGCTGCCCGTTATGGGACGCAACCGGTGTGGTTTCACGAATCGCGCCCTCAAGTTTTTCCGAGGCACCGGGCAGATCCGCCCCCAACCCTGCCAGTTGATTGCGGTAGATATCGCTGCGAAACACGCTGCCCGCTTGGGCCAGCGCCAGATGCGGGTCCAGACCGTATCGTTGCGCCAGACGGTGGGCGATCCACTTGGCCTGACTGCGCCATGGGAAGTTTGCGGCCCCGTCGTGGAACTCGATAAATCCCGGCACCTCGCGCTGTTCGGCGTGGCCTGTGATGGTAAAGCGCCCCGAAAGCGCCCGGTCGATCAGTTCCGAAGGCAGGTTCAGATAGGTGTCTCGGGCAAGGATTTCAGCGGCGGCGGTGTGGCTGCCCGGCTGGCCCAGCCAGCGCCCGGCGCGCCAGACCGCTCGCATCAGCTTGCCCAGCAGGTGCGGCTCGGTATCCGCCCAGTCGGTGCGCACGGCCAGCACCTTTTCCGGCGCAAAGGCCCAGATCGCCTGACCGGGCAGCAGTAACGCCCCCGCCTGCGATTCCACGGCGACCGAGCCCCAGGGCTCGCCCACACAGAACGCATCCACATCGCCCTCGGCCAAAGCCTGCGCCATCAGGGGTGGCGGGATGGTGCGCACCTCGACCCCGATTTTGGACAGTTCGGTAGCCTCAAGCCAGCAATGCAGCAGTTCCACATGCAGCGAGAACGGGAAGGGCACGCCGAAGACCAATGGCCCATCCGCGACCGAGGCCAGCGCGGCGGCGGCCTTGAAGGGGTCGCGAAAGTCGAACTCATAGCCTGCGTCGCGTAGGCGGGTTTCCAACGTGCGGCTAACGCCGATCACGTCGCCATTCACCGACAGGACCGAGACGGCGGACAAGGGTTGTGTGATCCCGCCCAGCCCCAAGGCCATTGCAACAGGGACCGGCGACAACAGCTGCGCCGCGTCCACCCGCCCAAAGGCCAACATATCGCGCACCGACGACCATGAGGGCGCTGCGATCAGGTCCAACTCGACTCCTTCGGCGCGGGCCAGACCCATCTCATGCGCCACGATCAAGGGGGCGGCGTCTACCAGCGGAACATAAGCAACGGGCAGGGTCACAGCGTTCATGACAACAGCCCCGAGGCCGTGACCAGCGCCTCGGCCACATCAGCGACGCGGCGGCCCTGATCCATCGCGGCTTTGCGTAGCAGGGCATAGGCCTCTTCTTCCTCGACCCCGCGCGCCTTCATCAGCAGACCCTTGGCGCGGTCGATCACCTTGCGTTCTTCCAGCGCACGTTTGGTCTCGGCCAGTTCACGGCGCATTTGCCGGACGATCTGGAACCGGGCGATGGCCGCGTCCAGCACGGGCTTCAGCCGATCCGGTTGCATGCCGTCGACGACGTAGGCCGACAGCCCCGCCTCAATCGCGGTCGAGGTCAAATCGCCCGCCGCGCCCGAGACAAACATGGCTACTGGCCGTTCCAGTGGCCCGGATGCAAGGGTCAGTTCCTCAAGCATGTCGCGGGTCGGGTTGTCGATGTCGATCAGCACCACATCGGG
Organism: Ruegeria lacuscaerulensis; assembly: GCF_013034745.1. NCBI lineage: Bacteria > Pseudomonadati > Pseudomonadota > Alphaproteobacteria > Rhodobacterales > Roseobacteraceae > Ruegeria > Ruegeria lacuscaerulensis. Next base: position 186,060 of record NZ_WQGP01000010.1, on the reverse strand, counting down.
CACCAGCGCGGCGATCTTGCGCGCAAGGCTCGAGACATTGCCGATCACATGCACATCATAAGCCCCAGACGCCTTGAGCGCATCGACGATGGCAATCGCGCGCTCGCGGTCTTCTTCTACAACGACAATGGTCAGGGTGTCAGGCATGGCACCTTTTCACTGCGCCGATGTCTGATCACAAGGGTTCCCGGCCTATTCCGTCACGATCCGCGCGTGACTGCCCAAAAAACAATCAACTGCTCACCGAGTCGCGTTAACGGACTGCAAATCTTTCGCCTATCGGAAACTCATGACCGCGGATGGGGTGAAATTGAATGTCGTTTTTCGACTTCGAAGAGTCTTTTCCGCTTGCTGCGACGCGGCAGGCTTTCTAGGTGTGGCGGCGGGACACCCCTCCCCAACGAGGGGCGTGTATCTGGAAGGGTAATACAGATGAGCACAAATACACCGGCAACGCGGCCGGCGAATCCGCGTTTTTCCTCTGGCCCCTGCGCCAAACCCCCCACATTCGAGCTGAACAAGCTGGCCGACGCTGCATTGGGCCGGTCGCACCGTGCTGCGGTGGGCAAGGACAAGCTGAAGGCGGCCATCGAAGGCACGCGTGAGGTGTTGGGCATTCCGGCGGATTACAAGATCGGCATCGTTCCCGCCTCGGACACCGGCGCGGTTGAGATGGCGCTGTGGTCGCTGTTGGGCGAACGCAAGGTCGAGATGCTGGCCTGGGAAAGCTTTGGTGCCGGTTGGGTCACGGACGTGGTCAAGCAATTGAAGATCGACGCCGAGGTGAAAACCGCCGAGTATGGGCAGATCGTTGATCTGGCCTCGGTCGATTTCGCCAATGATGTGGTATTTACGTGGAACGGCACGACCTCGGGCGTGCGGGTTCCCAATGGCGACTGGATCGCGGATGACCGTCAGGGTCTGACGATCTGTGATGCGACTTCGGCTGCATTTGCGATGGACCTGCCGTGGGACAAGCTGGATGTGACCACGTTCAGCTGGCAAAAAGTGCTGGGTGGTGAAGCAGCGCACGGGATGCTGATCCTCAGCCCGCGCGCGGTTGAGCGGCTGGAAAGCTACACCCCCGCATGGCCGCTGCCCAAGATTTTCCGCCTGACCAAAGGCGGCAAGCTGATCGACGGTATCTTTACCGGGGCCACGATCAACACGCCTTCGATGCTGGCGGTCGAGGACTACCTGTTTGCGCTGGACTGGGCGCGCTCGGTCGGTGGGTTGCAGGGCCTGATTGCCCGCGCAGATGCCAATGCTGGAGCGGTTCATGCCTTTTGCGATCAAAACGACTGGATCGCCAATCTGGCCGAGGATGCGGCGACGCAATCGAATACGTCGGTCTGCCTGAAATTCACCGATCCGCGCATTCAGGATGGGACGACATTCGCCAAGGCCGTAGCCAAACGGCTGGAGGTCGAGAATATCGCGCTGGATATCGGTGCATATCGCGATGCCCCCGCGGGCCTGCGCATCTGGTGTGGCGGCACGGTCGAGACCTCGGACATTCAGGCCATGCTGCCGTGGCTGGCCTGGGCCTTTGAGGCCGAGATCGCTGCGCAATCGGCAGCCGCCTGACAAGATTTTTCGACGAAAAATCTGGGCCCGACTGTGGCCCGGATACTTTCCCAAAATTTAAGGACCAGAAATATGGCCCCCAAAGTACTCGTATCTGACAAGCTCAGCGAAACCGCCGTGCAGATTTTCCGCGATCGCGGCATCGACGTGGATTTCATGCCCGATCTGGGCAAGGACAAGGATAAACTGGCCGAGGTGATCGGTCAGTATGACGGCCTCGCTATCCGTTCCGCCACAAAGGTCACGCCGACCCTGCTGGAAAAAGCCGACAATCTGAAAGTTATCGGCCGCGCTGGGATTGGCACCGACAATGTCGATAAGGAAGCAGCCAGCAAAAAGGGTGTGATCGTGATGAACACGCCGTTCGGCAACATGATCACAACGGCCGAACACGCCATTGCGATGATGTTCGCCGTGGCGCGGCAAATCCCCGAGGCCAGCACCTCGACCCATGCGGGCAAGTGGGAAAAGTCCAAATTCATGGGGATTGAGCTGACCAACAAGACTCTCGGCGTCATTGGCGCAGGCAACATCGGCGGCATCGTCTGCGAACGCGCGCTGGGCCTGAAGATGAAGGTCGTCGCCTATGATCCCTATCTCAGCGAAGAGAAAGCCGCCAAGATGGGCGTTGAAAAGGTCGAGTTGGATGACCTGCTGGCCCGCGCGGATTTCATCACGCTGCATGTTCCGCTGACCGATCAGACCCGCAACATCCTGAGCCGTGAGAATCTGGCCAAGACCAAGAGAGGCGTGCGCATCGTCAACTGCGCCCGCGGCGGTTTGGTCGACGAAGACGCGCTGGCCGAGATGCTGCAATCGGGCCATGTGGCCGGTGCCGCCTTTGACGTGTTCAGCGAGGAACCGGCCAAGGAAAACGCTCTGTTCAACTTGCCCAACGTCGTCTGCACACCGCATCTGGGGGCAGCTACGACCGAGGCGCAGGAAAACGTGGCGCTGCAGGTGGCCGAGCAAATCTCGAACTACCTGCTGACCGGGGCGGTTGAAAACGCGCTGAACATGCCGTCCGTGACCGCCGAAGAGGCCAAAGTCATGGGGCCGTGGATTAAGCTGGCTGGGCATCTGGGCAGCTTCATTGGGCAGATGACGGATGAGCCGATCAAGGCGATCAACATCCTTTATGATGGTGTCGCCGCTGAGATGAACCTGGCCGCGTTGAATTGTTCTGTCGTTGCGGGGATCATGAAAAAGGTCAATCCCGATGTGAACATGGTGTCCGCACCGGTGATCGCGAAAGAGCGCGGGGTTAAAATCTCGACCACCAATCAGGACAAGACCGGCGTTTTCGATGGCTATGTGAAGGTCACTGTTGTCACCAGCAAGCGTGAGCGTTCGATCGCTGGGACTGTATTCAGCGATGGCAAGCCGCGGTTCATTCAGATCAAAGGCATCAATATTGATGCCGAGGTCGGGGCGCATATGCTCTATACCACCAACGAAGACGTGCCGGGCATCATCGGTACGCTGGGTCAGACCATGGGCGAGAACGACGTGAACATCGCGAACTTTACCCTTGGCCGGTCCGAAGCGGGCGGCGAAGCGATCGCGCTGCTGTATGTGGATGAACCTGTCCCGGCCGAGGCCCGCGCAAAGTTGGCCGAAACGGGGCTGTTTACTCAGATCAAACCTTTGGAATTTGACGTGGCCTAGTAGGCAGTGTTGAATTTCTGAGACTATCCCAACCCGTGCCACCTAAGGCGCGGGTATTTTCTTTGTCAGGGGCGGTTTTCGCGTCACAAGGAAAGTGATTTTCGACCCGAGGTTTTTCATGACGTCTGCCATTTACGCCATTGGCGATATTCACGGCCAGCTTGAGATGTTGCAAACCGCCCTGCTCCGGATTGAGGCGGATGGAGGCCCAGATGCGCGAGTCGTGTTTCTGGGGGATTACGTGGATCGTGGGCCGAACAGTCGCGGGGTGCTTGACCTGTTGATCGAAGGTCAGCGTGCAGGACGCAACTGGGTCATGGTGCGGGGTAATCACGACCGGATGATGGCGCGGTTCGTGCAGGATTGCGAGGTCGCCGACAGCCATCTGCCCGTTGCGTTCAGCTGGTTGCATCCGCGTTTGGGCGGGCGCGAGACGTTGGCCTCTTACGGTGTGGATGTCACCGACAATGACCGTATCATCTATGTTCATCAACGCGCGGTCGAGGCTGTTCCACCGCAGCATCTGGATTTCCTCAATGCTCTGCCGAACTATCACCAAGAGGGCGAAATGCTGTTCGTTCACGCGGGTATCCGACCGGGCCTTCCGCTGGAGCAGCAATCCGAGAATGACCTGATCTGGATTCGCAACGAGTTTCTGATCGAAGCCGCGCCGCATCCGTGGCTGATTGTCCACGGCCACACACCTGTCGATCAGGCCGAGCATTGCGGCAACCGTGTCAATCTGGATGCGGGCGCAGGTTATGGCCGTCCATTGGCCACGGCGGTGTTTGAGGGGCGTAAGTGCTGGCTTTTGACCCCAAACGGACGCGTGCCGCTTAGGTAAACAGGTCGGCGAAACGCGCGCGCAGGGCGTTTTTCTGCACCTTGCCCATCGTGTTACGCGGCAGCTCGTCCAGAACGATCAGTTTGCGGGGATGTTTGAAACGCGCCAGTTCGGCCTGCGCACGGGCCATGATCGCGTCCAGATCAGGGGTCGCGCGGGGTTCCGCCACCAGCAGGCCCACGGGGGTTTCGCCGAAATCCGGATGCGGTACGCCGATCACCGCGCTTTCCAACACGCCGGGCTGGTCGTCCAGCAGCGTCTCAAGTTCCTTGGGATAGATGTTGAACCCGCCCGAGATGATCAGATCCTTTCCGCGTCCGACGATATGGACATAGCCATCCTCATCCACTCGCCCCAGATCGCCGGTGATGAAAAACCCATCCTCGCGCAGCTCGGCGGCGGTTTTCTTGGGCATTTGCCAATAGCCCTGAAACACGTTTGGGCCGCGTACTTCGATCATGCCGATCTCGCCCTGCGGCAGGGTTTCGCCGCTTTCGGGGTTGGTCACTTTCAATTCGACATCGGGCAGGGGGAAGCCAACCGTGCCCGCGCGACGCTCGCCGTCATAGGGGTTTGAGGTGTTCATGTTGGTCTCGGTCATGCCGTATCGTTCAAGGATGCGGTGGCCGGTGCGTGTTTCGAACCGCTCATGGGTTTCCGCCAGCAAGGGGGCCGAGCCCGAGATGAACAGTCGCATATGCTGAGCCAGATCACCGGTGAACCGATCATCCCCCAACAGGCGGGTGTAGAAGGTCGGCACCCCCATCATTGAGGTCGCCTGCGGCATCAGGCGCAGCACATCGTTCAGATCGAACTTCGGCAGAAAGATCATCGACCCTCCCGAGGCCAGCACCACATTGGTCGCCACAAACAGCCCATGTGTATGGAAAATGGGCAAGGCATGCAGCAGCACGTCTTCGGCTGTGAACCGCCACTCCTGCACCAATGTTTCCGCATTCGATAGCAGGTTGGCTTGAGACAGCATCGCGCCTTTGGACCGCCCGGTGGTGCCGGAGGTATATAGGAAGGCGGCCAGATCGTCCTCGGTCCGGCGCGCGGGCTCGAACGCGGGCAACATCCCCAAAGCGCGCCGCATCAAACTGCCCGAGCCATCGGCATTCAGCGTCTCGAGCCGCGCTTCTTGCATCTTGGCCAGCGGTGCCAGGGCGGTTTGGTTCGCGTCGTCGCACACAACCAGCGATGCGCCGCTGTTTTCGATGAAATAGGTTAGCTCGTTGACGGTGTAGGCGGTGTTCAGGGGCAAAAAGACCAACCCGGCCTGCGCGCAGGCGGCATAGAGTGCCAAGGCCTCGGGCGATTTTTCGATCTGAACGGCAACCCGGTCGCCCGGTTCCAACTCGTAACCAACCAGCGTGTTTGCGAGCCGCGCCGCCATATCAAGGAATGCGGCATGTGTGATAACCTCGCCATCCGGCAGATGCAGAAACGGCGTGTCCTTACCTGCGTGAATGCCAAACAAGCGGTCGTATAGCGGGTTTGCCATTCTGTCTGCCTTTGTCAACGGAACTGTTGCCTGCGAATCTGGCGTGGATTGGCACAGTGGTAAAGCCCAATCTGACGCGTTTAGAACTGGGTGGTCATCCGGTATCCGGCGCCGAAATACATTTTGGCGTAGGTGACGGGTTGCCCCTCCAACCATGTGATGCGTTCACCGGTAAACACCGGCTCACCTTCAGGCAGGTCCAGAAAACGGGCGACGGTCGCGTCCGCCCGGCTGGCTAGAAAGCTGAGTTCCACATTGGTGAACGGCACAGTCTGGATCAGCCACTCATTTGGGCCGATTGCCGAAAAATCCGCCTGCGCTACTTGCGGCACGCTGTCCACTACAATCCATCGGTCTTCGTATTGAAACGGGGTATTGCCCGAAAAATGCATGCATCGCACATGCACGGTGCTTTGGTCGGGCCGCAAAGCAAGACGCGCGGTCAGCCAATCCGGGGCGACAGTCGTCTCGGCTGAGACCAGTGCATAGCGATAGGTTCCACCGGTCGCTTCGACCTCGTCCCGGACCATGGGTATGCTGAACCGGGCCTGCCGCTGAGGCGCGCTAAGCACACGGGTGCCAGCCTTGCGGCGGCGTTCCAGATAGCCTTCATCCGCCAGTTCTCGCAAGGCGCGGTTGACGGTGGTGCGGGTACAAGAGAACTCGGCCGCCAAATCCTGTTCGTTGGGTAACAGCGAGTCGGGCTGCCATTCGCCCGAGCGGATGCGCGCCAAAACAGTTTTCTTGATGTCTTTGTAGCTGGTGGTCTCGGTTGATTGCGGCATGTACCCTCGGTTTTCGGATGCGTTCTAGACCGCGGACAGAAGATCGGCAATTCCTACCCTGTAGGCAGAAATGATCTGGTCGCGGTTCACGTGGCGGCCTTGCCGCACCATATGCCGCCCGGCAGACCACAGATCGGTCACGACCCCGTCAGGGGCGGCGAAGCACAAGCCGTCCAGCAACTGATCGTCGGTCAATGCGCAAAGGGTCGGATGGGTGCGGTCGATGGCGACCATATCAGCCAGCTTGCCCACCGCAATCTGCCCTGCATCCCGCGATAGGGCCTGTGCGCCACCCTCAGCTGCGCCGGTATAAAGCGCGTGGCCCACCGATCCGGCCTGCTGAACCAGAACCGTGCGTTCCCGGTCGCGAAGGCGTTGGGAATATTCCAGCATCCGCAATTCCTCGGACAGGGAAATCCGGACGTTCGAATCCGACCCGACCCCAAACCGTCCGCCCGCCTGCATATAAACCGCGCCGTTGAAGATCCCATCACCCAGATTGGCCTCGGTGATCGGGCAGAGCCCGGCAACAGCGCCCGAGCGCGCCATGGCCTGCGTTTCCGCATCGGTCATATGGGTCGCATGGATCAGGCACCAGCGGTCATTCACATCGGCATTGTCTAACAGCCAAGACACGGGCGTCGCGCCCAATGCGGTCTGAACATCCCGCACCTCCTGCGTTTGTTCGGCAATGTGGATATGTACCGGGCCTTGCGGTGCCGCTTGCAACAGGGTCTGCAAGTCGGACGCAGAGGTCGCACGCAGGGAATGGGGCGCAATGCCCACAAGGCTGTCGGGATGCGGGGCCCCTTTGCGGCAATCTTCGACCAGGCGCAGATAGGCGTCCACGCTATGACCGAACCGCAACTGCCCGCCCGCAAGCGGCTCTTGCTGAACGCCGCCATAGGTGTAAAGCACCGGGAGATGGGTTAGGCCTATTCCGGTCTGTTGCGCAGCGGCAAATATACGTTGGCTCAGTTCCGAGCGGGTCTCGTAGGGCTGCCCGCCGGGTTGGTGGTGAACATAGTGAAATTCACCGACCGAGGCGTAGCCTGCCTCTTGCATCTCTATGAAAACCAAAGCTGCGATGGCTTCGATCTGGTCGGGCGTCAACCGGTCCAGAAAGCGGTACATCAGGGTGCGCCATGTCCAGAAGCTTTCCCGCCCGTCGGCGCGGGTTTCGGTCATTCCGGCCATGGCGCGTTGAAAGCTGTGGCTGTGCAGGTTAGCCAAAGCGGGCATCAGAACGTCCACCTGATCGTCCTGCGGCTGAGGCCGCGCGCCGGTTTCGATCCAACTGATCCGGCCTTCTTTCACCTCGACCCTAATGTCCGAGACCCAGTCAGAGCCGATCAGGGCGGTTTTGGCGTGCACAGTCATCGGGATTCCATTTTGTGTAGACTTTATTATTTTATAAGTATACGTAAAAAATAACGAGAAAGGGAGCCCAAAAGAATCCTCATGGTAAAAAAATCGGTTCTTCTAAGTGCGCATATGGCAACCATGGTTGAGGGCACGGGGCCGTACGGCCTGTGTCAGAACGCGGCAATCGCTGTCGACGGGGGGCGGTTCGTCTGGGTGGGCGCTCGGGCGGATATGCCCTCGGAATATGCGGATTGGCCGATTCAGGATTTTGGCGACCGGCTGATCACGCCAGCCCTGATTGATGCGCACACGCATGTGGTGTTCGGTGGCAACCGCGCCGCCGAGTTCGAGATGCGCCTGAACGGGGCCAGCTATGAGGAGATCGCCCGCGCCGGAGGAGGGATTCTGTCCACCGTGACCGCCACGCGTTCAGCCAGCCAAGAGGCGCTGCTGGCAGATGCCCTGACGCGCGTGGATGCACTGCTGGCCGAGGGGGTCAGTTGTATCGAGGTCAAGTCCGGCTATGGCTTGGATGTCGCGACCGAGCTTAAGATGCTACGCGTTGCACGGCGGATCGGGCAGGCCCGGCCGGTGCGGGTCAAGACCAGCTTTCTGGGCGCACATGCCGCGCCGCCGGACTACCGCGCGGATCCCGACGCCTATTTGACCAAGGTTTGCATTCCCGCCCTGCGCAAGGCCCATGCCGAAGGTCTGGTTGATGCGGTGGACGGGTTCTGTGAGGGCATCGCTTTCAACCCGAGCCAGATCGCTAGGGTGTTCGATGTGGCGCGGGAACTTGGTTTGCCCGTCAAACTGCACGCCGAGCAACTCTCCAATCTGGGCGGCGCCAAATTGGCCGCAGCCTATGGGGCGCTGTCGGCGGATCATGTGGAATATCTGGATGGCGATGGCGTCTTGGCCATGGCGGAAGCGGGTACGGTTGCGGTTCTTCTGCCCGGCGCGTTCTATACCTTGCGGGAGACCCAGAAGCCTCCGGTCCAAATGCTGCGTGACCGAGATGTTCCGATTGCGCTGGCGACGGATTGCAATCCGGGCTCGTCACCTTTGGCCTCGCTTTTGCTGACTATGAACATGGCCTGCACCCTGTTCCGCTTGACACCGGAAGAGGCGTTGGCCGGTGTAACCCGAAACGCTGCGCGCGCTTTGGGGCTGGCGGATACCGGGCAAATTGCGCCGGACCTGCGGGCTGATCTTGCGGTCTGGGATGTTTCTCATCCGGCGGAACTGGCTTATCGCATTGGCTTCAACCCCTTGCACGCGCGCCTGTTCGGAGGATCGGAATGACCGAGCTGACCCTGACCCCCGGCGCGGTCACTCTGACCGATTTGGCGCACGTGTATTGGCAGGATGCCACCGTGACGTTGGACCCCGCATGCAAGCCTGCGGTCGAGGCCGCAGCCCACCGCGTGCAGGCCGCCGCGCAAGGCGCAGACCCTGTCTATGGCGTCAATACCGGCTTCGGCAAACTGGCCAGCCACAAAATCGTGGCGCAGGATACGTCTACCTTGCAACGCAACCTGATCCTCAGCCATTGCTGCGGGGTTGGCCCCGCAATCTCGCGCCGCGTGACCCGGTTGATGATGACGCTCAAGCTGTTGTCCTTTGGCCGTGGGGCCTCGGGCGTGCGGTGGGACTTGATCGAGCTGCTCCAGCAAATGCTGGCACGTGGTGTGACACCTGTCATCCCGGCGCAGGGATCGGTCGGGGCATCGGGCGATCTGGCCCCTTTGGCCCATATGACCGCCGTGCTGATCGGTGCAGGTGAGGCCGAAGTGGACGGGACGGTCCTGCCGGGGCTTGATGCGCTCAAAAAAGTCGGGTTAGAGCCGATTCAACTCGGTCCGAAAGAGGGGCTGGCATTTATTAATGGGACCCAGTTCTCGACAGCATTTGCGCTGACAGGGCTGTTTCAGGCCTGGCGTGCAGCGCAAAACGCTTTGGTGGTGTCTGCCCTGTCGACCGACGCAATCATGGGCTCGACCGCGCCGTTGCGTCCTGAAATCCACACTTTGCGTGGGCATCGGGGCCAAACCGAGGCGGCCAGCGCCATGCGTGCGGTTCTGGACGGGTCAGAAATTCGCGAAAGTCACCGTGATGGCGACACGCGGGTTCAGGACCCTTATTGCATCCGTTGCCAGCCGCAAGTCACGGGCGCGGCCATGGATGTGATGCGCCAAGCGGCGGCCACGCTTGAAGTCGAAGCCAACGCCGCCACCGACAACCCGCTGGTTCTGGAGGACGCGATTGTCTCGGGCGGGAATTTTCACGCCGAGCCCGTGGGCTTTGCCGCCGACATGATCGCATTAGCCCTGTCCGAGATCGGAGCCATCGCGCAACGGCGCATCGCCCTGATGGTGGACCCGGCGCTTAGTTTTGATCTGCCGCCCTTCCTGACGCCCGAACCGGGGCTGAACTCGGGCCTGATGATCGCCGAAGTGACAACGGCGGCGCTGATGAGCGAGAACAAGCATCTGGCCAACCCTTGCGTGACGGATAGCACGCCGACCTCGGCCAATCAGGAGGATCACGTCTCGATGGCGGCCCATGGCGCGCGACGGCTGACGCGGATGGTCGAAAACCTGAATTATATTCTTGGGGTCGAGATGCTGTGTGCAGCCCAAGGCGTGGAATTCCGCGCCCCCCTGACAACAAGCGCCCCGTTGCAGCAGGCCGTAGCCCGGCTGCGCGCCGATATCCCGGCGCTGTCCGAGGACCGCTATCTGGCGCCAGAGCTTGAACAGGCGAAGGTGCTGATTGCCGATGGGTGCGTGTTGGACGCGGTCAAACAGCCCATGCCGGAGTTGTTCTGATGCAGGTGGTTTCGGTCCGTTCCAGTGACAGCCCGATTGTGCTGGGTCAGCCTCATGGCGGAACCCTTGTGCCCGATGACATCGCAGCGCGGTTGAACGACATTGGCCGGGGGCTTGCGGACACGGATTGGCACATCAACAGGCTCTATGATGGGGTATTTACGGATGCGACGGTAGTGCAGTCCAATATCCATCGCTATGTCATCGACGCAAATCGCGACCCCGACGGTGTGTCGCTCTATCCCGGTCAGAACACGACGACGCTGGTTCCGCTGACCGATTTCGACGGTCAACCGATCTGGGCCGATGGGCAAGAGCCCTCAGCGGATGAAATCGAATCCCGGCGTCACGCCTATCATGCGCCTTATCACGCCGCGCTGCTGCAAGAACTACACCGCGTGCGCGCGCGTCATGGGGTGGCGATCCTGTTCGATTGCCACTCTATCCGGTCCCGAATTCCGTTTCTGTTCGAAGGGGAATTACCCGTTTTCAACACCGGCACGAATGACGGTCAAAGTTGCGCACGCGTCATCGAACAGGCCGTGCAAGGGGTGGCTGAGGGTGCCGAAAGGATGCCCGCGGTGCTGAACGGACGCTTTCGCGGTGGTTGGACAACCCGCCACTATGGGCAACCAGATCAGAATATCCACGCGATCCAGATGGAGTTGGCGCAGCGCTCTTACATGGACGAAGCGCCGCCATGGACGTGGCGCGCGGACCGGGCTGCGGCCTTACGGCCTTATCTCACCGACATGCTCACCCGCCTCAATGACCTCGCCCGATCGGGAGCACTGACCAATCAAGGAGCCCAGACATGAGCGATCCACGCAAAAACACCCGTGATATCTATCCGCCCACTGGCCCCGAGCTGAACGCCAAAAGCTGGGTGACCGAAGCGCCTTTGCGGATGCTGATGAACAACCTGCACCCGGACGTGGCCGAGAACCCGCATGAGTTGGTGGTTTATGGCGGGATTGGTCGCGCCGCACGTACATGGCAGGATTTCGACACTATTGTAGAGGGTTTGAAGGATCTGGAAGAGGACGAGACTCTGATTGTCCAGTCCGGCAAGCCCGTGGCCATCATCCGCACCCACAAGGATGCACCGCGCGTTCTGATCGCCAATTCCAACATCGTGCCGCATTGGGCCAATTGGGATCACTTCAACGAACTCGATAAGAAGGGCCTGATGATGTACGGCCAGATGACGGCCGGCTCGTGGATCTATATCGGCACGCAGGGCATCGTTCAGGGAACCTATGAGACCTTTGCCGAGGCCGGGCGTCAGCACTATGGCGGCGACCTGACCGGCAAGTGGATTCTGACCGGCGGCTTGGGTGGTATGGGCGGCGCGCAGCCTCTGGCGGCCGTCTTTGCCGGGGCTTGTTGTCTGGCGGTGGAATGCAACCCCGACAGCATCGACTTCCGCCTTCGCACCAAATACCTGGATGAAAAGGCCGAGACGCTGGACGAAGCGCTTGAGATGATCGACCGCTGGACCAAAGCTGGTGAGGCGAAATCCGTCGGTCTGCTGGGCAATGCCGCCGAGGTTTTCCCCGAGATCTACCGTCGCATGGCCGAGGGGGGAATGCGCCCCGATATCGTCACCGATCAGACCAGCGCCCATGATCCGATCAACGGCTATTTGCCCATCGGCTGGTCCATGGCACAGTGGCGGGAAAAGCGTGAAACTGAGCCTAAGTCGGTGGAAAAAGCCGCACGTGCGTCTATGAAACAACATGTCTCGGCCATGGTTGATTTCTGGAATGCAGGCGTGCCGACGCTGGATTACGGCAACAACATCCGGCAGGTGGCGCAGGATGAAGGGCTGGAAAACGCCTTTGCCTTCCCCGGTTTTGTACCTGCTTACATACGCCCGCTGTTCTGCAAAGGGATCGGCCCGTTCCGCTGGTGCGCCCTATCCGGCGACCCCGAAGATATCTACAAAACCGACGCCAAGATGAAGGAACTGTTCCCAGAAAACGAGCATCTGCACCGCTGGCTCGATATGGCGCAGGACCGCATCGCATTTCAGGGTCTGCCCGCGCGCATCTGCTGGATCGGGCTTGGGGATCGGCATCGCGCTGGGCTCGCCTTCAATGAGATGGTGGCTAATGGTGAACTAAAGGCCCCCGTGGTGATCGGGCGGGATCACTTGGACAGCGGTTCTGTTGCCAGCCCGAACCGCGAGACCGAGGCGATGTTGGATGGCTCGGATGCCGTCAGCGACTGGCCTTTGCTGAATGCGTTGATCAATACGGCCAGCGGGGCGACATGGGTGTCGCTGCACCATGGCGGCGGCGTTGGCATGGGCTTCAGTCAGCACGCGGGTGTGGTGATCTGCGCTGACGGGACCGAGGACGCCGCGCGGCGGCTCGAGCGGGTGTTGTGGAACGATCCGGCCTCGGGCGTGTGGCGTCATGCGGATGCGGGGTATGAGGCAGCGAAGGATTGCGCCCGTGCGCATGGGCTGCGGTTGCCGGGTATTCTGGGCTAGGGCGCATCTGTCCTCTGGCGAAAATGCTGCACCTGCGATATCCCGCAGGTGAGCTTGCCGGAGATTGAAGATGTACGTTGCCACCCTTTTGACTAACCCTGACAAAAATGCGCTGGAACAGACTCTGGTCGACTCCCTGCGTAACGCCTGGGGCGGCGGCGATGTGCAGTGGTTGAGCCCGGATGAGGCCGCAGAGTTTTCTCTGGCGGGCCTGCCGGACAATCAGTGGGACGTGTGGGCCGATTTGCAGAACATGGGTGTCGATCTGGTGGTCCAACCCGCCGAAGGACGGCGCAAGAAGATGCTGCTGGCCGATATGGACAGCACCATGATTCAGCAGGAATGCATCGACGAACTGGCCGATGAGGCGGGCGTTGGCGAGCGCGTCAAGGACATCACCGCGCGGGCCATGAACGGTGAGCTGGGCTTCGAGGGCGCTCTGACCGAGCGTGTCGGGTTGCTGAAAGGTTTGGACGAGGCCGTGATCGACAAGGTGCTAGCCGAGCGTATTACCCTGATGCCCGGCGGCAAGGAACTTGTTGGGACCATGCGGGCGAATGGCGGGTATTCCGCATTGGTCTCGGGCGGGTTCACGGCGTTTACAGCCAAGGTCGGGGCCGAGCTGGGCTTTGATGAGAACCGCGCCAACACGCTGCTGGCCGAGGGCGGTAAGCTGACCGGCGATGTCGGGCGCCCCATTCTGGGACGTCAGGCCAAGGTGGATGCTCTGGAGCAGATTACCGTGCGGTTGGGTCTGTCCGAATCGGATGTGATCGCCGTGGGCGATGGCGCGAATGATCTGGGTATGCTGGGACGGGCCGGAACCGGGGTGGCGCTGCATGCGAAACCTTCGGTCGCGGAACAGTGTGAGGTGCGGGTAAACCACGGAGATCTCACGGCTTTGTTGTTCCTGCAAGGCTATGCACGATCTGAGTTTGCGGCCCGCTAGCACGGCGCGGCTTTCTTTTATTTAACAAAAATGTTAAACAATGGTCATGAACACTCTTCTGGCCACATTTTCCGCGTTGTCTGACGCCACACGGTTCTCGATCGTCGAGCAGCTTATGCAGGATGGCGAATTGCCCGCCGGAGACCTGATCGAAGGACGCGGCATGTCCGGCGCCGCGATCTCGCGCCATTTGAAACTGCTGCGCGAGGCGGGGCTGATAAATCAGCGCGTGCAGGGCAGCCAGCGGATGTATTCGATCCGCCCCGAGGGGCTGCGCGCGATTGCGGAGTGGACCATCTCGAAACGTCAATTCTGGGAAAGCAGCCTGGACCGTCTGGGTGATGCAATCGAAAAGGAGACCTCATGGCCGATTTGAAACTGGAGCGCGCTTACCCGCTTGCACCGGACGATCTGTATGCGTGGATCAGCACCCCCGACAAGCTTCTGCAGTGGTGGGGACCCGAAGGGATGCATGTGCCCGAGCACAACCTGGATTTCTCTCGCACGGGTCCGTGGTATTCGGTGATGCAAAATGGCGAAGGGCAGCGGTTTAAGGTTTCGGGTCATGTGACGCATGTCGATCCGCCCAAATCGGTTGGGTTCACATGGGGCTGGCATGACGATCAGGACCAGCGCGGAGCCGAAAGCCATGTGATGTTGGTGGTCGAGGCAGCAGAAGAGGGTGCAAAGTTGATCATCGACCACCGCGAGTTGGGCGATGACGAAATCGCAGCGAACCACACCAAAGGCTGGACGTCGACGCTGAACAAGCTGGCCGCACAGCTGGCCTAGTTTTTCATCACGAAGGCATAAGGGAGGAAATAAATGCCACAGTTTCTATTTGTCTATCACGGTGGTCATACCCCGACCGACCCCGCTGAAATCGAAGCGACCATGGCCGCCTGGGGCGCTTGGTTTGGCGGAATGGGCGAGGCACTGGACATCCCCGGAAACCCGGTTGGCCAGTCTTACACCGTCAGCAGCAGCGGTGTTGTTGACAATGGCGGCGCCAATCCGGCCTCGGGCTTTACAGTTGTCAAAGCCGAAAGCATGGATGCTGCGACCGACATGGCCAAAGGTTGCCCGATGGTTGTCAACGGGTCCGGCTCGGTCGAAGTGGCCGAGATTCACGAGATTGAGATGTAGCCTTTAGCTGGGGAACCCCGGCGCGGGTTTGATCACGCCGCATTCCAACCCTCGACGGCTGTATTGCGTGGCGTTCAGAAATTTGCGGGTGGCCGGGTGGTCGGCCTCCAGCACGCCCAAGCTGACCAGAACCGCGGCAATGGCGCATTCGCTGGCGCGGGTGGTGCCGTCGGTGATCTTCAATGCCACGCCCATGCGTTTTTCGGGTAGGATTGCGATGAACACAGCCTCGGCACCGGTTTTGATGGCAACGCGACCACCCATGGCGCGCATCAGTTCGGTGCAGGCGCGGGTTTCACCGGCGACCAGCTCGGGGTGTTTCATCATTGCGGCCGTCAGCTGTTGCGCCGCGTCGCTGGCCCGGTCCGACCGATCCGCGGCGCTGGCAAACCACGCCATCGAACGCGCCAACCCGACCAGCGAGGTCGCAAAGTTCGGGGCCGAGCAGCCGTCGATGCCGTAGGCGGGGCTGGTCTCGCCCGTTGTTTCCTCAAGCGCGGACAGGCAGGCCTGTTGTACGGGGTGGTCGATTTCCAGATATTCCGGTCCGGCGCCCATATGCTGAGCAACGGTCAGAAACCCGCAATGCTTGCCCGAACAGTTATTGTGAATCTGACATGGCGTGTCATCGGCTAATATTAACCCGTCGCGCGCAGCCATGTCCTGTGGCTCTTGCGGGCCACAGCGAAGATCGGGTTCCGCCAGACCCAGGTGGTCCAACCAGGCTGAGACGCGATCAGTATGAATATGCGCTCCACTGTGCGAGGCACAGGCCAGTGCAAGATGTTCCGAGGTCAGCCCGTATTTCGCCGCTGCACCCGAAGTGATCAGAGGCAGCCCCTGAATCATCTTGGCCGAGGATCGCGGATAGATCACAGCGTTCGGATTCCCCCAACTTTTAACGATCTGGCCGGTATCGTCGCAGATCACTGCATGCCCAAGATGTAGGCTTTCCAACAGCGGTCCGCGCCACAGTTCTGTCATTGGTACGGCTTGTGTCATTAGGACATTCCTTAACATGCGCAAAATTCTGCCAATCGCTCTTTCGCCTGTGGCGAAACCTGCGTTACAGTGTGTATGTCGGCAATCATCGGAAGACGCAACGTACAGACGGATCAGGCAGGGTCCGCACGCATTTCCGGTGGGTATGAGGTAATGGGTCGAGCTAGGAGGCTGGACGATGGGATCAAAGCTTGTCCGCGTGATCGCGGGCCTGTGCATAGCAGGAATGGCAACAACGGCAACTGCACAACAGGCGACGAGCACGAACAGGGTGGCAGCCAAAACGGACTGGAGCGTCTTCGTCGAGGATGACCCGACTGAATGCTGGAGCGTTTCCGCCCCCAAGGAAACCGTGAACACCCGCGGTGGGCGGGTCGTGTCGGTACGGCGCAGCGACATTCTGCTGTTCGTGTTCTACCGCCCCAACGCCGAGGTCAAAGGGCAGGTGACGTTCACGGGCGGCTATCCATTTGCACCGGGATCGACTGTCAATCTTGATATCGACGGCACCAAGTTTGAGCTGATCACCGAAGGTGAATGGGCGTGGCCCGCAACCGAAGGTGAAGACCTGAAGGTGGTCGCAGCCATGAAGCGCGGGACCGAGGCCGTCCTGACGGCGCGCTCGGAGCGTGGGACGCAGACCAAGGACACGTTCTCGCTGCTGGGGTTCACCGCTGCGATTGAAGACGCCGAGACGCGCTGCACCAACTAGACTGGGCATTTGCCTGATCGCTGCCCCGCCAGTCTGGCGGGGTTTTTGCGTTGTGGCAGGGCATTGTGCAGCGTTCTGGAGGCGGCATTCGTATTCGAAATTTGATTCCAGTCAAAGAAATGAATGCAAATATCTGCATGTATAAAGCTCTGAACTAGGGAAGGAGCCCGACATGCAAACGAAATCACTCACCGCTCTCTTGATGATGGTCGCCCTTATCCTGAGTGCTTGCGAGAAAGAGGCCGACACATATCCGGTCACGGGCGAGCAATGCGGGCCGGATGATCCGGTTAAAACGCTGGACGCAACGGATTGCAATATCGTGCCACCGGGCATTTGACGCATGCGGGTCCCATCGTGGCACGGCCATGTCGTCGTGTCTGGGGCTTCGACGCTTTGGGGTAAAACCGGGCCTGTGCTAGTATTGGGCAACCAATAGGGGGCTGCCCGATGCGCTTTGCATTTTTGATTTTGTTTCTGTCTTCCGCTGCCAGTGCTGATCCAACTCTAGAATGTCTGGATGCTGGTTCTCAGATAGAGATTGGCGCATGCGTGGGCGCGATGGAGGACCGCGTCAATCAGGCGATAGATGCAAGCTACAACATTGCCATGCAATCGGCCAAAGAACTGGATGATGTTACCGGACGTGTTGTGGCAGTGCCCGCGTTGGACAGCGCGCAGACCGCGTGGCTGGCTTACCGCGATGCCCAATGCGAGGCTGTTGGCGCGTCGTTCGGTGGTGGGTCAGGTACCGGCATTGGCATTACCGCCTGTCGGGTAGAGTTGGGCCGGGCACGTGTGGACGAATTGCTGCGCTACGCGAATTAAACGCGACGATTTCTTTTGATCTTTGCGCTAGGTCCTATATAGAGGCGCATCCCAAGCCAGAATCCGTTGAGATAGCCCCATGTCGCCCAAAGCGCCGATCACTCAAGACGTCATGACCATCCCGCGCAAGCTGCCCGAGGGGAAGGTTAACCTTGTCGGTCTGACTCGCGACCAATTGCGCAAGACGCTGGTCGCACATGGCACGCCCGAGAAACAGGCCAAGATGCGCACCGGGCAGATCTGGCAGTGGATCTATCAATGGGGTGTTCGCGATTTTGCGCAGATGACGAACCTCGCCAAAGCCTATCGGGCCCAACTGGCCGAGAGCTTTGTGATCGAAATTCCCGAGGTCGTAACACGGCAGGTGTCCGAGGATGGCACCCGAAAATACCTGTGCCGCATCGCCGGCGGGCACGAGGTTGAGGTAGTCTATATCCCCGAGGACGATCGCGGCACGCTGTGTATTTCCTCGCAAGTGGGCTGCACGCTGACCTGTTCTTTCTGCCATACAGGCACACAGAAACTGGTGCGCAATCTGACCGCGGCCGAGATCGTGGGTCAGGTGATGATGGCTCGCGATGATCTGGGCGAATGGCCCACTCCCGGTGCGCCCAAAGACGAAACGCGCCTGCTGTCGAACATCGTATTGATGGGCATGGGCGAGCCGCTTTACAATTTCGACAACGTGCGCGACGCGATGAAGATCGCCATGGACCCAGAGGGAATTTCCCTGTCCCGCCGTCGGATTACGCTTTCGACCAGCGGTGTGGTGCCCGAGATTGCCCGAACGGCGGAAGAAATCGGCTGCCTGCTGGCGATCTCGTTCCACGCCACTACGGATGAGACCCGCGACGTGCTGGTGCCGATCAACAAGCGCTGGAATATCGAAGAGCTGCTACACGCACTGGCCAGCTATCCCAAGGCGTCTAATTCGGAGCGGATCACGTTCGAATACGTGATGCTGGATGGAGTCAATGACAGCGACGCCGACGCGCATAGGTTGATTGACCATATCAAGCGCCACAACATCCCGGCCAAGATCAACCTGATCCCGTTCAACGAATGGCCAGGCGCGCCTTATAAGCGCAGCTCGAACAACCGGATCCGGGCGTTTGCGAATATCATCTATCAGGCGGGTTATGCCTCCCCCATCCGCAAAACGCGGGGCGAGGACATCATGGCAGCCTGTGGTCAGTTGAAATCCGCAACCGAGCGTGCGCGCAAGTCGCGCAAGCAAATTGCAGCCGAAGCGGGCCTCGACGGATAGTAAGCATAAAATTTGATCGCCCCGTAAACAGATTTAATGCGTCTGCGTCTGTCTATTGCATGCGTTTTTTGGTATGTTTGCCAGGTCAAAACTTGGGTACTGCGCTCACATCCATGCACAATGGGGTGAGAGTCGAGTGCCCCGTGATGGCGAGAAGACCCATGGCCGCTATCTAATAGCCACTCACAAGACGTGCGGCGTTTCTGTGAACCGAATTGAACAGATAGGCCATATGAATGTTTGTGCAATTGATACGACAAAATCGCAAAATTCTATTGGGGTTAGGATTGGCAGGCTTGGTGGCGACCGGAGTCGCGGCCCAGTCGAATGGTGAAAACGCGCATCTTGCGATCGAAAACCCGGCGGATCTAACCAAGGAAGAGGCGCTGAGTATCTATGCCTCATTACAGCGCCGGATGGCGCGGGGATACGCCGCCGCGCAGATGGATGAGCTGCGAAATTATCAGAGCTGGCCTTTGTTCAACGATGCGCCCTATATCTCGGAAACCCATGGCAGGCGGTTCGTAAACAGCTATGCCAACCGGATGGCGCACAATTACGGCACGCTGCAACCGGGTGAAAAGCTGCCTTTGGGGTCGGTGTTGGCCAAGGACAGCATGACTGTCACGGATGAGGGCAACACCCATCCCGGCGCCTTGTTCGTGATGGAGAAACTGGCTGAAGGCGCCAGCCCGGATACGGCAGATTGGCGCTATATCATGGTGATGCCGGACGGGTCGGTCTTTGGCGACACGATGGGCGACCGCGCCAGCGCCGTGTCTTATTGCCACGATTGTCACGAGGCCGTGGCGGATAGGGACTATACATTCTACGTGCCCGAAGAATATCTGGTGCAGAACTGAGCTTTCCTATCGCCCGAACCGGGCGGTGCCGATCACGTCGATCAGGCTTTGCCTGACGGGCTCGGGCTGCGATTCGACGGCGTTCAGCACCTCGCGCAGTTCGGCGCGCAACCCGTGCATCTGGTCGATCAGCGAGATCATCATCGACAGTGCATCTGCTTCCATCTCGTACTGGTCGTGTAACTCGCAGGCCAGCTCTAGTCGGGCCACGTCAAGGCTATGATAGACCAGCCCTTGTTCGGTGCTTTCAGGGATCACGATTTCGGCGGCCAGATACTCGGTCAACCGGGCTGAGGTCAGGCGAGTCACGGTTGCGATCACTTCGGATTCGGTCAGGGTGCGGGTCATGACGGCATTCCTTTGCGAGGATCATAGCGGTGTGTGTCACGCCACGTTTCCATGAAAGCCTTTAGGTCATCGTCGATCTGGTCCGGCATGGCGACGGTCAATTCGATCAGTTGGTCGCCCCGGTCGGAAGAGCCGCGTTTTTTGACCCCTTTGCCCCGCAACCGCAAGGTTTTGCCGCAGCTGGTGCCGGGCGGCACGCTGACGTTGACGCCGCCGTCAATAGTTGGCGCGGGGACTTTGCCGCCCAGAACAGCCTCGTCAATGGTGATGGGCAGGGTAATGTGGATGTCATCACCCTGACGTTCAAACACCGGATGAGGTGCGACTGTCACGGTGACCAGAGCATCACCTGCAGGCCCGTCGCCAAACCCGGGATCCCCCTTGCCGCGAAGTCGGATGGTTTGGCCGTCTGTAATGCCTGCCGGGATCTTAACCTCGATCCGGTCGCCGTCAGGCAATGTCAGTTTCTGGCTGGCGCCAAACACAGCGTCCAGAAAGCTGATCTGCAGGCTGTAGCTGCGGTTATGCCCCGGCGCATGGAACCCCTGACTGCGTTGACCATAGTTGGCGCGCCCGCGCATGAATTCGGCGAAGATGTCCGACATATCGTCCGGGTCTGCCGCGCGCCCGCGATAGGGGTTTCCGGCAGCCTCGGCATAGTCACGATAGTAATGTTGTTGCGGACGCTCCTGGCCCGAGGCGTCAATCTCACCCCGATCGTATTGCGCCCGTTTCTCGGGGTCTTTCAGCAGATCATAAGCGGCGGCTGCGGCTTTGAATTTTGCCTCGGCCTCGGCGTCGCCGGGTTTCAGATCGGGGTGACAGTCCTTGGCGATACGCCGATAGGCTTTCTTGATCTCGGCGTCGCTGGCATCCTTGGCAACACCTAAAACGGTATAGGGATCGTCGCTCATCTCACCTCTCGTCGGTGGGGGTCTGACCTTGATACTTGGGTTTTATCATGCGATTTCAAAGACCCAAAAGAAAGAGGCTTTTGAAATACCTCGCTAAATCGCTTAATCCTGCTAATATCTGCATGTTTTGAATTGATTGCTGACGGAGACTTTAATGACGCGCAGACTCAAGTCCGTTCTGGCCCTGCTGGCTGGGAATGCCATCGGGTTGCTGCTGGCGGCGATCTTGCTGCCTGAATTTGCGATCCGGCCGATCTCGTTCATCGTGGTGGTGATCGTTTTCACGCTTATTCAATGGGTCGCCGAGCCACTGATCCTGAAACTGGGCGCAAAGCGCGCGCCTGCAATCAAGGGCGGTATCGCGTTGATCGTGACCTTTGTCGGGTTGCTGCTGACCGATCTGATCACAAATGGTCTGACTGTGGGCGGTATTTCGAACCTGCTGGCCGCAACCTTGCTGGTCTGGCTGGGGGCGTTGATCGCCAGCATCGTGCTGCCGATCTATGTGTTCACTGAACTGCGCGAGCCCAAGAAGTAATCACAGCGCGTTAAGGCTGGCGTTGATCGCCTGCCACAACTCCTTGACCGGTTCACACCCGACCGAGAGACGGATGAAGGCCGGGTCCACATCGTCGCCCCAGCGCGCGCGGCGTTCGGCTGAACTGTGGACGCCTCCGAAGGATGTGGCAGGACGAAGCATCGGGCAGGCGTTGATGAAGGTTTCGGCTTTGTCTTCACTGTCCAGCGTGATCGACAACAGAAACCCGAACCGCGTTGTCTGCGCTTTGGCCAGCGCGTGCGCGGGGTCAGAGGGCAGACCGGGATAGCGGATAGCTTTCACCGCAGGGTGATCCGCTAGCCGCTCGGCCAGTACCTGCGCCGAGGCGCACATCCGGTCGAACCGCACATCCAGCGTCTCTAGCCCGCGATGCAGCAGCCATGCCTCATGCGGGCCGGGGATCGCGCCAGAGACTTTGCGCCATTCCTCGACCCGCTCCATGATCTGCGGATTGCGGCTGGAGACATGGCCCATCAGCAGGTCGGAATGCCCACCCATCGCCTTGGTGTCCGAGGCGACAACCACATCCACGCCCAGATCCAGCGGGCGCTGGCCCAGCGGGGTCATGGTGGTGTTGTCAGCAATCGTGATCCCTCCGACTGCGCGTACTGCTTGTGCAATCGCGGGCAAGTCCATCATGTCCAGACCGGGGTTCGAGGGACTTTCGACAAAGACCACATCGAACCCCTCAAACCCGCCCTCAGTGAAACCGGTCGTGGGGCGTTCGGTGACGGACACACCCAGACCCGACAGGAACCGATCCGCCAGCACGCGGGTGACATAGTAGCCGTCGGACGGGATCAGGATGCGCGACCCGGCCTTGATGGTGGCAAACAAAGCGGCCGAGATCGCCCCCATGCCCGAGGGGAACACGAGGCAGAGCGCGTCCTCCAGATGGGCCAGAACATGTTCCAGATGCACCCATGTGGGGTTGTCGACGCGGCCATAGGTTGCCAAACCGTCCGGCGCGCCGGGCAGGTGGTACATGCTGCTTTGGGTCAGCGGCAGCGCCACAGGGTCGCCTGCATTCAGGGCATTGCCGCGCAGGTGCAGCATCTCTCCGGGTTTGGGGGCCATCTCTCAGCGCCCCGGAATGTCGTCGCGGGGTGGGGCGGGTTCCCAGTTCTCGATGATGTCGACAGCCTCTTGCGCGGTGTCGACAAAACGGAACAGGTCCAGATCTTCTTCCGAGATGGTGCCCGCATCCGCCAGTGCCTCCCAGTTGATGACCTTTTCCCAGAACTCTCGGCCAAACAGCAGGAAGGGCACGCGGTCCATCCGGCCGGTCTGGATCAAAGTCAGGGATTCAAACAGCTCATCCATGGTGCCAAAGCCGCCGGGGAAGATGGTGATGGCCCGGGCGCGCATCAGGAAATGCATCTTGCGGATGGCGAAATAGTGGAAGTTGAAGCTGAGTTCGGGCGTCACATAAAGGTTCGGCGCCTGTTCATGCGGCAGCACGATGTTCAGCCCGATGGAACAGCCGCCCGCGTCCTGCGCGCCGCGATTGCCAGCCTCCATCACGCCGGGGCCACCGCCGGTGACAATGACATTCTCGCGACAGCCTGTCTGGTTCGACTTCTCGGTCATCAACCGGGCAAATTCACGTGCTTCGTCATAATACTCAGACAAGTCAGCCAGAGTTTTCGTGCGCGCATTGTGTTTTTGCGACGGTTCCGGGATGCGCGCGCCGCCGAACATGACGATGGTCGAGGTGATCTGACGTTCGCTCATGATCATCTCGGGCTTAAGCAGCTCCAATTGCAGGCGCACCGGGCGTAGCTCATCGCGGCACAGGAACTCATCATCGGCAAAGGCAAGGCGATAGGCGGGCGAGCGTGTCTGCGGCGTGTCCGGCACCTCGCTCGCGGTCGAGCGGTCGGTCTGCGCGTCGCGGAACGGGCTGTGGCGGTCTTCTCTCATATGTGAGGTTTCCCTGCTTGCGTGTTTGCAAAACAGCTATAGGGTTCGCGGTCAGAGCGCCAGTCACGGAAGTACAAGAATGAATTGGAAGAACGAAATTTCAGCAGCCGCAGACCGGATCGCTGGGTACGCACAGGTTACACCCGTGGTGGAAAGCCGCGTTCCGGGCTACCCGATTGAGTTGAAGCTGGAGCACATGCAGCACACTGGCAGCTTCAAAGCGCGTGGGGCGTTTAATACGTTGCTCAGCATGGATGTTCCCGCGGCCGGTGTCGTGGCCGCATCGGGTGGCAATCACGGGGCAGCGGCGGCCTATGCGGCGCAGACGCTGGGCTATCCGGCCAAGATTTTCGTACCTGAACTGGCGGGTCCGTCCAAAATCGCATTGATCGAACAAACGGGAGCGGACCTGAGTGTTGTGTCTGGCGAATACGCGAACGCGCTTACGGCGGCGCAAGATCATGAGGCGCAGACCGGCGCGATGCAGATCCACGCCTATGACGCGCCGGGCACCGTCGCCGGACAGGGCACGTGTTTCGCCGAATGGGAGGCTCAGGGTCTGCAAGCCGACACAGTTTTGGTCGCCGTTGGCGGCGGAGGGCTGATTGCTGGGGCGCTGGCGTGGTTGCAGGATGCGCGCAAGGTCGTGGCGGTCGAGCCCGAGACCTCATGCGCTTTGAATGCCGCGTTGCAGGCCGGGGAGCCGGTCGATGTCTCAGTCTCGGGCATTGCTGCCAATGCGCTGGGCGCGCGGCGGATCGGATCGATTTGTTTTGGTCTGGCGCAGGGCATGACCTCAGTCTTGGTCAGCGATGCGGCCATTGCCGACGCGCAAAAGCGGCTTTGGCAAGCGCATCGGATTCTGGTCGAACCGGCAGGTGCTGCGGCTTTGGCGGCGTTGATCTCTGGCGCGTATAAGCCCGCGCCGGGGGAAAAAGTGGCCGTGCTGGTGTGCGGGGGCAATATTTCACCCGACCCGCTGATGGGCTGAGAATGCGGCTTGTGATCTGCAGGGTCGGATTTTATCTATAATCCATGAGCGCGACCATTGCCGACACCATTTACGACAACCTAAGCCAGCAGATCATAACTGGCGCACTGACCGCCGGGGAAAAGCTGCGTCAGGATCATATTGCACGGGCCTTTGACACCAGTCATGTGCCGGTGCGCGAGGCCTTGCTACGGTTGCAGGCCCATGGGCTGGCCAAAAGCGAACCCCGTCGTGGAATGCGCGTAACAGCGCTGGACCCGGTTGAGATGCGCGAAGTGATCGAGATGCGCGTCGCGCTGGAGCCTCTGGCGCTGCAATACGCGGTACAGAACCTGACACCTAATGCCCTGGTACGTGCAGAAGAGGCGCGACTTGCCTGTGATGCGGCTGAAACCATGCCGGAATGGGAAGCCAGGAACCGCGCCTTTCATCGTGCCATTCTGACGCCCTGCGGGTTGCCGCGTTTGCTGCGTACAATCGACGATCTGCACATCGCCAGCGCGCGCTATCTGTTCGCGCATTGGCGGCCGAAATGGGAGCAGCGGGTCGACAGCGACCACGCCGCGCTGATGCAGGCGATCCAGAAGAAAGACACGGCAGGGGCAGTTTCAATTTTGGTGCGTCATATCAGGCGGGCAAGCTAGACGGCCCGCAAAACACCGCAGTCTCGATGTCCTGACGTAAACGCACCCGCCTTCGTCGCATTGCGTCATTGTTTTCGGCTGCGTATAGGCAACACCAACGTGAACAGATTCGTCAGGGAGCCCCGAAATGTCCAACGCGCAACTGGAAGCCGCCATCGAAGCCGCATGGGAGGCACGCGATACCATCACCCCCGCCACCACCGGCGAAACACGCGAGGCCATCGAAGACACGCTGAACGCGCTGGACAGCGGCACGCTGCGTGTTGCTGAAAAGCTGGACAGTGGCGACTGGCACGTGAACCAGTGGGCCAAGAAAGCGGTCTTGCTGGGCTTCCGCATCAAGGACATGGAAATCCAGACCGGTGGCCCACAGGCCGGTGGCTGGTGGGACAAGGTGGACAGCAAGTTCGCCGGTTGGGGTGAGAACCAGTGGAAAGCCGCAGGCTTCCGCGCCGTGCCCAACTGTGTGGTCCGCAAATCAGCCTACATCGCGCCCGGCGCGGTTCTGATGCCGTCTTTCGTGAACCTCGGCGCCTACGTTGACGAAGGCACGATGGTCGACACGTGGGCCACCGTCGGGTCCTGCGCGCAGATCGGCAAGAACGTCCACCTGTCGGGCGGCGTCGGCATTGGTGGCGTGTTGGAGCCGATGCAGGCCGGCCCGACCATCATCGAAGACAACTGCTTTATCGGAGCCCGGTCGGAAGTGGTCGAGGGCTGCATCGTCCGCGAAGGCTCGGTTCTGGGCATGGGCGTGTTCATCGGCAAATCAACCAAGATCGTCGACCGCGAAACCGGTGAGGTCACCTACGGCGAAGTGCCGCCCTATTCGGTGGTCGTTGCTGGCTCCATGCCGACCAAGAACAACATCAGCCTCTATTGCGCTGTGATCGTGAAGCGGGTGGACGAAAAGACCCGCTCGAAAACCGGGATCAATGAACTGCTGCGCGACTAAACCCCGCGCCAGTCGAATACAGGCCGCAGCCCCGCGCTGCGGCCTTTATTGTTAGCCCTTGACCGGATAGCGGTCGGCTTCCTCGAACACGTCGATCACCCGCGACCCGGCCTTAATCTTACCGCCATGTTCCACACCTGAAGGGATCGAGTAACTGTCGCCGGGTCGGTAGATGCGTGTCTCATCCCCGATGGTCAATTCGATCTCGCCTTCAATGACCGTGCCCCATTGCGCCTTGTGCGAATGCATGGGCAGTTCGAAGTCTTGCAAAAAGGTAAAAAATGCCACCAAACCGGCGTCCGAGCGGATCACGGCGGATTGTACCACGTCCTCGGGGAACGGGACGTCGAGGCTGGGAAAATTGGTAATGAAATCTGGATAGGTCATATGGCCCCCTCTTGGCTGATGGCGTCACTATGGCCAGATGCCCGCCCTCATGCAATCGCTTGACCGGACAGGGGCGCGCAGCTATGGCCCCCAACATGGAAAAGCAAAAGAAACCCTCCCGTCAGCAAGTTTACACTCTGCTTGTGCAGATCGGCCGCAAAGAAGGCGATGGCCTGCCCGAAGGCGCGACCGGGGCGGCGTTGATGTGCTTTGCCAGCGGTGTGGATGAGGCCGAGGCGGTGCGCGAAACAGTAGCGATCCTGAAACAAGCCGACACCGCGCCTTTGGACGTGACCGGCTATGGCACATTGGCCGAGCGCGAAGCGCAGGGCCATGACATCGACCCGGATGAGCGCGCCCTGATGCAACGTGCGCTGGACGAGAACGCGGTCATTGTTGCTCAGATGACGCCGTTTTTCGGGGATGAAGACGCGGTCTAGTTCCGCGCGCCGAACCACTTTCGGTAAATCTCGTCATAGGTGCCGTCTTCGCGCAGGGCCAGCAGTGCCTGATTGACGTCTTCCACCAAGGGCGAGCCGGTCGGGAAAACGATCCCGTAGTTTTCGCGCAGGAAAATACCGCCGGTCATCGAAGCGAACCTGCGACCCTGATGCGTGGCATAGTAGGACAGGATTGGGGCATCGAACACGACGGCGTCCAGATCCTCGGCTTCGAACGCGGCCAGTAAGGGATCAAGACTGTCATAGCCTGCAAACTCGATC
Source organism: Ruegeria lacuscaerulensis (assembly GCF_013034745.1). NCBI lineage: Bacteria > Pseudomonadati > Pseudomonadota > Alphaproteobacteria > Rhodobacterales > Roseobacteraceae > Ruegeria > Ruegeria lacuscaerulensis. The sequence goes on along the minus strand of NZ_WQGP01000010.1, from coordinate 158,769 downwards.
TCGCGCCGGTTCAGGAAACTGGCAGCGGTCGAGCCCGAGATCGTGCCGACCTGCTTGCCATAAAGGTCATTGACCGAATTCACGTTGCCGCTGATCGCATCCACCGTCATGACCGAGGTGATGCGCGCGGTGAACACCGAAACGATGAACAGGGACGACACCACCAGCACCACGCCCAGCAGGCGGCCAAAGGGGGTGCGCGGCATCCGTTCCTCGAACCCGCCATTCACGACTAGATTAAGCGCCCACCAGAAGGACGGAAACCATGCCTCATCTAGCTTGCGGTCGAAATAGGGCTGCGAGCGGCGCTCGAACACCCACATCAGCATCCCTCCGCCCAGTAGGATTGCAAAGGCCAGCCCGATGGCGATGAACAGCTCAATCGACAGCAAGGCTTGCAGCAGAGACGGGCGTCGCACCGCGTCCGAGGGAACCATGATCTGCAAACCGGCCTCGAAAATCGGTTGGCTGAAATCCATCTGCGTTTCACGCGCGGCGGTGATCGAGATATTGGCGATGGCCAGATCAGACGTGCCGTCTTGCACCGCAACCAGCATGTCGCCGAAGCCGTCCACGCGGTCGATCTCGTAGTCCCAGCTCAGGGCCTCGGCCAAAGCAGCCAGCAGGTCCATCGAGAATCCCACATCCGCCCCATCCTCGACATATGAGAACGGAGGACGGGTCACGGTGGTGACCGACAATGTCTGCGCCTGGCTTTGCTGTGCGAGAACCGCGAAAGTCAGGCAGATCCATGTGACAAGAATGCGAGTCATCAAAATTACCTGTTTCGCGGCCCTGTAACGCGAATTTATCGGGTGGGACAAGGTGGTCGCTGGGTCACACCTGATGTTTTGTTGGGGTATCACCCCGAGAGTTCTGTCAAAAAACGAGGTGAAGTGGCCGACTCAGGGGTTGGCAATTGGGCCAATTCGTTGAATCTGTGCGCGAACCTGCGTGTGAGGAATGGGAAAGGGGCAAAGATGACAGACCCGGTAGAGTTGACGGCGGAGCTGATTCGTTGCCCATCGGTCACACCCGAGGAGGGCGGAGCGCTGGTTCTGCTGGAAAATCTGCTGTCCGGCGCAGGCTTTGACTGTACCCGCGTAGATCGCGGTGGGGTCAGCAACCTATTCGCCCGTTGGGGCGACAAGTCGCATCCGCGTAGTTTTGGTTTTAACGGCCATACCGATGTTGTTCCCGTCGGCGATGAGGCCGCATGGACCACGCCGCCCTTCGGGGCGCAGGTGAAAGACGGTGTGATGTACGGGCGTGGCACCACGGATATGAAGTCCGGCGTGGCGGCCTTCGCTGCTGCCGCGGTTGATTTCGTGCGCGACACACCCCCCGATGGGGCCGTGATCCTGACCATTACAGGCGATGAAGAGGGCGACGCGCTGGACGGCACGACCGCCCTGCTGGACTATATGAACAGCGCCGGGGAAAAGATGTCGGTTTGTCTGGTTGGTGAGCCGACCTGCCCGAACACAATGGGCGAGATGATGAAGATCGGGCGGCGTGGCTCGATGAATATCTGGTTCACCGTGACCGGGGTGCAGGGCCACGCGGCCTATCCGCACCGCGCCAAGAACCCGATGCCCGCAATGGCGCGGCTGATGGACCGGTTGGCCAGCCACGAGTTGGATCAGGGTACGGACCATTTCGACGCCTCAACACTGGCCGTGGTGACGATCGACACGGGCAACTCGGCAACAAACGTGATCCCCGCGCAATCTACAGGGGCTGTGAATATCCGGTTCAATGATCTGCATTCCGGGGCCAGCCTCAACGATTGGTTGCGGGCCGAGGCCGCTGCCGTGGCCGATGAGTTCGGGGTTGAGATCGACCTGCGCATCAAGATCTCGGGCGAGAGCTTTTTGACCCCGCCGGGGCCCCTGTCCGCACTGGTCGCCAAGGCGGTTGAGGCGGAAACCGGTGTGGTGCCCGAGATGTCGACCACGGGCGGTACCTCGGACGCGCGATTTGTGAAGAACCACTGCCCGGTGGTGGAATTCGGCCTTGTGGGCCGCACGATGCATCAGGTGGACGAATGCGTCGAGGTAGCCCAGATCGAACAGCTCAAGGCGATTTATACGCGCATCCTGCGGGACTATTTCGCCTGAGATGCAGCGCACCCTTGTGATCATGGTCAAAGAGCCGCGACCGGGTCGGGTGAAAACCCGGCTGGGTCGGGATATCGGCATGGTTGGTGCAGCGTGGTGGTTTCGCCATCAGACCCGAAACCTGATCCGGCGGCTGCGCGACCCGCGCTGGCAGATCGTGCTCGCGGTTTCGCCCGACCGCGAAGGGCTGACCAGCCGCATCTGGCCCACCGACCTGCCGCGCGCAGCGCAAGGGCGGGGAGATCTGGGTGACCGGATGGGGCGAATGTTGCGCGGGATGCCGCCTGGGCCGGTCTGTCTGATCGGGGCGGATATTCCGGGCATCACGCGTAGCCATATTGCCCGCGCGTTCACAGCGCTTGGCGGAGCGCAGATGGTGTTCGGCCCTGCGCCCGATGGCGGGTATTGGCTGGTGGGCGCGCAAAGATACGGTGCGCTGCCCGACGGTCTATTTAGCAATGTGCGCTGGTCCACCGAACATGCGCTGGCGGATACGCTGGCATCGATCCCCGGCGCGCGGGTGTCGCTGCAGGACCCGTTGCGTGATGTGGACACGGTGGCGGATCTGAAACCCTGATCCGTTTTTGGTCATGACGCCGTCGCACGCCCGTGTTACGCCAAATATATGAGTCGCATACCCACCAAGCAGGAGGTCCTTGACTGGATCTCGGCGAACCCCACCCTGACCTCGAAACGCGATATCGCCAAAGCCTTTGGGATCAAGGGGGCGGCGCGGATCGATCTGAAACGCATCCTGCGCGAGCTTGAGGCCGACGGCCATCTGGAAAAACGCAAGCGCAGCTATGGCGACCCCGATCGTCTGCCGCCGGTCAGTGTGTTGCAGGTCAAGGCTCCGAACGCCGATGGCGACCTGTTCGCGCGCCCTTTGGAGTGGCATGGCGAAGGGGTCGAACCCATCGTGATGCTGATCACCCGCGCCAGTGACCCGGCGCTGGGCGAGGGCGACCGGATTCTGGCCCGCCTGACCGTGGTGCATGAGGAAGACCACAATTACGAGGCCCGCCTGATCCGCCGCATTGGCACCAACCCGCGCAAGATCGTCGGTATCTTTCGCAAAGGGGCCGAAGGCGGGCGGATCGTGCCCATCGACAAAGCGGGCCAGAATGAATGGCTGGTCCCAGATGGTGCGGTGCATGGCGCCAAGGATGGTGAGTTGGTCGAGGCCGAACAGGCCGGGCCCAAGAACCGCATGGGCCTGCCCCGTGCCCGCATCGTGGAACGATTGGGTGATCCAACCGCGCCCAAGGCGGTCTCGCTGATTGCAATCCACCAGCACGGTATCCCTGACGACTTCCCGGACAAGGTGATCGCCGAGGCTGACAAGACCAAACCCGTCGGTCTGAAGGGCCGTGAGGACCTGCGGGATATGCCGCTGCTGACCATCGACCCCTCAGATGCGCGCGATCATGACGACGCGTGCTATGCGCATGCGGACGATGATCCGAGGAACCCCGGCGGTCATGTGATCTGGGTCGCCATTGCCGATGTCGCCGCCTATGTGCAGCCTGGAACCGCACTGGATCGCGAGGCACGCAAGCGCGGCAATTCCAGCTATTTCCCCGACCGCGTGGTACCGATGCTGCCGGACCGCCTGTCGGGCGACCTGTGCTCGCTGCACGAAGGCGTCCCGCGCGCCTGTATCGCCGTTCGGATGCAGATCGACTCCGAAGGCAACAAGATCGGTCATCGCTTTGTGCGGGGATTGATGCGCTCGGCTGCGTCGCTGCACTATGCTGAAGTGCAGGAGGCCATCGACGGGTCGCCGAATGATCGCACCGGCCCACTGTTAGAGACAGTTCTGAAGCCGCTCTATGCCGCTTATGCCGCGTTGAAATCCGCGCGTGCGGTGCGACAGCCATTGGAGCTGGACCTGCCCGAACGCAAGATCGTCCTCAGCGACACCGGCGAAGTGACCAGCGTGGCGTTTCGCGACCGGCTGGATGCTCATAAGTTGATCGAAGAGTTCATGATCCTCGCCAACGTGGCTGCTGCTGAGACGCTGATTGCCAAACGCCGCCCGCTGCTGTTCCGCGTCCACGAAGAACCCGCGCCCGAGAAACTGGAGAGCCTGCGGGAAACGGCTCAGGCTGCCGGTTTGAACCTTGCGAAAGGGCAGGTGCTGCAAACCCGCCACCTCAACGCGCTGCTGAACGCCGCTGCTGGAACCGAAGATGCGGAGTTGATCAACCTGACGACCCTGCGGTCGATGGCACAGGCCTATTACAACCCCGAAAACTTCGGCCATTTCGGTCTGGCGCTGCGGAACTATGCACATTTCACCTCGCCTATCCGCCGCTATGCGGACCTGATCGTGCATCGCGCGCTGATCTCGGCCCATGGCTGGGACAAGGATGGGCTGACCGAAGATGAAATCGCGCGGCTGGACGAAACCGCCACCCATATCTCGGACACCGAGCGGCGTTCGATGATGGCCGAGCGTGACACAACCGACCGCTATCTGGCCGCCTATCTGAGCGAGCGGGTGGGCAATGAATTCACCGGCCGCATCAGCGGCATCGCGCGGTTCGGGGCCTTTGTGAAGATGGACGAAACCGGCGCTGATGGGTTGGTGCCCGTGCGATCCTTGGGGCGTGAGTTTTTTCATTTCGACCGCGAGGCCGGGACGCTGATGGGATCAGACACCGGGCTGATTATCGCCATCGGCCAACGCGTCACGGTGCGCCTGACTGAGGCGACGCCGGTTACGGGCGGGTTGGAGCTGGAGTTGCTGTCCATCGACGATCAGGCCCTGCCGCGTGGGCGAGGTCCGGTGAAACGCGGCGCGCGGCGAAAGGCGCTCAGCAACAAGCGAAAGAAAGACAAGATCAAGCGCAAGGTCGAACGCAAGCGCCGGCAGAAGTAGGCGCCCTGGCCGGGCCTCAGGTCACGAACCGGTGCCGTCAGCATGCGTTCGCTGGGCAAAACACGGCGCATCGGTCTTTTGCGCGCTTTGTGAATTTCCCGTTTTGCGCTATTCTTGGCCTTGAGCAGTAATCAGGACATTCGACATGCGTAAAAGCATCAGCGGCGCCGTGACCGTCGCGCTATGGGCGTCCCTTTTGCAGGTATCGCCGGGTCACGCAGAAGACAAGTCAGGGGCTTTTCAGGTGGCCTCGGCGGACGTGGCGGTTTCGCTGCGTCCGGCCTTGCGGCCATCGACACAGGAGTATCGGGTGGCAACCGAAGGAAACGCACGCTTTCAGGCATGGTTGGGCGCCTTTCGCAAACGGGCGGTGGAACAGGGGATTTCGGCGGGTACTTTGGACCGGTCACTGACCGGGCTGACCTATGACAAGGACGTTATCAAACGGGACCGCAATCAGGCCGAGTTCTCAAAACCGATCTGGGACTATCTGGATTCCGCTGTGTCGAGCAAACGCATCGCTGGTGGGCGTGCCGGGTTGGATGACTACAGTCAAACCCTGAACAAGATCGAAAAGAAATATGGCGTCGAAAAAGAGGTTGTGACCGCGATCTGGGGGCTTGAGACCTCGTATGGATCATTCAAAGGCGGGGATCAGACGATCCGCTCGCTGGCGACATTGGCCTTTGACGCCCGCCGCGCGCAGTTTTTCGAGGCGCAGCTGGTTGCGGCTTTGCAGATTGTCGAGGCCGGGGATGTAGCGCCGTCCAATATGGTTGGAAGTTGGGCGGGTGCGATGGGGCATACGCAGTTCATGCCGACCTCGTATCTGGAACATGCGGTGGATTTCGACCGCGATGGTCGCAGGGATATCTGGGCCGATGATCCAACGGATGCACTAGCCTCGGCCGCGTCTTATCTGGCGCGCCATGGGTGGAAAAAGGGTCAGCCCTGGGGGGTCGAAGTGCGGTTGCCTGAAGGGTTCGACTATAGCCAGGCGCGGCGGGATTATACTCTGAAACCATCGCAATGGGCGCGGCAGGGGGTGGTGACACCGCAAGGCCGTGCGGTTCCCAACCATGGTAAGGCCGCGATCCTGCTGCCTGCTGGTGGGCAGGGGGTTGCGTTGATGGTCTTCGACAATTTCCGGGTGATCGAGAAGTACAACAGCGCGGATGCCTATGTGATCGGGGTAGGGCACCTGTCGGATCGTTTGGCGGGTGGCGCGCCGTTTCAAGGCGCGTGGCCACGTGGCGACCGGGTGCTGAGCTTTACCGAGAAGAAAGAGCTTCAGACCCGCTTGACTGAAGCCGGGTTTGATACGCAGGGCGTGGATGGACGCACGGGCCCAAATACGGTCAATGCTGTGCGAGAATATCAGCTCGCGCAGGGGTTGGTGCCGGATGGCTACCCGTCCCTGCGGTTGCTTGAGCGGTTGAGGTAAAGGGGGCGCTGCCCCCGCCGCGGCAGGCCGCGACTCCCCCGAGATATTTTTGGCCAGATGAAGCTGCGCGGATCAATTGGCGGCTCTCATCAATCCCTGTTTGGTGATTTCTGCATGCGCTTCGTCCAGTGATTTGTGGATGCGCAGGAACATTTCGTCGATATCCGCAGGTGTCACAATCAGCGGTGGCGAGATAATCATGCGGTCGCCGACATGGCGCATGATCAGATTGTTGGCAAAGCAGCGCTCGCGGCAGATCAAGCCGATCGTTCCAGCTTCGGATGCGAATTTTGCACGGCTGGATTTGTCCGGGGTTAGGGCGATTGAGCCCATCATGCCGACAATTTTCGCTTCACCCACCAGCGGGTGGCTGGTCAGAGCTTCCCATTTTTTTTTCAGGTAGGGGGCGGCGACGTCGCGGACGTGGTCCACTATGCGTTCCTCTTCGAGGATGCGCAGGTTTTCCAACGCCACGGCAGCGGCAACAGGGTGACCGGAATAGGTATAGCCGTGGTTGAATTCGGTATCGCCGATAACTTTGGCGATGTCGTCGTTGACGATGGACCCGCCGATGGGGGCGTAGCCCGAGCTGAGGCCCTTGGCGATGGTCATGATGTGCGGGCGGATGCCCATGGTTTGTGAGCCGAACCAGCTTCCGGTGCGACCGAAGCCGCAGATCACCTCATCGGCGATCAGCAGGATTTCGTATTTGTCGCAGATGCGCTGGATTTCCGGCCAATAGGTTTCGGGAGCTACAATCACGCCACCCGCGCCCTGCACGGGTTCGGCGATGAAGGCTGCAACGCGGTTTTCGCCCAACTCCAGAATCGCCTCTTCCAATTCACGCGCACGGGCCAGGCCGAACTCTTCTGGCGCCATGTCGCCGCCCTCGGCCCACCAGTTGGGTTGATTGATATGATGGACATTTGGGATCGGAATGCCGCCCTGAGCATGCATCCCAGCCATTCCGCCAAGCGACGCTGAGCCTACGGATGAGCCGTGATAGGCGTTGTGGCGGCTGATGATGATATTCTTGTCAGGCTGGCCTTTTTCGGCCCAATAGGTGCGAACGAGGCGGATATTGGTGTCATTTGCCTCGGACCCGCTGCCTGCAAAAAACACATGGTTCAGATCGCCTGGCGCCAGTTCGGACAGTTTGTTGGCCAAGGCGATGGCGGGGACATGGGTGGTCTTGAAGAAGGTGTTGTAGTAGGGAAGCTCGCGCATTTGGCGAGCGGCGGCATCCGCCAGTTCATCGCGGCCATAGCCGATATTCACGCACCAAAGCCCGGCCATGGCATCCAGAATCTGTTCCCCTTCACTGTCGGACAAATAGATACCTTTGGCACGGGTAATGACGCGCGCACCGTCCTTGCTCAGGTCCGCATTGGTCGAGAAAGGGTGCATATGGTGGGCAGCGTCCAGCGCCTGCAAATCGGCGGTCGGCATGTGGTTGGTGATGGTCGACATCGGGGAATCTCCTGCAAGAGCGGTTGGCGATCATAATATGATCAAATTTTTCCCTGTCAATCGAATCGCATTATTCTAGGACGTCGATAGTGCTCCGGCCATCAGCTCCATCCCTTGTTCGATGTCTTGCGCGGTGGCTTTTGCAACGCGCTGGGGGTCTTGATCACGCAGTGCCGAGATGATGTCCTTATGGCGATCCGGCAGGCTTTGAGTTCCGAACCGGCCGCATACGACTCGTAGGGACGGGCCGAACCGAAGCCACAGACTTTCGGCCAAATCGTTCAGAATCGGGGCGTCGGCATGGGCGTACAGAGTTTGGTGGAACTGGTGGTTCAGGCGCAGATAGCCGCCGACATCTCCGTCCGCGATGGTGCGGTCCAATCGTTGATCGATGCGGGCGAGCGCGTCTATCTCGGCCTTGCTCATGTTAAGGGTCGCACGTCTGGAAAGCTCTGATTCTATTGCAATTCTTGCAAAAATCATTTGCCCGACATCACTGTCCTTCAGCAAAGGTACACTGACCCGACGGTTGCCTTGAAACACCAGTGCGCCGTCCGAGATCAGCCTTCGGATCGCCTCGCGTACAGGGGTCATGCCAACTCCAAGCGAATCAGTCAGTCCTTGTATGGTGACAGGCTGTCCGGGCACCAGATCGCCGTACATGATCTGTGCGCGCAGTGTCTGATAGACCTGTTCATGCGCCGGCTGTTTCTGATCCCCGGAGACCTGTGAAACCGCCTTATTTTTGATCAAATCCAAGTGGTTTACCCTATTTTCGACTATGTTGACTTGCCAGGAATCTGACCTCGTGAAACCATACGATGGATCGGGGGAAAACGCAAAACTTGATCAAATCCAAAAAAACGGGAAAATACCCGCACACTTGCAGGGAGAAGAAAATGTCAATCAAAACGCTGACACTGACAGCGGTCATCGCATTGGGGACTTCGGCGGCCTTCGCCGAAGAGGTGCGTGTCTACAACTGGTCCGACTATATCGACGAGGAACTGCTGGAGAAGTTCGAGGCCGAAACCGGCCTGACGCTGATCTACGATGTGTTCGACAGCAACGAAGTTCTGGAAACCAAAATGCTGGCTGGCGGATCGGGCTATGATGTGGTTGTGCCCTCGGGCACATTCCTTCAACGCCAGATCCAGGCGGGTGCTTTCCAGCCTCTGGATACCTCGCAGTTGGACAATTCAGGCAACCTTTGGGATGTCATTCAGGAACGCACTGCGGGCTATGACCCCGACAACGCCTATTCGATCAACTACATGTGGGGCACCACCGGGATCGGTGTGAATGTTGGCAAAGTGCGTGAGCTGCTGGGCGACGATGTTGCGCTGAATAGCATGGAACTGGTGCTGAAACCTGAGAATATGGAAAAGCTGGCCGGTTGCGGCGTTCATTTCCTGGATGCGCCCGCGGAAATGATTCCGATGACGCTGCAATTTTTGGGCGAAGACCCTGACAGCCATGATCCCAAGGTGATCGGCAAGGTCGAAGAAGTGCTGACCAGCGTGCGCCCCTACATCCAGAAATTCCACAGCTCGGAATACATTAACGCGCTGGCCAATGGCGATATCTGCGTGGCCGTGGGTTGGTCGGGTGATATTCTTCAGGCCCGTGACCGTGCCGCCGAGGCCGACAACGGAGTCGAGATTGAATATCACCCCTTCGCCGAAGGCTCGCTGATGTGGTTCGACCAGATGGCGATTCCGGCGGATGCACCGAACCCGGAAGGTGCGCATAAGTTCCTGAACTTCATCCTGGATGCCAACAACATGGCTGCGGCGTCGAACTATGTGTACTACGCCAATGGCAACAAAGCCTCGCAAGAGTTTCTTGAGGAAGACGTGATCGGCGATCCGGCGATCTATCCGGACGACGCAACGATGCAGAATCTCTACATCACCACGCCCTACCCGGCAAAAACGCAGCGGGTTGTGACCCGTCTGTGGACCAAGATCAAATCGGGTACCTGATCCGATTTCCTAAGGCAGGGCGGGTTTTCCGCCCTGCCGTTTTTCCCAAGATTGCCGAACGGGGGCTGTAGTGAACTCTGACGTCTTTGCGCCGTGGGAAGACCCACAGGCGAAACCCTTGATCCAATTCCAGAATGTCACCAAGCGGTTTGGAGACTTTACGGCAATCGACAACCTGTCTCTGGATATTTTCGAGAAAGAATTTTTCGCTCTTCTGGGGCCTTCGGGCTGCGGCAAGACCACAATGATGCGGATGTTGGCCGGGTTCGAGACGCCCACCGAAGGCCACATCATGTTGGGCGGTCAGGATATCGACCCGATCCCACCGAACAAGCGGGCGGTGAACATGATGTTCCAATCCTACGCACTGTTCCCGCATCTGAGCATCTGGGAAAACATCGCCTTTGGTCTGCGCCGGGACAACATGCCCAAACGCGACCTTGAGGACAGAGTCGAAGAAATGCTGCGCCTGACCCGGCTGACGCAATTCGCGCGTCGTAAACCGCACCAGATCTCGGGCGGGCAGCGGCAGCGGGTCGCTTTAGCACGGTCTTTGGCGAAAGCGCCAAAACTATTGCTGCTGGACGAACCGTTGGGCGCGCTGGACAAGAAGCTGCGGCAGGACACGCAGTTCGAGCTGATGGATATTCAGGAAAAGACCGGCACCACCTTTGTCATCGTGACCCACGATCAGGAGGAAGCTATGACCGTGGCCAGCCGCGTGGCCGTAATGGATCAGGGACAGCTGATGCAAGTCGCCACGCCGGACCGGATTTATGAGAACCCCAACTCGGTCTATGTCGCAGACTTTATTGGCGACGTGAACATCATTGAAGGCCGCGCCACCGCCAATGGTGAAGACACCTATCAGATCGATTGGGCCGAAGGGCAGGCCCCGTTGACCGCGACCTCGGCCAAAGGGTTTGCGCGGGGGCAGGCTTGTCATCTGGCCATCCGCCCCGAGAAGGTGACAATTTCCGCCGACCGGCCGGCGGACGCGATCAATGCGGTGCAGGGCAAGGTCCATGACATCGCCTATCTGGGCAACCTGTCCACCTATCATGTGGAACTGCCCAACGGCACGATCATCAAGGCGCAGTCGGCCAATACCCGCCGTATCTCGCGCCGTGCATTCACGTGGGAAGACCCGGTCTGGCTGTCCTGGACAGCGACGGCTGCGGTTCTGCTGGCCGACTGATGCGCCGCGCCTTTCTGATCGCCGTTCCCTATATCTGGCTGCTGGCGCTGTTTTTGGTGCCGTTTTTCATTGTCCTGAAAATCTCGCTGTCGGATACCGCGCTGGCCATTCCGCCTTACACGCCGACGCTGGATTTCTCGCAGGGCTGGTCGGGCATCAAAGAGTTCTTCAGCCAGCTTGATCTGGAAAACTATGTCTGGCTGACCGAGGATGACCTGTACTGGAAAGCCTACCTGTCCAGCGTAAAAATCGCTCTGATTTCGACGTTTTTGACCCTGCTGGTGGGGTATCCGATCGCCTATGGCATGGCCCGCGCGCCTGCCGAGTGGCGCCCGACGCTGATGATGCTGGTGATCCTGCCCTTCTGGACCTCGTTCCTGATCCGCGTTTATGCGTGGATGGGTATTCTGTCGAACGAAGGTTATCTGAACCAGTTGCTGCTGTGGACAGGGCTGATCTCGACCCCGCTGACCATTCTGAACACCAACACTGCCGTCTATATCGGCATCGTCTACACCTATCTGCCGTTCATGATCCTGCCGATCTATTCGGCGCTGGAACGGATGGACGAATCCCTGATCGAGGCCGCCGAAGACCTTGGTTGTTCGCGGGTTCAAGCCTTTTGGCTTGTGACAATCCCGCTGTCGCGCCCCGGCATCATAGCAGGCTGTTTCCTTGTGATGATCCCGGTGATTGGCGAATTCGTCATCCCCTCGCTTCTGGGCGGGTCAGGCACGTTGATGATCGGCAAGGTTTTGTGGGAGGAGTTCTTCTCGAACCGCGACTGGCCCGTGGCGAGCGCCGTGGCCGTAGTATTGCTGCTGATCCTTGTGATCCCAATCGTGCTGTTCCAGCGCAACCAGCAGAAACAGACGGAGGCCGAGCAATGAACAGGCTAAGCTGGTTCAACGCGGTCTCGCTGACGCTGGGATTTGCGTTCCTCTATATCCCGATGATCATCCTGATCATCTTTTCCTTCAACGAAAGCAAGCTGGTCACCGTCTGGGCTGGCTTCTCGACCAAATGGTATGGTGAGCTTGTCCAGAACGAGGCGTTTCTGGATGCGGCATGGGTGACAATCCGGGTGGCTGTGTTCTCATCTACGCTGGCGACCATTCTGGGCACCGCCGCCGCCTATGTGCTGGTGCGTGGGGGGCGTTTCTTCGGTCGAACGCTGTTCTCCGGTATGATCTACGCCCCGCTGGTGATGCCCGAGGTAATCACCGGCCTGTCGCTGCTGCTGCTGTTCATCGGCATCGGGCTGGATCGCGGTATCCTGACCATCGTTCTGGCGCATACGACCTTTTCGATGTGTTTCGTCTCGGTCGTTGTCTCGTCGCGTTTGGTGACGTTCGATCAGTCGCTGGAAGAGGCCGCTCTGGACCTTGGTTGTTCGCCCGCGCAAGCGTTTCGCCTAGTGACACTGCCGATCATTGCGCCTGCCGTGATTTCCGGCTGGTTGCTGGCCTTTACCCTGTCGCTGGATGATCTGGTGATTGCGTCCTTTACCTCGGGGCCGTCGGCCACAACCCTGCCGATCAAGATCTTCTCGGCGGTCAGGCTGGGTGTCAGCCCCGAGATTAACGCGCTGTCAACGTTGATGATCGCCGTCGTGACAGTGGGCGTCATTACCGCGTCGCTGGTGACAAAACGCGCCATGATGCGACAAAAGCAGGATGAAATGGCCGCGGCACGGGCCGAATGAAACGGCTGTTTCCGGACTATACTTATGGTCCCGGCCCAAGGCAGGGATGCTGGTGGGACGAAACAATTGCCGCCCCCAATTGGCCGGAACAGTCTGGGGATTTGGTCGTTGACGTAGCCATTGTTGGCGCGGGTTTCACTGGCCTGTCCGCCGCGTTGCATCTGACCAAGGCCGGGGCATCCGTCGCTGTGCTTGAGGCCGAAACGCCCGGCTGGGGGGCGTCTGGCCGAAATGGTGGGTTTTGTTGCCTGGGCGGGTCGAAGCTTAACCCCAAGGCCATGACCCGTCTGTTCGGTGAGGCGGCGACAGCGGGCTATGCGCAGGCCGAGGAAGATGCCGTCCATCTGGTCGCCGATCTTCTGAGCAGTTATGAAATCGACGCCGATACCCATTCCAAAGGTGAAACCCAACTGGCGCACAATGCGCGGGCAATGGAGAGGCTGAGGAAAAGCGCCGAGGCCTTGGGTGTTTTGCACGAAGCTGCAGACTTGCCCGCCTTGGGATTCGGTGGCGCGTTCCATGGCGGCTATACCACCCCCGTCGGGTTTGGTCTGAACCCAAGGAAGTACCTGTACGGGCTGGCAGACGCCGCCAAAGCGCGCGGCGCCCAGCTCTTTCAGAGAAGCCCGGTGTCAAAAATTGTCAAAACAGCGAACGGCTTTGATTTCCAGACGCCAACTGGCCGGATACAGGCGACAAACGTTCTGATCTGCACCAACGGATATTCCAGCGAGGATGTTCCGGCCTGGATGTCTGGGCGTTATATGCCTGCGCAGTCGACCGTTCTGGTGACGCGGCCTTTGACGCAGGCCGAACTGCAGGCGCAGGGTTGGACTTCGGATCAGATGTCATATGACACCCGGAATTTGTTGCACTATTTCCGCCTGATGCCGGATCGTCGGTTCCTGTTCGGAATGCGCGGCGGCCTTCGGTCCTCGTCGCGTGCCGAGGCCGGCATTCGCCAAAAGGTTCGCCATGACTTTGCGGCGATGTTTCCCGAGTGGCGCGGGGTGGACGTCACTCATATGTGGTCGGGGATGGTGTGCCTGTCCCGCAACCTGATGCCCTATGCCGGTCCGGTGCCAGATCAGCCTGGTATGTTCGCCGGGTTTGCTTATCACGGCAACGGTGTCGCGATGGGAAGCTTTTGCGGACGGGCTCTGGCTCAACTGGCTTTGGGGCATAACCCGGACTTGCCAGAGCCGATGACCCGCAGGCCCGGTCGGTTCCCCCTGGGGCGGTGGCGACGCGCCCTGATGCCGCCTGCCTACGCGATGATGGGGCTTGCGGATTTGTAGCGCGGTCAGAGGGACGCGATTTCCAGTTCTAGCCCGGCGGCATAGTCGTCGGCCCCGTTCTCGACCCGCCACAAGCAATAGGCCGCCATCCGCCATGCATACCAGGGGCGCAGCGCGTTGAAACGCGCGAGGATTTGAGGCTGGTCATAGGAGGTCAGAAACGCCGCCTCCTCCTCGGGCGTCAAGGGTGCCCCGCGATAGAGGCGCTGCATAGCTGGGGACAGGAACAAGGCGATATCTTCGCAGGGGTCCCCCAGCGCTGGGCATTGCCAGTCAATCAGCGTCAGACACATATCCGAAACCAGGATGTTTCCGGCTACCGGGTCGCCATGGATGAGGCACGTGTCCGGCGTGGCGGCAACATGGGTCTGCGGGCAAAGCTGTTCCAACCGCTGGCGAACTTGTGTCTTGCACTGACCCAGAATGCGCCGCGTATGATCCCGTAGGTCGTCGCTGCCATTGCATCCGTCGGGTGCGTCGATCCGGATTTCCATACTGTGCAGCCTGCGCAGCAATTGAGCCACCTGCGCGGCCCCGTTTTGCCAGGGCGCACCGGGCGCGTGATCATAGAACACCCAATGCCCATCACTATCCTGCCCCGCCGCCCGCAAGCGCGGGGCAAACCCTGTGGGGGCAAGCTCCGTAAGGCAGAGCGCCTCAAGCCGGGCATCGTTTCGAAACAGAGGATTGCGCAGCCCTGAACGATACAGTTTGAGCACCTTATCTCCGTCTCCGCCCAGAACCTTCCAGACCTGATTGGTGCGCCCGCCATAAAGGGTCTGAAAACGCGCCCCGGCCTCGACCAGACCTGAGCGGCACAGATCTTCCACAAGGCGGGGCGGAGGTGCGTTTGAAGCGGGCAGAGGGATCACCGGGTCAGGAGTTGAGTCGCGCGTTGCACAGCTTTGGCCTGTCCCGGCGCGCAGATCAAGTTCCGGTTCGAACGCCCGAGACCAGACCGGCCGGTATGACCTGCCCGTTTTCGAGGGTCAGCAACACCGTATCCTCGCCCACCTGCGCCTCGATCACTTGCGCGTATGAGGACATGGGCTGCGTCGACAGAACCTCTTCCCCGTCATAGCTTTCCAATGCGGCAGAGTAGGTTCCAGCCGGAAGCGGCGTGCCGTCCTCTTTGGTTCCAGCCCAGACAAACACGGAATCGGTGGTTTGAACGGTGATCCGTTCAACCTCGGCCCCGTCTGCGTCGCGGATAACCAGAACGGCACCGTCCGCCGCCGGAGCGGCCTGGCCGTAAAGTGTCACCGGCGCGCCGTCGAACTGGAATGGAGAGGTGCTGCGCACATCCATGCCGACCCAACTGGCTAGTTCCTCCAGATTCATGCTGCTCATCGACAGGGTCAGGGCCGTCAGCAGGTCATTTGTCTGCACCTGTTGTTCCACCATCGAAAACTGCGCCAGTTGTGCGGCGTATTCCGAGGAATCCAGCGGCTCCAACGGGTCTTGGTGACGGGCCTGAGCGGTCAGCATCAGCAAAAAGGTCTCAAAATCCGAGGCCAGCGCGGCCGTCTGACCTGAGGACGCCGCCAATGGATTGGCTTTCTGCGTGGTTGAAGCGATAGGAGAGATCATGGGTCACAGCCTTATGTCGATGCGCCCGGACGTGCCAAGGTTGACCGGGCGCTGGAGAGTGGCAGAGGTGAGTTCGGATTGTACCGTCTCAGAAAAAGAATTTTCACCGGAGTCCGATGGGTCCTGTCCCTTGTCGGCGGAGTTGCCCAAGTCGAAGGACAGATCGCCGAAGCCGAGGCTTTTGAACTCGGCCTCAAGCACAGCAAGATGGCGGCGCATCAAGTCCAGCGTCTCGGGACGTTCCGCCGCGATGGTCAGATGCAGCCCATCATCACGCCCATTCAGAACCATCGAGACGCGCCCCAGTTCTTCAGGGTTCAGCGCGATTTCCACCGCACCTGATTGAGGCCGTGCGGTGATCGCTGCCGCCATCTGTCCGGCAATGGCCCGAGCAACCTCGGACCGTGCGGTCGCTGGCAGATTTGCCGTCGCCGTCTCGCGCACCGACGCGGTCGCGCCGGTTTCCTTCACGATCAGGCCTTCCTCTACCTCGGGGAGAGGAGTTGAATCGGTGTGTGCAGCGGCATTTTCCGATACCAGAAGTTGCATCTGCATAAGGTTGGGTACTTGGGTCGGTGCAGCAGTTGGTTTTGGATTTGCAGCCGACTCAACATGTGGCTCCTGGGAAATCGGCGAAGTTAGAACTTCCTTCTTTGCGGAAAACGGCGTTGGAGCCGCAGCGATTGCAAAAGCAGGAACTGACCTGCTCTCCGCTTTTGGGAATGTCGGAAGATTTGGTGAATCCTCAGGCAAGTCATCGTTGAAAACAGGCGATACCTCGGCGCGTCGATCGCCCATATTGCGCTTTGGAGGTTCTGCAAGAGCTTCGTCAGATCGTATGCTATCACCCGTTTCCGCCAAATTGTGCGGAATGCCAGCGACCGCCGGCGCAGCGTCAGGTCGCGACAGTGGGTGCGATTTGATCGTCTGCGAACCTGTTTCAACAGGCAAACCTTTTTCCACGACTATCTGCAGATCTTTGGCTTCTTCCCCATCCGAGTCGGGCACCGTTTCGGTATCCAGCAGAGAAACAAGATCTTCTGTCGGTTCGGATAGGCTCTGCTCGGGCGGCGCCTGATCATCCAGAACGGATTGAAAAGACATATCGGCCTTTTGTCCCGAACCATCGGCAGGTTGGGGAGAAATTTTGGCGTTATTTTGGGCGGGTATCACCGCTGTAAGAGGATTGGGCATTTTGCTCCCACTCAGGTTGTCTGGCCACAAACCTGCCCGCAGGAAGTTACGTTTATTTTAACTGCTTTCCTTTTTGATCGAGAAAGTTCGATGCAAATTTCGGAGAAAGCGATGAAGATTACAGCACCAGCCTTCCCTGCAATGCCCGCGTCCTCGGCGGATAGAATCAAGGCCGCAGCGGTCAAGCTTGAGGCGGCATTCCTGTTGGAAATGCTGAATTCCGCCGGGTTGGGGGAGGCACGCAGTTCGTTCGGAGGCGGTGCGGGCGAAGATCAGTTTTCCTCGTTCCTTGTCCAGCATCAGGCCCGCCAACTGGCCGAAACCGGTGGCGTGGGCCTGTCGGAAATTCTGTTTCAATCAATGATGGAGACAACCAATGACGACCAAACCTGACATGGGGCTTCTTAAGTCTTTGGAAGAGGTTCTGGACCTTGAGCGCAACGCGCTGGTGCAGGGTGATCTGGATCAGCTGACCCAGATGGCGCCCGAGAAGGAAAAGCTTATCGATGCAGTCAATGATTTGCAGGTGCTGGACAGCGAAGATCTGATTCGTCTGCAAGACAAGGTCGCGCGCAATCAGGCGTTGCTTGGCAGTGCAGCAGACGGAATTCGCGCCGTTGCAGACCGCATGGCCGAACTGCGCCGGGTACACGGCGAATTCAGCACCTATGGTGCCGACGGGCAGCGCAGCGATTTTGCCGTGCGCAGCCACGCCAAGCTGGAAAAACGCGCCTAGGTGGCGGTTTGATTCAAATCCAAAATTTCCAGCCTAGGGGCTTTAGCACTCCGTTAGGAGATCAGGGGCCAAGGTGATCGGGCACTTGAAATAGCAAGTGGCGCGAACAGCCGGACGGCGGATCGCACAGATCAGAAAGACGTTAAAGCCCGCAAGTGGTGCGGGGTTAGCACGGGCGCAAAGGGCCCATACGTAAAAAGGAAGAAGCTATGTCCAGCATTCTGACCAACAATGGCGCAATGGTTGCGCTGCAGACTCTGAAATCGGTCAACAAAAATCTGGCGATGACCCAGAACGCGATCTCGACCGGTAAAGACGTTGCCACGGCCAAGGACAATTCAGCGGTTTGGGCGATCTCGAAAGTTATGGAATCCGACGTCAAAGGATTCAACGCGATTAAAGACAGCCTAGCTTTGGGCGAATCGACTGTTGCTGTGGCGCGGAATGCTTCGGAAACCGTGACCGATCTTCTGAACCAGATGAAGGGCAAGATCGTCGCAGCGCAAGAAGACAACGTGGATCGGGCCAAGATCAACGATGACGTAACTGCGTTGAAAGATCAGATTTCTTCTGTTGTCAGCGCTGCACAATTCAATGGTCTGAACCTGGTTGACGGTTCGGCCGGTACAGCCTCGATCCTGGCGTCTCTGGATCGCGACTCTGCGGGGAATGTGACCGCATCGTCGATTTCGGTTGCGTCGCAAAACCTGTCGACCGGCGGCTATACCAGTAAGGGTGTTCTGGCGGGTTCGGACAATGTGACCTCTGACAACGATGCGGCGGGTTTCACGATGGACAAGTCCGGCGGCACCGGAGATATCGTGATCGACAGCTCTACCGACAACTTTGCGGCGGGCGACAAAGTGTCAATCACGATTGGCGACAAGGTTGCGTCCTACACCGTTCAAGACGCTGATCTGGACCCCTCGGGGACTTACGATGCGGCTTATACGGATGCCATCGTTGCAGTTGGCCTGAAGAATCAGATCGACTCCCTAGGCATTACCGGCGTCGCGATTGACTACGACTCGGGATCTCCTGGCACGCTGACCTTTGTAACGGGTACTGCCACAGCGGGCGCGGATGCGGACCGTGACGTGACAGTTTCGGCGCAGTTCACCAATGCGAACGCGGGTGGCCTGGGTGCTTTGGCTTCGATAGACGTGTCCACGGATGCAGGCGCACAGGCTGCGCTGGGAACCATCGAATCGCTGATCGACACTGCGATTGATGCTTCAGCAGCCTTCGGTTCGTCGCAAGGCCGGATCGAGACCCAGAAAGAGTTCATCTCGAACCTGGCGGACTCGTTCAAATCCGGTATCGGCTCGCTGGTTGACGCTGACATGGAAGAGACCTCGGCCCGTCTGCAAGCCCTTCAGGTGCAGCAGCAGCTGGCCACCCAGTCGCTGTCGATCGCCAATCAGGCGCCGCAGTCGATCCTGTCGCTGTTCCGTTAATCTTCGGAACTTGGCCGGGGCGTGGAAACGCGCCCCGGTTCTGACCGCCCTAAGACGGCCCATTGGAAGGATTTCAAGTGATACCGCAAACTCTTGCACAGCGTGCCTACGTACAAACCGCCGCCCCGACGCGCACGCCGCGCGACACCGAATACGAGGCGATTTCCAAGATTACGCATCGCCTCAAGGCAGCAGCAGCTCGTCAGAAATCCGATTTCGGAACTTTTGTTCAGGCGTTGCACGAAAACCGTCGGTTGTGGAACGTCTTGGCCAGTGGCGTCGCGGATTCCGATAACGCGCTGCCCAATGATCTGCGCGCGCGGATTTTTTACCTTGCGGAATTTACCGAGCAGCACAGCGGTCAGGTGTTGGGCAACAAGGCGACGGTTGAACCCTTGTTGGAGATCAATATGGCAGTGTTGCGCGGGCTCAGGCAGATGGGGGCAACCTGATGGGTGGGCTGGTGCTGAAACTTGCCCCGAAAGAACGGGTACTGATCAACGGCGTGGTCGTCGAGAACGGGGACCGTCGCAGCCGGTTTTCAATCATGACGCCGCAAGCCAATGTCCTGCGTTTGCGCGATGCTATTCACCCGGATGAAGTGAACACGCCCGTCCGCCGCGTTTGTTATGCGGCACAGCTGGTGCTGTCGGGCGACATGGAGCCGGATCAGGCGCGCCAACAACTGCTGCGACGTGTCGAGGAGTTGAGCCAGGTGTTCACTGACGCCGATAGCCGAAAGGTGTTGGCTGAGGCCACAGAAGCCCTTTTGGCTGAGCAATTCTACAAATGCCTCAAGTCCCTGCGTACGTTGTTGCCGCGGGAAGAGCGGTTGATGGCCTATCAGCAATGACCTTTCAGCCCGTCATACCTTCTGGCGGTCTGGTTGGCTGGCGGTTTTTGCAGCGTACTTATGACGCGCAACTCGACAGTTTCGCAACCTCAGCGGTCAATGAACGCGAGACGCGGTATTTTCTGGACAATATCTCCAAAGTGCAGACCGCCGAGGATTTGGTTTCAGATCGGCGGTTGCTGCAGGTGGCATTAGGCGCTTTCGGGTTGGAGGACGATATCAACAATCGGTTTTTCATCCAGAAGGTGCTGTCAGACGGCACTTCAGCGGATGACGCCTTGTCAAACCGGCTGTCTGACAAACGGTATCGTGAGTTTTCCGAAGCGTTCGGTCTTGGTCCGGGGGAAATTCGTAGAACCGGCTTGGTCACATTCATGGAGGACATTGCGCGGGACAATGTCGTGTCCCGATTTGAGGTCGCGGTGGGTCAATCTGACGAATCCATGCGTATCTCGCTTTTTGCTCAGCACACACTGGCAGATTTGGCGGCGCAGGAGGGCAGTGCAGATACTAAGTGGTTTGAGTTGATGGGTTTGCCACCGCTGCGTAGTATGATGGAAACCGCCCTGGGGCTTCCGTCCAGTTTTGGGCAGTTGAATATAGATAAGCAGTTGGATGTGTTCAAGGACAGGCTATCGCGCCTGACTGGCTCGGATGATCTGGCGCAGTTCACGGATGAGGGGGCCATAGCCGCACTGACGGACAGGTATCTGGCGCGTAGCCAGACCTCGCAGCTGCAGAAAACGATATCGCCCGCGCAGACGGCTTTGATCCTTTTGGGTGGCTAGGGACTCTGCGTTTGCCCGTCCAGTATGTGATCAGCCGCTGTTTTGAGCGCAAAAGATGGCACCGGCTGAGACACATTATGGAGCGCTACGTCCCCAAGGGGTAGCGCGTCGGCGCAGGCGGGGACAATGTCGGACGAGACGACGATCCTGTGACCCACGGTCTTACCGTATTCCCCCAATCGCGCGGCGATGTTGGCGGCCTGACCGATTACGGTGAAATCAAGCCGTTCGCGGGATCCGACATTGCCATAGGTCACACGCCCATAGGCGACGCCGATCGAGCAATCGCAATGGGCATCTGATCCCGAGGCCCGAAACTCACCAAGCTTTTCAACAATACCGATCGCAGAGCGCTGCGCATTGGCACGGGCCGTGATCGAGTTCTCACCTGCGGGGAACACGGCCAAAACAGCGTCGCCGATAAATTTCAAAACCTCGCCGCCATTGTCATGCACGATGCCCGAAACGGTTTCAAAAAACCCATTTAACAGGCTGATATAGGGGGTGCGGCCCAGTTTTTCCTCTAACCGGGTCGAGTTACGTAGATCGCAGAACATGATTGCGGCGTCGATCTCATCCCCGTCGCCGCGTCGGATTTCACCACCCAGAACCCGCGCGCCGGACCGTTTGCCCACATAGGTCTCCAACAAAACCTGCGCATTTTCGCGCTGCATGAACACCTCGTAGAACCGGGCAATCACCGCCGAGCATTCAAAGACAAGACCTAGATTCTCGGTCGTGAACCCATCCGGGTGGTCGCTGGTCAGAGTCAGAACATTGGTGCGGCCATCGGAAAATGGCAGGGGCATGGCGACGTAGTCGGTTGCACCTTTGGCGCGCAAATCCTCGATAATGGGAAAACTGTTATACGGGTTGTCGTCACTCAGCCGCTGGCGAACTCCGCCCAACCCGTTCGAGACGTGTCGCAACGGGCTGTTGATATAGGCCGGATGGTCGTGAATTTCATAGGTTGGCACATTGGTCGAGATCTCATCCTCGCCCTTTTCCCAAATGTAGTGCTTGCCCGCGATCAGCGGATGCAGCGACCAGACCAGAATGCTGAGGCGTTGAATGGCAATGCCGTGCTCCAGCATCTTCTCGGACAGCGCTTTGGTAAAGGCTTCCGAGGTTTCGATTTCCGAGGCGCCGCGCATCAGCCAGTCAATCAAAGGGCCGCTGATATTGCCGTCTTGGGGTTGTTCAAGCGTATTGCCACCCAGATCAAGCCGGTCATAGGCGTTGGGCAGGAACCCGATATGGCCCTGAATGGCCTTGCTTTCGGGCAGCGCGTCCTCATACGCCCAGACCGAGTTCGCAAGGCGCTGATCCCCAAGGACCACGTCATGATAGGTTGCCGTTCCCTTGAACGGGCAGAAGGTTTGCAATTCGGTCTCTTCGCTCAATTCGACAGACACATCTGCGCGGGGGATGTAGATCGTCGGAGGCAAGCGGGTTTCATACATCACCACGGCGTTGGCACTTTCAGCCAGCAGCACGTCGCCGCGATAGATGGCGATCCGACCTTTTAGTCGTTCAACCGAGATGCGATAGCCTGTGGAATGCGGAGTGGTGTGGACGTTCATCATCGACCTCCCTGTCCGGGGTCCTATAAGGATGGGACTTCGGACCGGGAATGCCAAGAGGGACCGCGCACAGTTTTTTGCACATGCGGCGTGCGCGGCAGCGGGGTCAGACCATCTGGATCACGTCTTTTTCGATCGACAGCATATATCCCCGTTTGGCGATATTCTTGACCAGCAACTCACTGACCATCTGATTGCCTAGCGCGTCGCGCAGGCGTTTGATCCGGGTTGCCCCGGCGGCCTCTTCGCAATCGGCGGCGTCCTTGCCCGAGATCACCGCCTCGATCTGGGCACCGGACAGGACTTCGTCATCCAGACGGGATTCCGCCAGAACTGACAGGGTCTCCATCGCGGCGGGGGTCAGTTTGAAATCCATATTGTTGAGGTAGACGGTGTTTTCCTCGCGGCTGATCAGCAGGGATGTGACCTGAATACCGGTACGCTCGATCTGGGCCATGCGGCGGTTCAGAAGGACCAGCATCACCAAAAACACCAACGCAGTGACCAGCATCGCGCTGGCAAAGACCAACAGCACGAAGATCACCATACGGTAGCTGGACAAGGTGTCGGCAAATGCAGTGCCGGATTGCGCCAGAATTTCCAGCAGGCGGATCTCGGCCTGCGTGGTCAGGTCGCTTTCGACGAACAACCGCTCGACCCGGGCATTGAACGCGTTTGCGTCGGGCAGGGACCAGAACAGGAAGACGGCGGCAGTGATCAAGATCAGGACAATCGCGGCAATACCAGCGCCGACCAACCGTACCCCGGATCGCCGCGCGTCAGTAACGGAGATAGAATTTTCCGGCATCGGCCTTCCTCTTGTCCAACCCTTCCGGTCCGAAAACCGACATCACGTTCAGCAGGGTCCAGCCCGAGGTGCGCAGCCGCTGGGACACCTCTTGTTGCGCCTGACCCTTGTTGCAGGACGACACCTGCATGACGCCGTAATGCAATCGCAATGGATTGTCCTGCTTGGCTTTGTAATCCGCAAAGCAATCCGCCGCAGACGCCGCCGTGCCGAGCGATATCAGGGCCGCGAAGGCCAGAGAAGAGAGGATAGGTTTCATAGGCTGCATCCTGCGCATGTGTTGCCCTGATATTCAATATCCTAAGGGGTTTGCGGGCCCTGATATTCGATAACAATGTCCCGATATTGCTTGTCGGAGGGCGGTGAACCCAGTGTTGACCCAACGAATTCACGAGCCCAGCCGGGTTCGTCGCAACACGGTCAAAAGGACACGCATCATGCACCGGAAATTTATCGCCCTGATCATCGCAACTGCCGTCGCTGTTACGGGTGTTTCAGCCTCGCAGGCGCGGGCTGCGGATGCCAAGGATATTCTGGGCGGTCTGGCCGCCATCGCCATCATCGGCGCGGGCGTTCACTACTATAACAAGGAAAAGGACAAGAAACGCGCCCGCCGTCACCAAACGCATATCCAACCCCATCACCCGGTGCGTCCCCGCCCGCACCATCTGGCGAAATACGACCTGCCGCAGAAATGTCTGCGCACCTTTGATCACTATTCACCCCGTCATCAATTGCTTGGAACCGGGTGCCTCAAGAAACACTACAAATATGCCAATAGCCTGCCGCGAGAGTGCAAAGTCGGTTTCTGGAATGGCAAGAAGGTCAAGCGGGCCTATGAACCCGCCTGCCTGCGCCAGCAAGGTTATCGTGTCGTTTACAAGTAACCGTTTTCGAGCAGGAGCGGCGTCGCAGAAGCGCCGCGCAGGAGGGGGTGGCGCAAGCCGCCCTCTCTTTTTTGTTGCGATAAGGTCCGAAACAGGATTTTCCAAAAGGATGACGACACCAACCTACGATATTGAACAGACCGCCATGGCTGACGGGTTTCTTCGGATCGCCGGGGTGGATGAGGTGGGCCGGGGCCCCTTGGCCGGGCCTGTTGTTGCCGCAGCCGTGATTCTGAACCCGGTCGACATACCTCAGGGACTGAATGATTCCAAGAAGCTGACAGCCAAACGTCGCGCGGCTTTGGATGCGGCCATTCGCGAACAGGCTGATTTCGCAGTGGCTGAGGCGACAGTGGCCGAGATAGACGAGCACAACATCTTGCGCGCTTCGCATCTGGCAATGGAGCGCGCGGTGGCCGCTTTGAACCCTCCGCCGGATTATCTGCTGATCGACGGGAACATGATTCCGCGCGGGCTGAGCATACCTGCGCAAGCGGTTGTCAAAGGCGATGCGCGGTCGGTGTCGATTGCGGCGGCCTCGATCCTTGCGAAAAACTGGCGCGATCAAGTGATGGTGGATTTGGCGCAACAGCATCCCGGCTATGGGTGGGAGTCGAACGCAGGTTATCCGACAAAAATGCATCGCGAAGCGCTGCGAAATCTTGGTGTGACCCCACACCATAGACGTTCGTTTAAACCGGTCCACAATATCTTGTATCAAGAGTAAATCGTAAGTCTCTGATTCAAAAAAGAAATTGACGGCGAATCGTCTTTGACTCATCCTTGTCTCAACCAAATGAGCGCAAAAGCGCCGTGGACACTTGAGGCAGTGATATGACTACGACCACCAAAAAGGGCGCAAAAGCGCTCCCTTTAAACACGATTCTTTCCGGGGACTGCATCGATGTGATGAATAGTCTGCCCGAGGCGTCGATTGACCTGATCTTTGCGGACCCGCCGTATAATTTGCAGCTGAAAGGCCAGTTGCACCGCCCGGATAACTCTCAGGTGGATGCGGTTGATGATCACTGGGATCAGTTTTCCAGCTTCGGGGCCTATGACCAGTTCACCCGCGAATGGCTGAAAGCAGCGCATCGTCTGTTGAAGCCCAATGGGGCGATCTGGGTTATTGGCTCTTATCACAACATCTTCCGGGTTGGCTCGGCCCTTCAGGATGCGGGATACTGGATTCTGAACGACGTGGTTTGGCGCAAATCGAACCCGATGCCAAACTTCCGTGGCAAGCGGTTCACGAATGCGCATGAAACGATGATTTGGGCGTCCAAACGTGAAGGTGCGAAATACACGTTCAATTACGAGGCGCTGAAGGCGCTGAATGAGGGCGTACAGATGCGCAGCGACTGGGTGCTGCCGATTTGCACAGGGCATGAACGTCTGAAAGATGAAAACGGCGATAAGGCGCATCCAACGCAAAAGCCTGAATCGCTGCTGCATCGGGTGCTGGTCGGTTCGACCAATCCGGGCGATGTGGTGTTGGATCCGTTCTTTGGTACTGGCACGACCGGCGCTGTCGCCAAGATGCTGGGCCGCGAGTTCATCGGGATCGAACGCGAGGAAAGTTATCGCAAAGTGGCCGAAAAACGCATCGCCAAGGTTCGCAAATTCGACCGCGAGGCGCTGGAAGTCAGCGCCAGCAAACGCGCCGAGCCGCGCGTGCCGTTCGGCCAGTTGGTCGAACGCGGCATGCTGCGTCCGGGGGAAGAGCTCTATTCCATGAACCAGCGTCACAAGGCCAAGGTCCGCGCTGATGGCACGCTGGTCGGGCAAAATGTCAAAGGCTCGATCCATCAGGTAGGGGCGCATTTGGAGAACGCGCCTTCCTGTAACGGCTGGACTTATTGGTGCTTCAAGCGCGACGGCAAGACCGTGCCGATCGACGTGCTGCGTCAGCAAATCCGGGCTGAAATGCACAACTGAATACCGCCGGTGCCTGTGGCCTGACACAAGGCACTAAGCCTTGCCCCGCCGGTCTTCGGCGGGGTCTTTTGTTTTCATCACATTCTCACTTCTATATGACTTCTGCAAAGCCCGCCGCGCACCGAGGGAGCCTCAGCCATGTCGGACACCACAGCCAGTCAATCCCGCTTCAGCCGGTTTTTCGTCACTCGCCCGGATCCGGTCGACTTGGACAACAAATACACCGAGGCCGCGCTAGAGAGACACAAGCGAGAAGGACTGGAGCTGGCGGTACGCGCACGTTGGATCGCCATGGGGTTGACCGGCATTCTGCTGGTATTCCTGAACCCTCATTGGGAGGTGTTGTGGTACCATTTCATCCTGTTGCTGATCTGCGCCAATGGCTGGTTGATCCGACGGGCGGGGCAGGTCGGGCAGTCGCGGACCGAGTTGCTGCTGATCTTTGTGGACCTTCTAATCATGACGCTGGGGATGATCGTCCCGAACCCATTCAGTGACGATGTGCGCCCGTTGGCGATGCAGTACCGGTTCGACAACTTCCAGTATTTCTTCATCATTCTGGCCGCCGGGACATTGGCTTATTCTTGGCGGACGGTTGTGGCGATCGGGTCCTGGACCGCGATGATGTGGACCGTTGGCTGGATCATTGCATGGTGGGTCGCCACGCCGATCCCTGGTATCAGCGAGCGCGTTGCCGAAGCATTAGCGGAGTACCCGGATGTAGCTGAGTTGATGGACCCAAACAGTTTTATGCCCTCGCAACGCATTCAGCAGGTGGTTGTTTTTATCATGGTCGCGGTCACGTTGGGCATTTCGATGAGGCGGCTGAATCGCTTGCTGATGACAAACGCCGGGCTTGAGCGGGAACGGGCAAACCTGTCGCGCTATTTCTCGCCCAATGTGGTGGATGAGCTGAGCCAGAATGACGAACCGCTGAAGCAGGTGCGAAAAGAGAGTATTGCGGTTCTGTTTATTGATATCGTGGGCTTTACAAAATACGCGGCGGGTCGTGATCCTTATGAAGTGATCGAGGTGCTGCGCGGGTTTCATGCGCGTATGGAAACTGAAGTGTTTCGCCATCATGGCACGTTGGACAAATATCTGGGCGACGGGTTGATGGCGACCTTTGGCACGCCGGTGCCGACGCCTTTGGATGCCAGCAATGCGGTGGCCTGCGCGCGCGACATGACCCGTGTGATCAATCAATGGAATACTGACAGGCGCCGCGCGGGTGAGCCGGAAATCCATGTGGGTATCGGAGTGCACTATGGGCCGGTGGTTTTGGGCGATATCGGCGCGAACCGGTTGGAATTTGCAGTGATCGGAGACGCGGTCAATGTGGCGGCCAAGCTCGAGGCTTTGACCCGAGTCAAAATGGCTCAGGTGATATTGAGCGACGAGGTTTGCAGCCAGCTTACAATGGAAGGACACAATGCCGCGACCCTGACAGAGGGGTTTGAAAAGCTGCCGGGCCAGACCGTGCGCGGGGTTGAGCACCCCATGGATATCTGGGTGATGAGGACGCTCCCGCCGATCTGAATTGCATCAAAGATGCAAGGCACATCGTTGGGCCAGGCAGCGCGCGGGGCGCGCTGCGGTCACGCCCGGGGCAATGGGTTTTGCGATTTGTTGTAGGGCTTCCAATCGCTGACCTCGGGGTAGTAGTGGCGTCTCCAGGCGCGAACGCGCGGGTTCATGACGCGCCACCAAACGGGCGGGATCATGGCGGCGACGGTCATCACAGGGTAACCGTAAGGCAGTTGCGGGGCAGCATACTCGGAATGGTGCTGTAAAAGGGGAAAACGGCGATTGGGTTTGTAGTGGTGGTCCGAATGCCGTTGCAGATTGATCAGCAGCCAGTTTGACGCTTTTTGTGATGCATTCCAGGAATGCTGCGGCTTGACGTGTTCGTATTTCCCATCGCCCAGATGCTTGCGGGTCAGGCCGTAATGTTCGACATAGTTGACCAACTCCAGCTGCCAGATCGCGACACCGGCCTGAAGCAGGAACAGGGCGACGCCGGACCACCCTCCGACCCCAAGAGCCAGCAGCACCATACCGCCCTGCAACACCCAATAGCGCCAGAAGGGGTTCGAAGCGTCCGTCCATGGGCGGTCTTTCCGCGCCAGCTTGTCGCGCTCGGCCTTGAAGGCTGAGGTCAGGCACTGCCGCAGGACGCGGGGATAAAAGCGGTGAAACCCTTCATTATAGCGGGCGGTCACTGGGTCTCGAGGGGTGCCGACATAGCGGTGATGCACCAGCAGATGCTCGGACCGGAAATGCGAATACAGGACCATGGCCAGAAGAATATCGCCCAGCCAACGCTCGAACCGGCCTTTTTGATGCATCAGTTCGTGGCTGTAGTTGATCCCGATTGTGCCAGAGATGACGCCCATGCCGAAGAACAACCCGATCTTGGACGCCAAGGACAGGTGATCAGTATGAGTGGCAAACCAGATCAGACTGAACAGCGTGATGAACTGCACCGGGACCCAGATATTGGTCAGCAGGATGTACCAGCGCAGGCCTTTGTCAGAGGTGTCGGGGTCCGCGTTGTTCAGCTCCAGCCCGGTCAGCAGGTCCAGTATGGCAAAGGCCCACCAGGTGAAAATCGGCACAAGAAGAACCCACCAGCCACCAAGGGTGGCCGATATCCAAATTATGGGAATCAGCATGAAGGATACCCAGAAGGGCAGCGCTGATTGCCAGCGGGACAGGGTGTCGGATGAAATCATGCGCCAACTCCGAATGACCGCTTCTGGGATGCTCCAGAGGCCTTTTTGAAAAACCTGTTACTGCCCGAGCCAGAGGTCAAGCGCCTTGCGCATCACAGTTGGAAGAACTTTGGGTCGGAACGTGTGTTTGTCCATGATGATCAGGTCATTCGGGGCTAGATCTTCCGGCAGGGGGGCGGTCCAGATGCGCAGAATCAGGTGGAAATGGGTGAAGGTGTGGCGCACCTCGCCGGGCAGTGCCTGCCAATCCGCCGGGAAGGGCGGTGTCTCGGCTGGCGCATCCGACCAATCTGATCCGGGCCAGCCCAACATCCCACCCAGCAGGCCTTTGTCCGGGCGGCGCTCAAGCAGCAGCGCGGCATCGTTACGCTGGGCGATATAGACATGGCCATAGCGCGTGGGCTTTGGTTTTTTGGGCGTTTTGCGCGGCAGGTCAGCCTGCGTTCCGGCCTTGCGCGACAGGCAGGGATCGCGCAGCGGGCAAATCCCGCAGGTAGGTGATTTGGGCGTGCAGATCGTGGCCCCCAGATCCATGACAGCCTGCGCGTAGTCTCCGGGTCGTACGTCAGGTGTCAGCGTTGCGGCTTTGTTCTTTAGCGCAGGTTTCGAGCCGGGCAGCGGGTCGTGAATGTTGTAGAGCCGGGCCATGACGCGTTCGACATTCCCGTCCAGCACGGTTTCGGGGCGGTCAAAGGCGATGGCCGAGATTGCGGCGGCGGTATAAGGGCCGATGCCGGGCAAGTCCAGCAACGTGTCATAGGTGTCTGGGAAGATGCCGTCGTGATCTTCAGCCACCGCTCGCGCGCATTTCAGCAGGTTGCGAGCGCGGGCGTAGTAGCCCAGCCCAGCCCATTCGCCCATGACCTGATCATCTGGGGCAGCGGCGAGCGCCTGCACCGTGGGCCAGCGCGTTGTGAAACGCATGAAATAGTCTCGCACGGCGGCCACGGTGGTCTGCTGCAGCATCACCTCGGATAGCCAGACGCGATAGGGGTCAGGCCGCACTCCGGCGGCGCGGTCAACGGGGCTGACGCGCCACGGCATCTTGCGGGCGTGGCGGTCGTACCAGGCCAGCAATTCGCTGCTGACGTCAAATTCGCCTGTGTCACGCAATTTTTAATCATCTCCCTGTCGGGTTTCGCTGGCGCCCGGTGTCCTGCCCTCTACAATAGTAGTGCAGGAGTTGGAAACCAGATGCAGCGCAGACGTTCTTCGACCCGCGGGTTCAAACGCACCGCGACATTGCTGAACGACCAGATCAGACGCGCCGGTGAAAGCCGGGGCTTTGCTGTGTCGCGCCTGTTGACCCACTGGGCCGAGATTGTAGGGCAGGATATGGCTGCCATCGCGCGCCCTGTGAATGTGGGCTATGGCAAGGGCGGCATGGGGGCAACGCTGACTGTGCTGACCACTGGCCCGCAAGCCCCGATGCTGGAAATGCAAAAGGAACAGCTGCGGGGCAAGGTCAACGCGGTTTATGGCTATAACGCCATCAGCCGGGTGCGCATCACCCAAACCGCTCCGACAGGATTTGCCGAGGGGCAGGCCAGCTTCGATCACAAACCGAAAGTGGCGAAACCCACACTGAAACCGGAAATCGCGGCCGAGGCGGACCGGGCAGCGCAAGGCGTCCATGATGGCGACCTGCGTGCAGCCCTTGAACGTCTGGGTCGTAACGTTCTATCCAAACAAAAACGCTGAGAAAGGGCTGATACATGAGCCGTATTGCAACCGGAATTTGCGCGGCCGTCGCCATTGCCGCAGGCAGCTTTTGGCTGTCGTCACCGAACGCGTCATTTTCGTTGATCGGCAGCGCCGAGGCGCAAGAGGCCGAGCTGGACACCTCGACCATCGTCGAGATGACTCTAGGGGCCGAGGACGCGCCGGTCGAGATCATCGAATATGCCTCGTACACCTGTCCGCATTGCGCGAATTTCCACAAAGGGCCGTACAAGCAGCTCAAGAAGGATTTCATCGACACTGGCAAGGTCAAGTTTGTCTACCGCGAGGTGTATTTCGACCGCTACGGCCTGTGGGCGTCGATGGTGGCGCGTTGCGCCGGTCCCGACAAGTTCTTTGGCATCTCGGATCTGATCTATGAAGGCCAGTCCGAATGGACCCGCGCGGGTGGACCGGCTGAGATCGTTGATGAGCTGCGCAAGATCGGGCGTCTGGCCGGGATCGACAATGACCAGCTTGAGGCCTGTCTTCAGGATGGCGACCGTGCCCGCACCCTGGTGGCCTGGTATCAGGAAAACGCCGAGCGTGACGGCATTCAGGCCACTCCGTCGTTTATCTTGAACGGCAAAGCGGTCGAGAACCAGTCGTATGACGCGTTCAAGAAGCTGATCGAAGACGAATTGGGCAGCTAAGCCTGTTTGGCAGCCAGCTCTTTTCGGCTGGTCGCTTTTTAGGGCGATGGGGCAACTTGCAAGAGCATTTGTTTGACCCTGTCGCCGTCCGCGACATTTAGGCGAACGGGCAGGGTGATGACCTTGCTGCGGAAGGCAGCAGGTAGGCGAACGGCGTCTTTCTCGGTCGTGACCATCTGTGCTCCGAGCAGGCGCGCCTCATTTTCCAACCGGGTCATCAAGGCCGGGGTCAGTGGCTGGTGATCGTCCAGTGCTTCGGCCCGCAACAGGGTTGTGCCTTGCTGGCGCAGGGTTGCAAAGAACTTCTCCGGGTGGCCGATCCCGGCAAAGGCCAGAACCGGCGTGTCGGCCCAGTCCATCCCGGTTTGCAGCGCCTCGACCACACCCGTGGCGTGGGGAACGGTCAGCTTCAGCCCCCATCTGTTGGTAAATGCGGTCTGCGCGGCGGCATCCCCTAGTGACAGGACGAGATCGGCACGTTTCAGGCCCACATCGACCGGTTCGCGCAACGGTCCGGCAGGCAGGCACAACCCGTTGCCGAACCCGCGCTGGGCATCCACCACGATGACCGAGAAATCCTTGGCGACCGAGGGGTTTTGAAACCCGTCATCCAGCACGATCACCGTCGCTCCGGCCTCGGCGGCGGCTTTGGCCCCGGCGGCGCGGTCCTTTGCCACCCAGACATCGGCAAAGGCGGCCAGCAACAGCGGCTCGTCCCCGACCTCGGCTGCGGAATGCTTGGCCGGATCAACACGCACCGGCCCGTCCAGCGATCCGCCATGGCCGCGTGTCACCACATGGGTCTGATGCCACGCATCGCGCAACTGTTCGATCATCCAGATCACGGTGGGGGTCTTCCCGGTGCCGCCCGCATTCAGGTTGCCAACGCAGATCACTGGTACGCCGGGTGTTAGACCCGGCTGGGCCGCAACGCGCCGGGCGGTTGCGGCCGCGTATAGTCGCCCAAGCGGAGATAGCAGTCGTGCCCGGATTGCCAATCGGTCAGGTGCGGTATGCCAGAAATCAGGTGCCCGCATGATCTGATCCCCGCTGATCCAATGTGTCCTGCACCAATTCGATCAGGCGGTCCGCCTGCGGTGCGCCCTCGGTCACGACCTGCCATCCGGCCAGCGCCATATCGGCGGCGCGGTCCGGGGCCAGGCTTTCCACAACAGCGTCGCCCAGTTCGGTTGCACTTCTGACCACTCTTGCGGCACCCACCCAGTCAAGTTGATCGTATATCTGTTGGTGTTGATGTACAAACGGGCCGTGAATAACCGCCGAGCCCAGGGCAGTCGCAATCAGCGGGTCCTGTCCACCTGACCCGCGTTCCAGCGTGCTGCCGATGAAGGTCACGGCTGAAACGCGCTGCCAGAGACCCAAAGCTTCGGCATCCGAGGACAGGATCACCTGCGTGTTGTCCTCGATTGTTCCGCCTTCATCCCAGTTGACGCAGCGCAGGTCCATCGCCTCAAGCCGTCGGTGCAGCGGGGCTGCCTCGTAGATATCCGCGACATGCAGCACAAGGGCCAGCCTGGGCAGCATTCGGGTCGCTTGCCTATGGGCGCTGAGGACAGAGATGAATTCCTTGTCCTGCACCCAGGAAGCTAGCCACACAGGGCGACCAGACAGGGCATGCGTCATCTCGATCAACTCATCCTCAGGCCAGGGGCGGGGGTTGGGGCTGACCATAAGGGGCGGAGCTGTGCCCACTTTCGAGGACGAGATACCCAGCCGGCGGATTTGCCGGGCGGCTTCGTTATTCGTGGTTAGGATGGAGGTGAAACTGTCGAAGGTCAGTCGGGTCAGGTCTGGCAGCCAGCGTCCACCCGGTGCGATGTTGAAGTGATAGGCGGCTTCGGCAAGGATCAGAGGGATGCCCCTTTCCTGCGCCCGCGTGATCAGGTTGGGCATCAGCCCGCCGCCAATCCAAAGGCCGATATCTGGGCGCCAATGCTCTAGAAAGGCGCGCGCGGCGCCGGTCTGTTCGGATGGCAGGTTGATCAGGGGAAAGTCGCCCGACGGCCAGCGAGACAGATCTGCATCCGGCGGGGCCGTCAACAGGATCGACAGATCGGGTCGGACCTGTTGCAGGCGTTGACAAAAATCAACCACTGCCCGCTGCCGATCCCGTGCGCCGATATGTATCCAGATCAATTCACCCCCGGGGCGTGGGGCGTAGGCGGTGTCTCCTGCGCTGGACACCCCCCAAGACAGGACGCGATAGGCCGTCAAGCTCATCGAGCGCGTCTTGGTCATGACCAGGGTCCGGTGCTTTCCGGCTCCAGCATGTTGGTTATACGGCTGTGCAAGGCGGCCCCTGCAGCGACGACCCCATTTAGGCGGGGATGCGGGTTGTTGAAGCGCAGCGGCCCGCCCAATCGGTCGGAACACACTCCGCCCGCTTCGCGGATGATCAGATCACCGGCGGCGATATCCCATTCCCAGCTTGGGCGCAGCGTCAGCATCCCGTCGAACCGCCCTTGCGCAACCGTAGCCATGCGATAAGCCAGCGACGGGCGGTAGTTGCGCTGAAAGCCGGGAATTGTGCCATTGCGCCAATGGCTGGCGTCCATATTTGGTCTGGCTGCCAGAACTTCAGCGCTGTTCAGATCGTCGATGCCAGACACGCGTATTGCGGTGCCGTTTAGCGTTGCTCCCTGCCCTTTGGCTGCCGCAAAAAGCAGGTCGCGGCGGGGTAAGTATATAACAGCTGCCGTAACTTCTTGGCCTTCTGTAACGGCTAGCGAATGTGCCCAGGTCCGCGAGCCTTCGGCAAAGCTGCGCGTGCCGTCGATGGGGTCGATGATGAACACCCGGTCTTTTGTAAGCCGCGCTTGGGAATCCTCGGTCTCTTCGCTGAGCCAGCCATAGCCGGGCCGGGCAGCAGGCAGCTTCTGCTCCAGCATCGCGTTCACCGCCAGATCGGCTTCGGTCACCGGGCCCGCGCCGCCGGGTTTGTCCCAGCGCTGGGCCGTGGTGCCCGAATAGCGGGTAGCGATCTTTCCGGCCTCCAATGCGGCGTCGATCAGCAGGGGCAGGTCAGTTGCCGGCAAGTGTCATCCCTTCGATCAGCAACGACGGCACCACGCGCGACAGATAGGGGCGGGCGTCATTGGCCGGAACGATCCGTTTCAACATGTCGCGCAGATTGCCCGCAATGGTGCATTCGTTGACCGGATAGGTGATCTCGCCATTTTCGACCCAAAAACCTGATGCGCCGCGGGAATAGTCGCCTGTATTGGGGTTGATGGTTGACCCGATCATCGACGTCACCAAAAGCCCGGTTCCCATATCGCGCAGCAGGTCAGCCCTGCTTTGATCACCCTGCGTCAGGCTCAGGTTCCAGTTGCTGGGAGACGGGGGCCCCGAGACCCCGCGAGCAGCGTTACCCGTCGAGGTCATGTCCAACTTGCGCGCACTGGCCAGATCCAAGGTCCACCCGGTCAGAACGCCGTTTTCGACAATCGCCCGGCGTCGGGTTGGCAGGCCTTCGGCGTCAAACGGGCGGGATCCGGCAATGCGCGGGCGATGCGGGTCTTCGATCAGCGATATACGCTCGGGCAGAACCTGTTCGCCGAGACAATCCGACAGCCAGGATGCGCCGCGCGCAATGGCTGCGCCGTTGCTGGCCCCCAGCAAATGCCCGATCAGCGAGGACGAGATGCGCTCGTCAAACAGAACCGGAAAGGTGCCGGTGGTTGGTTTCCGTGCACCCACTTGCTGAACCGCACGCTCCCCGGCGGTGCGGCCGATCTCGTCGGGTGCGCGCAGATCGGTCTGAAAGGTGCGGCTGTCACCATCATAGTCCCGCTCCATCCCGGTGCCTTCGCCCGAGATCGCCACGCAGGATGTTGACCGGCTGGACCGAGTATAACCGCCGGAAAATCCATTGCTGGCTGCCAAATGCACCCGGTGCGTCCCATAGGCCGCCGCCGCATCCGAGACCTGAGACACCCCGTCAACAGCCAGCGCCGCAGCCTCGGCGGCCAATGCGTCCTGCAACAGGGCTTCGGCCGTGGGTTCGGGGGTGGGATCAAACAGCTCCAGCGCCTGCATGTCCCAGGTTTTGGCAAGCTGGTCTGGGTCGGCGAGGCCGGTAAAGGGGTCCTCGGGGGCTTCACCCGCCATGGCGACAGCACGTTCGGCCATTGCCGTCAGGGTCTCGGGGCGGCTGTCCGAGCTGGATACGATCGCCTGTCGCTTGCCCAGAAACACACGTAATCCAAGATCGGTACCTTCCGACCGTTCGGCGTGTTCCAACGCCCCGGCGCGCACCTCGACCGACACGGAGGAGCCGTCCAATATAATGGCATCGGCAGCCTCGGCCCCCGCTTTGCGGGCCGCATCCAGCAGGTTCTGGCTGATTTCTTCAAGTGCGCGGGTCATGGGGCCTCCGGGTGTGGTTGTATTGGACCTAGCCCCGGACCGGGCGTCCCGCAAGGCCCCCAATGCCATTGGGCACAACGAAGTTGCGTGAACGCAGGGCGCATTTCAGGGCAATGGAAAATCGTCACCGGGTTCGAACCGGAAAGGACGTCAGAGGGCAGGTGATGACCACCCTCTGACAGTGCAGGTCACTTGATGCGCTGACCATTGGCCAGAATTTGGCCATCCTCGGTGAATTCGATCTTGGAATTCAGCGTATCGGGTTCTTCGCCAGGAACGGCCATCAGACCCATCATCATCCGTGCGCCCAGGGCATCGCTTTCCGCAACCAATCCCATGCTGATCAGCGTGTCGATCAACTTATTGGCCCCGACCAGTTGCAATGTAGTGCTGCCGACAGGTGTGGGCAGGCCGCCCAGTTCTTGCGTATTGGTGTTGTCGAAGGTGAAGTCGCCCTCACCGGTCAGTTTTGCACCGACCAGAGACACCAGCAGCTCGTTGATCTTCAGCGAATGCAACTCACCCGGCGCGTCTTCGGACAAGGCCAGCGACTCGACTGCCTCGGGGTCGAAGAAATCTGTCAGGATTTTTGCAGTGCCCGCCGTATCCAAAGCAATGGTGGCTGGATCTCGCGGCAGCGCACCTGCGGGGTCAAAAATGCTCCACAACACGTCCGACATGGTGAAATCGGTCAGGTTGAAGGCAAAGCCGAACGGTTGAATTTCTTCGGATTTCTGCACCGGGAATTCGAATTTCAACCCGGCATTGGCCATCGCAATCTCGATCGGGAAAGGCAGGTCTGCCGTGGTCACTGCCAGTTTGGTGCTGTTCTGCTCCAGATCATAGGCCAGACGCTGCGCGTCAAAGCTGGCCCCGAACCGCCCCCCCTCAGAGGAACTGCTCATGTCAAAGCTTTCTCCGTCCGAGGTGCCCGCGATGGCCGTTTTGCCGGAGGCATAGGTAAACAGCCCCGAGAATTCGAAACCATTTTGGTAAAAGGCCAGAGGGTCCGAGACATCGAAATTCGACGGAATGACGTTGGTGCCTTCAAACGCAAGCTGTTCCAACTTGCCGTCGATCTTGCCGGTATCGTCGTTTTCAGGGTCGTCGAAGGCCAGATCATAGCTGAGTGCGCTGGCGGTGAAGGTCTGGTCTATATCGCGGTTTTCACCGATCTTCATGCGTGAACTGCCTGCCAGATTGGCTAGCTGTACGGCCACACCCAAAACGTCGCTGGG
Source organism: Ruegeria lacuscaerulensis (assembly GCF_013034745.1). Classification (NCBI taxonomy): domain Bacteria; kingdom Pseudomonadati; phylum Pseudomonadota; class Alphaproteobacteria; order Rhodobacterales; family Roseobacteraceae; genus Ruegeria; species Ruegeria lacuscaerulensis. The sequence goes on along the minus strand of NZ_WQGP01000010.1, from coordinate 122,097 downwards.
CAGAGTTTCATCATTGGCCGTTATCTCGTCCAGCGTGATCCCCAGCGTGTCGGCGGTGTAGTCATAGGTCATCTCATCCGGGCTGCCCGACACGACCATGTTCAGACCTTTGTGGGTGTATAGGATCTTGGCCGAGAACGCCTCGCCCTCACCCTCACCCGAGACAGTCATCGGCAGAGTTTCGGGCAGGGAAATGCTGACGGTTCCATCGCCGTTTTCGGTCAGCGTCATCTGCGGGACCTGCATTTTAAAACTGCTGTCCTCTTCGGGCAGAACCATGTTTAGGTTCATGTCCGTGATGCTAAGTACATTGCCATTGGCTGATTGCTGCGCCTCGACCGTGTAGCCCATCTGGGACAGATAGCTTTGCCAGTCGTTCCACACATCCTGTGCAGTAACATCGGCAAACGCGCCTTGGGAAATGACGGCATAGGCCAAAACAGCGCCGCTGCTGCGGCGAAGGAAAACGGACATTACAAGAACCCTTCTTGATCAATTTTGCGGGCATCGTCGTGCCTGTGGCGTCGGGCGTCAAGGGGCAAGGGCTGGACCCTTTCCCCGTTAGCGAGGTAGAGGTTTACACAATCTCAAAACAACGGAGGTACAGGGTCCACATGCAAGGAAAAACCGTACTGATAACTGGGGCCAGTCGCGGCATCGGGGCCGAAGCAGGGCGCGTTTTTGCCGCGGCCGGGGCGAATGTCGCCCTTGTTGCGCGCAACAGGGACCAGATCGATGCTCTGGCGGCTTCGCTGGGGGAGAATGCGATTGCGTTGCAATGTGACGTCAGCGATTTTGCGCAGGTCGAACAGGCCGTGGCCGATTGCGTGGACCGCTTTGGCGGGCTGGACGTGCTGATCGGCAATGCGGGTGTGATTGATCCGATCTTTCATCTGTCGAATGCCGATGTCGAGGCTTGGGGTAAGGCGATCGATATTAACCTCAAGGGCGTTTTCTACGGGATGCGCGCCGCGTTGCCGATTATGCGGGCAGCCGGTGGAGGGACGGTGATCACCATCTCGTCCGGCGCGGCCTCGAACGCGATTGAGGCGTGGAGCCACTATTGCGCCTCCAAGTCCGGGGCGAAGATGCTGACCGAGTGTTTGCATCTTGAGGAATCTATTCACGGCATCCGCGCGATGGGGCTATCTCCGGGTACTGTGGCCACGGATATGCAGCGCGTGATCAAGGCCAGCGGCATCAACGCCGTCAGCCAGTTGGAGTGGAGCGATCACATCCCCGCCGATTGGCCCGCGCGCGCGTTGCTATGGATGTGCACCAAGGACGCCGATGAGTTTCTGGGTGATGAGATATCGCTACGCCGCGAGGACATTCGACAACGGGTAGGTCTGACGTGATTGAGTTAAGTAAGGCGGACGGGCTTTGGATCGTTACGCTGAACAACCCCGGAAAGGCCAATGCGCTGACCGGGGCAATGCTGACCGAACTTTGCGAAATAGCCGAAGCCGCGACAGAGGCACGCGCCTTGATCCTGACCGGTGCGGGCAAGGTGTTCAGCGCTGGTGCCGATCTGGATGAGGCGCGGGCAGGGCTGGCAACCTCGGATTTGTGGGAACGTCTGTCCGGAGCCATTGCAGCGCTGCCATGCCTGACCGTGGCGGCCCTGAACGGGACGCTGGCGGGCGGGGCCAACGGGATGGTTCTGGCCTGTGACATCCGTATTGCCGTGCCCACGGCCAAGTTTTTCTACCCGGTCATGAAGCTGGGGTTTTTGCCTCAACCGTCTGATCCGGGTCGTATGGCAGCGCTGATCGGGCCATCCCGGACCAAGATGGTCCTGATGGCCGGGCAAAAGATCGCAGCGGATGAAGCCTTTGCCTTCGGTCTGGTCGACCGTGTGGTTGAACCTGACGTATTGATGCAGACGGCGCGGGATCTGGTGGCAGACAGCCTGAGCGCCGATCCGAAAATCGCGGCTGGAATTGCCGAGCTTTGCCCATGAGATTATCTGCCATCCGTCTTCGGGTCGCGGACCCTGAACGCCTGTCAAAGTTCTACGGCGAGCTTTTGGGCATGCGCGCGCAAGAACAGGGGGCGAGCCTGCGTCTTGGATATGCGGGCGAAGATGCTGATCTGCTGCTGATGCCCGGGGGTGGGGGCTATAGCCACGACCAAGGCCAGCGCTATTGGAAGATTGGCATAACCCTTCCCGACGTCGATCTGGCAGCGGCCTATCTGCGGCGACAGGGGGTTGAGGTCTCGACCCCTCGGCAGTTTCTGGACATCGGCTATATGTGCCACCTGACCGACCCCGAGGGGTTTGTCATCGAACTGCTGCAACATGATTTTGAGGGCAACCGCTCGGACAACGCGGCGGACCCCAGTGATCCTTTTGCGCAGGCCCGGATCGGTCAGATCACCCTGCGCACAGGCGATATCGGGGCCGAGGACAGGTTCTGCCGCGCGCAGGGCATGCGCCTTTTGTCGATGCAGGATGTTGCCCAGTATGGGTTCGATCTGCATTTCTATGCCTTCACCGACGATACGCCCCCGGATGCCGATCCGTGGGCCGTGGCGAACCGGGAATGGCTGTGGAAACGTCCCTACACGACCTTGGAATTTCAGAACGTGGCAGGTGCGCAATTCGCACCCTCGCCAGATTGTCGCGGGATCGAGATCGAAGGGCTGCAAGCCCCTATCCATGATGCTTTCGGGGATCGCGTCTGGCCGGGTTGATCAACGCCCCCGCCGCTTGCCCGGAACTTTTGAGCGAAAGCCGGGCGGGCGTTTGCGCACCCAGTTCAGGAATTTCTCAATTCGAGGGTGTGTACGCAGGGCCTCGACCGTGTTGAAATTGCGGGCCAGTTCGGCTTCGGACAGGGTGGCGTGGATCTCTTTGTGGCAGATCACGTGCAGTAAAACCGTAGGCCCGCCCTTGCCCCCTTTGAGTTTTGGGATCAGATGGTGCAGGCTTCCGCCCCCGTCAGGAATGGGGCGGTCACATAGCGGGCAGATGGGGTCGCGGTCGGGCATGGGGCAGACTGTGGCTCAGGGCGTGCGAAAGGCAAGAGGACAGCAATGGCACATGCAGTTGTAATCGGTGCCGGGCCTGCGGGTCTGATGGCGGCAGAGCAGCTTGCCGCAGCGGGTCACGACGTGCTGGTGGCCGAGGCCAAGCCTTCTGTCGCGCGCAAGTTTCTGATGGCAGGCAAATCCGGCTTGAACCTGACCAAGGACGAGACGTTCGAGAATTTGATGCCTGCATATGGCGCGGCCGATTGGCTGCGTCCGATCGTGGCCGAGTTCGACGCCGTCGCGGTGCAGGGCTGGGCAAGAGGGTTGGGGCAAGAGCTGTTCACCGGCTCGACCGGGCGGGTGTTTCCCAGCGCGATGAAAGCCTCGCCGCTGTTGCGAGCATGGCTGCGGCAGTTGGACGAGGCGGGTGTGCAGATCCGAACCCGCTGGCGTTGGTTGGGCTGGGACGGCGACGCTTTGCGCTTTGATACGTCTGAGGGGCCGCAGGTCATCAAACCCGACGCGACCGTGCTGGCGCTGGGCGGGGCCAGTTGGGCGCGGCTAGGATCAGATGGGCAATGGGCGAAGATGCTAGCAGAGAAAGGTGTGGCGCTGGCTTCGTTCGAACCGGCGAATTCGGCGCTGTCGGTGGCGTGGAGCCCTCATATGCAGCCGCATTTCGGCAAGGCGCTGAAATCGGTGCGCTGGCTGGCCGGAGAGTTGCACAGCAGGGGTGAGGCCACGATCTCTGCCGCCGGGCTGGAAGGCGGCGGGCTGTATTCGCTTACACCGGCGCTGCGTCGGGGAGCGGATCTTAATGTCGATCTGGTGCCCGATCTGGGTGCGAAAGCTTTGCAGGCGAGGTTTGAGGCAAAAAGCGCGAAAACAACGTTGTCTCAATGGCTGAAAAAGGCTCTGAAACTGCCGCCACAGAAAATTGCACTGTTTCATGAGATGTCCAAGCAAGCAGGTGCGTCGCAAGGGCACGAAGCTGCGTCGCTCAAACACTTACCCATCCTTGGCGCGCAGCTGCGCCCGATGGACGAAGCGATTTCAACCGCAGGTGGGGTTCAGCGAGGCGCCATGGATGGCCACCTGATGCTAACGGCCAAACCTGGCGTGTTCTGTGCCGGTGAGATGCTGGATTGGGAGGCCCCGACGGGGGGGTATCTTCTGACCGCGTGCCTCGCCACCGGGCGCTGGGCCGGGCGCGGGGCCGTGCAATGGCTGGCGCGCTAACGCGACCGGGCCAGCATTGCCAAGCGGATCATGGCGCGTTCCACCAATGCCATGGCGGGTGCGGTTTGACCGGCGGACCGCAAGGACAGGTCCGTATCGGTCAGAACGGTCAGCGCGGTTTGCAGCTTTGGCGCGCCCCATCCCTGCGCCTGCCGCAGAATCCGGTCGCGCCGTTTGCCATAGACCGGCGGACGCAGTTTGCCGATACCCTGCGCCGCCCCACCAGGGTCCGATGCGCAGGCGTAAAGTGTACGAAAATGCCGGGTGGCCCCAATGCACAAAGTCACCGCATTGGTGCCTTGCGATTGCAAGCGGCGGATCAGAGGACCAATTTCGCCCGCACGGCCCTCGGCCACCACGTTCAGAACATCGTCCAGCGCGGCCTCGGTCGAGCGGGGGGCGCAGGATTCGATATCCTCGATGGTCAGCTCAGAGCTGTCTCCGCGCTTGTATAGGGACAGCTTTTCAATGGTTTGCGCAAAGTCTCCGGGGCTGATTCCGGCTGCAAGTTCGGTTATCGCCGACATGGAATCGGACGGGATGTTCTTCAACCCGGCCTCGGACAGAACCCGTTCGACCTCGGCCCGCGATGGGGGATCGTCATAGATGCCGACCGCATAGGCAGAAGGGTGTGCTTCAAAGGCCTTGCGGATTTTCGAGCTGGGTTTCAACAGCCCGGCGGTGACGATGATCTGAGCGTCACCGGGTGCCCAATCCTCGAAGGCTGCAAGGATCGCAGGGGCAGCCACGTCGGTGGTATCCTCGACAAACACAGCGCGTGGGCCGGGAAAGAACCCGACGGCTTTTACCGCATCCAGCAACAGGGCCGGGTCGCCGCGCAGATCGCTGCCGGGCATCCGCGTCAAGCGCATCTCTTCTTCGGCATTTGCGCCCAGAAGGGCCGCCAGAACTTGCTGGCGCTTCAACGCAACACGCATCGCATCCGAGCCGTATATTAGCAACCCAAGCTTGTCGGCGTCAGGCCGCGCAAAATACCCCTCAGCCTCGCGTGGGCTGAGCTTCATGTGCCAAGTCCCGGGACGGTGTAAAGCTCGGTTACGATCTGGTCCGACAGAATCACCATCAGCCGCTGCATCGCATCCCGCTCGTCCGCCAGAGTCGACACGGTCGAACCGGCTGCGGAATAGCCGACGAAATTGTTCACCTGGCCCGAGGCCAAAATCTGCCCGGTCTCATTCGACCGCAGCGCGTAGGTCGCGGTGCCTTCGATATTCAGACGGTTGGTCTCGTTGGTCTGGGTGATCGCGGCAGAACGAACTACAGTCGAGACATCGACATCAAGATTATAGGCGTTACCCGAATTTGCACTGCGGCCCAGCCGTTGTTCCAAATTCTGGACCAGCAGAAAACTGTTGGTTGAATTCGGCGCCGATACTGTGACACGCCCGTCCAGAGCCGCGCCAGCGCCACCGGGGGCATAGACCGGTTCAAAGCCGCAGGCAGCGAGTGCCAGCGGCAGCATCAACAGGGTTCTGCGGTCAAACAACGACATTCACGATCCGGCCCGGTACAACGATCACCTTTTTAGGCGCATTGCCATCCAGCGCCTTTTGCACAGCTTCGGTGCTGAGCGCGATTTTTTCAACCTCGGCCTTGTCCATTTCCAATGGAACGCTGATTTCCGCGCGGCGCTTGCCATTGATCTGAATGGGCAGGGTGACGGTATCGTCGACCAGCATCTCCTCATCTGCGACGGGCCACGCGGCGGTGGCAACCAGCCCCTCACCGCCCAGCAATTTCCACAGCTCTTCTGACAGGTGCGGGGTCATCGGGGACATCAGCTGCGCCAGTGTTTTGGCCGCCTGACGTTTGGCATCTGCGCCCGCCTTGGATTTCGCCAGTGTATTGGTAAAGGCGTAAAGCTTAGCGATCGAGGCATTGAAACCAAAGGATTCGACCCCGCCTGACACATCATGAATGGCTTTGTGCATTTCACGCAGCAGGGTTTCATCCTCGGCATTGGCGGGCGCATCGGATTCGGCGATCTCAGTGGCGATGCGATGCACGCGGCTGAGGTGCTTAAAGGCGGCCTCGGCCCCGGATGCGGTCCATTCCACGTCGCGTTCGGGCGGCGAATCGGACAGCACAAACCAGCGCGCGGTATCTGCACCAAAGGCCGAGATAATGCTGACCGGATCCACCACGTTTTTCTTGGATTTCGACATCTTTGCCGAAGGGATGATCTCGACTTCGGTACCGTCGGCCAGTTTGCCGTCGGTCACGTCCTCGGGCAGGTGATAGACCGGTCGGCCATTGGTGTCGCGGGTCTGGTAGATTTCGTGCGTGACCATGCCTTGAGTGAACAGCGCGTTGAACGGCTCGATGGCCTTTTTGGGCAGGTGGCCGGTAATCTGCATGGCCCGCGCAAAGAAGCGCGAATAGAGCAAGTGCAGAATCGCATGTTCGATGCCGCCGATATACTGATCCACGTTCATCCAGTATTCGGCCTCGGCCAGATCGGTCGGGGTTTCGGCGCGGGGCGCGGTGAAACGAGCGAAATACCACGACGAATCGACGAACGTGTCCATCGTGTCGGTCTCGCGTTTGGCCGGGGCCCCGCAGGACGGGCATTCGCAGTCGCGCCAGGTCGGGTGACGATCCAGCGGGTTGCCGGGCTTGTCGAATGTCACATCGTCGGGCAGGCGAACTGGTAGGTTCTCTTTCTTTTCGGGCACCACACCACAGGAATCACAATGCACCACGGGAATCGGGCAGCCCCAGTAGCGCTGGCGGCTCAGACCCCAGTCGCGCAGGCGATATTTGGTGACACCTTCGCCCCAGCCCGCCTTTTCGGCGAAATCGACGGTGGTGTTGATGGCCTCGTCACCTGTTGCCTCAGTGAGGCCTGCGAAGTGATTCACCCAGCGGACTTTCTCGGTTTTCGGCGGAACGAAAGCGATCTTGTCCACCGGGGTGTCATCGTCCAGTGCAAAGAACGTATCGACCACCGGCAGACCGTATTTGCGGCAGAAGTCCAAATCACGCTGGTCATGGGCTGGGCAGGCAAAGATTGCGCCGGTGCCGTAATCCATCAGGATGAAGTTCGCGATCCAGACTGGCAGTTCCCAATTCGGGTCCAGCGGGTGTTTGACGGTGATGCCGGTGTCATAGCCCAGCTTTTCGGCGGTCTCGATCGCTTCTTCGGTGGTGCCTCCCTTGCGGCATTCGGCCACGAATTCAGCGACTTCGGCGTTTTCAGCCTCCAGCTGCTTGGCAATCGGGTGATCGGGCGAGATGCCGACGAAAGACGCGCCCATCAGCGTATCGGGGCGAGTCGTGTAGACGGTGATCGGCTCGGCACCATCGGTGCGTTCAAAGCTGAACTGCAGGCCGCGCGATTTGCCGATCCAGTTTTCCTGCATCAACCGCACCTTGGCGGGCCAGTTTTCCAGTGTGTCCAGCGCGCCGAGCAATTCTTCGGAATAGTCGCTGATTTTAAAGAACCACTGCGTCAGTTCGCGCCGCTCGACCAGAGCGCCCGAGCGCCAGCCGCGCCCGTTTTCCACCTGTTCATTGGCCAGAACAGTCATGTCCACCGGGTCCCAGTTCACCACGGCGTTCTTGCGGTAGACGAGCCCGGCCTCAAGCATATCCAGAAACAACGCCTGTTGCTGGCCGTAATATTCCGGGTCGCAAGTGGCGAATTCGCGCGACCAGTCGATCGACAGGCCAAGCGGTTTCATTTGCCCTCGCATGTCGGCGATGTTGCCGTAGGTCCAGTCTTTGGGATGGCCGCCGATAGCCATCGCAGCGTTCTCTGCAGGCATCCCGAATGCGTCCCAGCCCATTGGATGCAGCACGTTGTGCCCAGTCGCCAGTTTGTGCCGCGCGATCACGTCGCCCATCGTGTAGTTGCGTACGTGTCCCATATGGATTCGGCCAGACGGGTAGGGGAACATCTCAAGCACGTAGTATTTCGGCTTGTCCGCCTTGTGATTAGCGGCAAAGATTCCGGCCTTGTCCCAGGCCTCTTGCCATTTTGCTTCGATTTCGTTGGCCGAGTAGCGCGACATCGTGCGGTCCTTCGTGAATGAAAACGCCGGGACAGAGCCCGGCGTGGTAATATTGTGATTTGCAGCGGGTGGCTAGAGCTTGTTGTCCGCAATCCGCAACTGGCGGGCGCGCGACAGGATTGCATCTTCAACCGCGCGCGTGGTTGCAGCGCTGACAGGAGCGCCTCCGCTGGTTTGAAGCGATACCGAAAGCGAACGCGCCGCGAGGGCCGGATCACTGATATGCACTGTGGCGCGATATTGACGACCACCACCCGGAGGTGTGCCGTAACCCGTTACGATTACACCGGTAAAGGGGTCCACCTCTTCGACAGGTAAGAAGTTCAGAATGTCCAGAGACGCCGACCACAGGTAGCGATTCACATTGGTGACCTGCTCGGCATCAGCGGTATCGAACACATCCCAGATCGTCGAGCGATTCGGGTCGTTCAATTCGCGCTCGGAAGAGCTGGTGCCATCCGACGTCAGCTGCAGGTTTGGATTCGGTGGTTCAGAGTTGCCCAACCCGCAAGATGAGACCAGGGCGGTCACAAGGATCAAACCGAAAATCGTCTGCGGGCGCATCGTCGAAGGGTCCTGTATCATTGGGTCTCACTCGTTCAGAGATACTCCTAGACAAGGTCAGGTGCCGCAACAAGTCTATTCTTGTCACTTTAGGGTGGGATTGGCGGTGTGACAGGACGGGTAACCGACTGTGGCATCCTTGCACCAATCCGTGGCCAATGCGGCGCGAGGCTTTATGCCAAGCTTGCGCGAAGGGGGTAAAAAGAGCGAAACGGTTCCCGTGCTGAGACACGTGCAACGACATGTGTCGAGTAGAAAAACTTTGAAACCGAGGGAAACAAGATGAAAAAAGTTCTCTTCGCATCGACCGCTCTGCTGGCAACCGCAAGCATGGCGTCGGCCGAAATCAAATTCAGCGGCTACGGCCGCTTCGGTATTGGGTACCTGGAAGATCGTTCCGGTGCCGTGACCAACATCACCGTCACCACCACCGCATCTGGTGCAATCAATGTTGGCACCGGCACTGCCGTTGTTGACACCGACGACGTGATCCTGATCTCGCGTTTCCGTCTGAACATCGACGGCATCGTTGAAACCGATGGCGGCGTTGAGTTCTCGGCTCGTGTTCGTCTGCAAGCTGACGAAAACGCCGGTAACGGCGAAGCTGGCGAAGCTCAGCTGAGTGGTGCACGCTTCACCGTTCAGTACGGTGGTCTGCGTGTTGACGCGGGCAACGTATCGGGCGCCTTCGACAACTTGGCAAACTACTACGGTAACGAGCCTGGTCTGGAAAACTTCATCGGCCAGTACTCGGGCGTGAACTATGACTTCCTGGCCTTCTCGTCGACCGGCGCAGGTTCGAACGCTGTGTTCTTCCAGTATGCTGTTGGTGACTTCGCGTTCGGCGCGTCTTACGACCAGCTGACCGGTGGTCTGAATGGCGAAGCGATTGATCTGGACCGCTGGGACATCAGCGCGACCTACACCTTCAACAACATCACCGCGGCGATCGCTTATGGTCAAACCGACGCTGGTGACCTCGGCCTCGAAGATCCGAGCCTGCTGGTTCTGACCCTGGGTGCTGACTTCGGCGACTTCTCGGGTACCGTGTTCATCGCTGACGATAAAACCGAAATCGACGCAACCGACGGCACTGCATGGGGTGTTTCGGCAGCCTACAATGTTGGCTCCGCTCTGACCCTGACCGCAGCTTACGGTGACGGTAACGCAGATGCTGACACTCAGCAGTACGGTATCGGCGCGATCTACGACCTGGGTGGCGGTGCATCGCTGCAAGGTGGTATCGGCAACAGCGACTGCGACATCTGCGAAGACTCGACTCTGCGCGCAGACTTCGGTGCTCGCTTCAACTTCTAAGTTGAGCTGAACCGCAAGGTTTAAGGGCAGGTCTTCGGGCCTGCCCTTTTCTTTTGCGCCGACATGGTGTTTTCCTGCGCTCAGGTCAATTCGAGGGAACCCATGCCGCTGCACGATATCTCAACCCGTATCACCAAGGCCGAGGCTGCCGCAGGGCGCGTTGCTGGCAGTGTCAAACTGATCGCGGTGTCCAAGGTCCAGCCGAACGACCGCATACTGGACGTTCTGGCGCAGGGCCACAGGTGCTTTGGGGAAAACCGGGTGCAGGAAGCGGCCGGAAAGTGGCCCGGTTTCATGGAAACATATCCCGATGTCGATTTGCACCTGATCGGCCCTTTGCAAACCAACAAAGCCCGTCAGGCGACCGAGCTGTTCAGCGCAATACACTCAGTTGATCGCCCCAAGCTGGCCAAGACACTAGCACGGTTGGCGCAAGAAGTGGGCGCATGCCCTGACCTGTTCATTCAAGTCAACACGGGGGAAGAGGCGCAAAAGGCTGGCATTAAACCATCCGAAGCTGACACGTTTATTGCCGAATGCAGGGCGCTGGATCTGCCGGTCGTCGGGCTGATGTGCATCCCTCCGGTCGATGAAGAAGCTGCACTGCATTTTGCATTGCTGGCGAAGATCGCCGCCCGCAATGGGCTTGAGGGGCTGTCGATGGGTATGAGCGACGATTTCGAAAAGGCCATCGCCTTGGGTGCAACCCATGTGCGTGTCGGCTCGGCGATCTTTGGCGAACGCGTCAGGCCCGAGGAATAACTACCCGCGTCCCGGGCAGCACCCTTTGCGCGATCCAGTGCAGATGATCGCGCCGAAAGGCAATGCAACCTTCGGTCGGAAATCCGGGTCGCCGCCATTGATGCAGAAAAATGGCCGACCCACGACCCGGAACTGCATTGGGCCAGTTCCAATCCGTCAGCAGCACAACATCGTAGAGCGGATCAGCGCGGCGCAGTCTCTCGTGGCTGAACGGGTAGGGCGCGCGTACCAGTTGATTATATCGAGAATCGCTTCCGTCATCGGACCACAGATCCTGCGGTCCAGTCGGGATCGCCCAAGAGGTCGGCGCCACAACACGATCCGGTCGGTACAGAAGCCCGACGATGTGATGAATGCCGGTCGGGGTCGCCCCATCGCCCTCGCGTTTGTCGTTGCTCAGCCCGCCTTTGCCGATTGAGCAAGGAAACAAACGCCCGACAAACCGAACGCCGCGCGGGGTCAGAACCAGATCTTGCGGGGTCACAGCAAGTGGCCGGACTTGGCCGCCTTGGTTGCCAGATATCCGCGGTTATGCGCGGTTTCGCCCACCTTCAGCGGTACACGCTCGGTCACGGCGATGCCGGTTTTCTCCATCATCGCAATCTTGGCAGGATTGTTCGTCAGCAATCGGACCGAGTTGAATCCCAGCGATTTCAGAATATCCGAACCCAATCGGAAATCACGCTCGTCATCCTCGAAACCCAGCCGGTGGTTGGCTTCGACCGTGTCGAACCCCTGATCTTGCAGGAAATAGGCGCGCATCTTGTTGGCCAACCCAATACCCCGCCCCTCTTGGTTGAGGTAGAGCAGCACCCCGGCGCCCTCCGAACCCATCTGCGCCAGTGCCCCCCGCAGTTGCGGGCCGCAATCGCATTTCAAGCTGCCCATCAGGTCGCCGGTGAAACAGGCCGAATGCAGCCGCGCCAATACTGGTTTGCTTCGGTCCGGTCGGCCGATTTCGATGGCGTAATGTTCTTCGCCGCCATCTTCGGGGCGGAATACGTGCAACCGGCCTGCCTCGGACACCTCCATCGGAAGGCGCGCGGCGACAACGGCATTCAGGATGCTGCGATCGGCCAGATGCGGTGCGGCGCGAGTGTGGTCGATGCAGGTCAGACCGTGCGCAGCGGCAAATGCGCGCCCGTCCTCGACCGGGACCACAACGGCTGCGGGCAGCAGACGCGCTGATTTGGTCAGCGCAATGGCGATGCGGTGCAGATTGGCATTACCCTGACGTTCCGTCATCAGGGGGCCCTTCATAGGTGCGTTCAGATCGTCCGAAGGGTCGGCCACAGCCTGAACCCAACCGATATCGGTATCTGCCGGAATGACCACCCGCGCGAGATCACCGTCATAGGCCCGCGCTTTCAGAGTCTCAGCTCGTCTTACGGTGATTGCAACCACTGGCTCGCCGCCAAGGCTGCGCAAATCCGCAAGCCGTTGGGCGCTCAGGGTTTCTGAGGCAATGGCCAGCACGCTGAACCCACTGTCATCCGTTAGCACGACCGGGACACCCATACGCAGGTCCGCGCGGGCGCGTGCCAGCAGTTCCGATATGTCGGGGATAAGACTCATTTATGTTACCCTGTAACGATCAGCCTCTTTCTGTATCCTGATCCGCAGGAAATGTGAAATAATTCCTACTCGCCGGACACGAGGGCGTGAGACGATTGCAGCAAACCTTGTTGATTGCATATTCGACACGCAAGTGTCCGAAAAGGCTTAGGAGGACCGGGAATGGCACAGCTTAAGAAAATCCTGCTGGTGGATGATGATGAAGACCTGCGCGAGGCGCTGAGTGAGCAGCTCGTGATGACAGAAGACTTTGACGTGTTCGAAGCGTCAGATGGTGCCTCGGCCATGGAGCGAGCCCGCGAGGCGATTTATGACCTTGTTATTCTGGACGTCGGTCTGCCTGATACGGACGGGCGCGAGCTGTGCCGCCTGATGCGCAAGCAGGGCGTCAAAAGCCCGATCCTGATGCTGACCGGTCACGACAGCGACGCCGACACCATTCTGGGCCTGGATGCCGGTGCCAATGACTATGTTCCTAAGCCGTTCAAGTTCCCGGTTCTTTTGGCCCGCATCCGTGCCCAGCTGCGCCAGCACGAACAGTCCGAAGACGCCGTCTTTGTTCTTGGGCCCTATACGTTTAAGCCTGCGATGAAGATGCTGATCACCGAGGAGGATCGCAAAATCCGCCTGACCGAGAAAGAGACGAACATCCTTAAGTTCCTCTACCGCTCGGCGGATGGCGTGGTCGCGCGCGACGTGCTGCTGCATGAAGTGTGGGGTTACAACGCTGGTGTCACCACCCATACGCTGGAAACCCACATCTATCGCCTTCGTCAGAAGATCGAGCCCGATCCGTCCAATGCACGCCTTTTGGTCACAGAATCGGGTGGATATCGTCTGGTCTCTTAACTGTCAGTGGATTGATGTGGATCAAAGTGATACCCTGAAGTCATCATTAGGTTACTCCCAACCCGCGCATGTCCGGGTTATGACATGCACCTCCCTGTTGGACTGCCGGGCCTGATGGCCCGGCCTTTTTTTGTGGAACGAGGCTGTATGACGTTCGGCCACCGTCCGTGACCACCCAAATTCCGGACGCGCTTGACTTGTCCCCCGGTACCGGTGCCAACTCGGCCCATCGTTTTGGGGGGGATGGGATTTGTCCAGTGACATTCGTGAATTGTTGAAGATTGAAAAGCCAATTTTGTCAGCGCCGATGGGGGGCGCGGCGGGCCCGGATCTGGTGGCGGCTGTCTGCAATGCGGGCGGCTATGGCGTCATCCCGTTGTGGGGCAAGCCCGCGGCGCAGGTCGCAAGCGGCATTGACGCGGTGCGTGCTCTGACGGACCGGAACTTTGCGGTCAATATCAACCTTGAATTTCCGTATGAGGAACAGCTTCAGACCTGTATCGACAAACAGGTTCACGCGGTTTCGCTGTTCTGGGGGATGGAGCCTGAGGCGATTTCCAAAGCCAAAACGGGCGGCTTACTGGTGATGGCCAGCGTCGGCAACGCAGCCGAGGCCAAGGCGGCGGAAGAGGCTGGCGCAGATATCATTGTCGCCCAGGGGTGGGAGGCCGGAGGCCACGTCTGGGGCCAGGTCGCCACCATGGCGTTGATTCCCGCCGTTGTGGACGCGGTTTCGGTTCCGGTTGTTGCGGCGGGGGGCATTGCGGATGGGCGCGGCATGGCGGCTGCGTTGATGCTGGGGGCTTCGGGCGTTTGGGTCGGCACCCGGTTTCTAGCCAGCGTTGAGGCCACGATTCATGACGAATACCGCCGCCGCGTCCTGAACGCGACCGAGGCGCAGACCGAATGGTACTACGACCTCTATGATGTGAAATGGCCGCAAGCCCCGCATCGGGCGCTGGCCAATTCCACCGCACAAAAGTGGAAAGACGCAGGGTCCGCCGCGCCGGGCCAGCGTCCCAACGAACAGGAAATTATCGGCCACCGTCCTGATGGTGAGGCCGTGGTGCGGTACCAAAGCTATACCCCGCTGCCCGAAACACAGGGCGATGTCGAGGCAATGTCGCTTTGGTCCGGGCAAGGCGTTTCGATGGTGCGCGAGGTGATGCCCGCCGCACAGATCGTCGATGAGATATTCAACGAGGTGCAAGCCCTGCTGAATGCGGCGCCTTCGCGGCTCTGACATACCGGTTTTTCCGATGGCACCCCGCCCCGCACCGCGTTAACGTCGCGCCCAACCGCGACAGAGGAATCCGCTATGCCCTTTACTCTTGCCACCTGGAACATCAACTCGGTCCGCCTGCGCGAGCCTATCGTGCTGAAATTGTTGCAGGAAGAGGCCCCAGATGTGCTGTGTCTGCAAGAGTGCAAGTCCCCGGTCGAGAAGATCCCGACCGAAGGCTTCGCCGAACTGGGGTATACCCACATGGTTGCGCGGGGGCAAAAGGGCTACAACGGTGTCGCCATCCTGTCCCGCATCCTTATGGAGGAGGTGGGCGACAAGGATTTCGCCAGTCTCGGCCACGCCCGCCACATTGCGGCACGGCTGGAAAACGGCGTGACCATCCAGAACTTCTATGTCCCCGCAGGTGGCGATGTGCCCGACCGCGAGGTGAATGAAAAGTTTGGGCAAAAGCTGGATTACCTCGCCGACATGCGCGATTGGTTTCGCGCTGAAAAGCCCGAAAAATCCATTCTGGTCGGCGATCTGAACATCGCCCCACGCGAAGATGACGTGTGGTCGCACAAACAACTGCTCAAGGTTGTCTCGCACACCCCGATCGAGGTCGAGGCGCTGGCTGAGACGCAAGATGCAGGCGGTTGGGTTGATGTTACCCGTCAGGATATCCCCGAGGGGCAGCTCTATAGCTGGTGGTCCTACCGCGCGCGTGACTGGGAGGCAGCGGACAAGGGGCGGCGACTGGATCACGTCTGGGCCACGCCCGATATCTCGAACGCGGGACATTCCAGCCGCGTTCTTCGCGACGCGCGCGGGTGGGAAAAACCCAGCGACCACGCCCCGGTCTTTGCCACATTCGACCTATAATCGCGCAAGTCAGCCCTTGGTTTCTGCCTGTTGCGGTTGCATATAGGGCGCAAGTACGAACGAAAGAGTGACAGCCATGGATCTTCTGAATACCGCCCCCGACTCTGCCGCTGCCGACCTGATCAAGGAAGGGTCCGAGGCCACTTTCATGGCCGACGTTGTGGAAACCTCGCAAGAGGTGCCGGTCATCGTCGATTTTTGGGCCCCGTGGTGTGGCCCGTGCAAAACGCTGGGCCCGATGCTGGAAGAGGCCGTCACCGCCGCCAAGGGCGCGGTCAAGATGGTCAAGATCAACGTGGACGAGGCGCAGATGATCGCCTCGCAAATGCGCATTCAGTCGATCCCGACGGTCTATGCCTTTTTCAAGGGTCAGCCTGTCGACGGGTTTCAGGGCGCGCTGCCGGGGTCCGAGATCAAAGCGTTCGTTGATCGGGTGATCGAGGCGGCAGGCGGCGAAAGCCCCGGTGGTCAGTTGGACGAAGCCGTTGCCGCTGCCGAGGAAATGCTGGCCGAGGGCGTGGCAAGCGATGCGGCCCAAACTTTTGCCGCGATTTTGGGCGAAGATCCCAACCATGCCGGCGCTTACGGCGGTCTGGTGCGCGCGCATATCGCCGCAGATGATCTGGAACAGGCCGAGGCAATTCTGAACGGTGCCCCGGCCGAAATCTCCAACACTCCGGAACTGGAAGCCGCCCATGCGCAGTTGGAACTGGCCAAGCAGGCTGCGGATGCGGGTCCCGTGGCCGAGCTGACTGCGGCGGTTGAGGCGGACCCAGACAACCATCAGGCACGCTTTGATCTGGCGCAGGCGCTGCACGCGAACGGGGACGTGGAAGAGGCCGTCGCGCAATTGCTGGACCTGTTTCGCCGCGACCGCGAGTGGAATGACGGCGCCGCCAAGGCGCAGCTCTTCACGATCTTTGATGCGCTCAAGCCAAATGACCCGATTGTTTTGAACGGGCGGCGTAAACTTAGCTCGATGATATTTGCCTAATTTCTGAACAGAGCTACACTCCGGTCTATGATGCATCCCGCCGACCTGCCGGAAACGGTATCCGTTTTTCCTTTGCCCGGGGCGTTGCTGTTGCCCCGTTCGCGCCTGCCGCTGCACATTTTCGAGCCGCGCTATTTGCAGATGCTGGACGATGCTCTGAAAACGCCCGAGCGGTTGATCGGAATGGTGCAGCCGAACCCCTGTCAGAGCAACGACTCCAAACTGCATCAGATCGGTTGCGCCGGACGCGTCACTCAGTTCTCTGAAACCGAGGATGGGCGCTATCTGATCACGCTGACCGGCATTTCCCGGTTTCGGGTGAAATCTGAACTCGACGCTTTTACCCCTTATCGGCGGTGCGCGGTGTCATGGGACGGGTTCGACCGGGACTTGGGCAAAACCGAACAGGATGACGGGTTCAATCGACCGCGGTTCCTGAATCTGTTGGAAAAATTCTTTTCGTCGCAGAATCTTTCAACCGATTGGGACACGCTGAAAGACGCGGATGATGAGTTGCTGGTAAATTCGCTGTCCATGCTGCTGGATTTCGACCCTGAAGAGAAACAAGCCCTGCTTGAGGCCCCGTGCTTACGGACCCGGCGCGAGACGTTGGTAACATTGATCGAATTCGCCATGCGCGGCGGATCGAGCGAGGAACATTTGCAATGACTGAACACGCGTTTGACCGTCACATGCTCGAGGCGCTGATTTGCCCGCAGACCCACACGACCCTGCACTATGATGCGGACAAACAAGAACTGGTGTCGAAAGCCGCCGGTCTAGCCTTTCCGATCCGCAATGGCATTCCGGTGATGCTGGTGGATGAGGCGCGCGAGCTGGACTAAATCGCGCGACCCTGCAGCAATTTGGGCAGGTCCCCGGTCAACCCGGCGGCCTCGCGCACAAAGCCGCGTCGTAGGCCTGGCAGCGATCCGACGATTCCCATCCCGATATCGCGGCCTGCACGCAGAAGCGGATTGTCGTTGGAAAACAGCTTGTTGAACACGTCTGTCGCCATCGCCAGCGAGGCCGTGTCGAAGCGCCGCCACTCCTGATAACGCTCTAACACCAGCACCGATCCGATATCCTCACCCCGTCGCCCAGCTAGGGTCAGAACCTCGGCCAATGCGCCCACATCGCGCAGACCGGCATTCAGGCCTTGCCCTGCGATTGGGTGCATACCGTGGGCGGCGTCGCCCACCAGCGCCATGCGGTCGCCGATAAAGGAATTGGCGATGGTCAGGTTCAGCGGGTAGGTGAACCGATCGCCTTGTAGCCGGATGTCGCCCAGAAAATCGCCGAAGCGGGGGCGCAGGACTTGCATATAGTCGGCCTCGGGCAGGGCATTGATGCGCTCGGCAGTTTCAGCCCGTTCGCTCCAGACGATCGAGCTGCGATTGCCGGTCAGCGGCAGGATGGCCAGCGGGCCGGGCGGCATGAAGAACTGATGCGCGATACCGTGATGGGGCAGGTCATGTTCAATCGCACACACCAGCGCGGTTTGACCGTAATCCCACCCCGTCCGCTTGATGCCCGCGCGCGCAGCGGTGCCGCTGCGGCGGCCATCGCAGCCCACCAGCAGCCCGCCCGTCACGGTCGCGCCATCATCCAGTTTCACGGTCACGCCGGTCGCGTCAGCCTCTTGCGCGACAACCGTGCGTCCGTTGATCTGCGTGATCCGGGTCTCTTCGGCCATGGCGTCCAGAAAGGCACGACGAAGGTGGCGGTCTTCGACCATAAAGCCCATCGGACCCTCTTCGATCTCGGCATGGTCGAAATGCATGAAGAACGGCGATGGGCCCGCGCCCGCATGTCCATCCGTGACCTTGATTTCAAGCATCGGCTGGGCGTGATCAGAGACCTTATCCCACACGCCCACAGCATCCAGCAGCCGTTGCGAGGCCAGCGCCAGTGCATAGGCACGCCCGTCAAACGCAGCGTTCTTGCGGACTTTCTGGGCCAAGCTGTCGATCACGGTGACAGAATGCCCTGTTTGGGCCAGCGCCAAAGCCAAAGCCGGGCCGTTCAGGCCGCCGCCTACGATCAGGATATCGGTCTTGTGTTCCATGCCTCGCAATATGCGCGCCCTTTCGGGATTGTCCATGTGCGGTCCTGTCGCTACCGTCGCCTCATAGCAGAATTTCCAAGGGGGTAGGGATGCAGGACTGGCTGACCATGACGGCGTGTGATCTGGGGCGGGGGATCGGCATGGGCCAGATTGACCCGGTCGAGCTGACCGAGACCTATCTGACCGCCATCGACGCCCATCCCTACCGCGACCGCATCTATGCGCGCGTCACCCATGATCGCGCCCGGGCCGAGGCGAAAGCCGCGCAGGATCGCGCTGCGCTGGGTCTGCGCCGGTCACTGCTGGACGGGGTGCCGATCAGCTGGAAAGACCTGTTCGATACCGCGGGCACCGGGACCGAGGCCGGATCGGCCCTGCTGAAAGGCCGGGTGCCGCAGGCGGACGCGGTTGTCGTGCGCAACGCCACGGCCATGGGCACGGTGTGTCTGGGCAAAACCCATATGAGCGAGTTGGCCTTCTCGGGCCTTGGTCTGAACCCCATCACCGACACACCGCCCTGCATTGATGATGTGGATGCCGTGCCGGGCGGGTCATCCTCGGGCGCGGCAGCCTCGGTCGCGTGGGGCTTGGCGGCTTGTGGGATTGGATCCGACACCGGAGGCTCGGTGCGTATTCCGTCCGCATGGAACAATCTGGTGGGTCTGAAAACAACTGCAGGGCGGGTCAGCCTTGAAGGCACGGTACCACTGTGCCTGCGCTTCGACACTGTGGGCCCGCTGGCCCGGTCGGTTGAGGACGCGGCGCATATGCTGGCCCTGTTGGAAGGCGGTACACCCGCCGACCTGCGTGGGGCCAGCCTGAAAGGCCGCCGCTTTGCCGATCTGCAAAACATCGCCAAGGATGACCTGCGCGACGCTCCTCGAGCCGCCTATGACAGCGCGCTGGAGCGTCTGCGCGATGCAGGGGCCGAGATCGTGCCGCTGGAAGTGCCCGAACTGGCGGATGCGATGGCGCTGTCTGGTGTGCTTTATACGACCGAGGCCTATGGGCTGTGGCGCGATGTGATCGAAGCCAACCCGGATGCGATGTATCCAGAAATCCTCGAACGGTTCCGCACGGGCAAGAATGTCTCGGGTGCGGATTACATCGCGGCGTGGTCCAAGCTGAAGGCCTCTCGCGCTGCCTGGGATGCGGCCACATCCGGGTTTGATGCTGTTCTGGCTGCAACAGCGCCGATTCTGCCGCCCAATCTGGAGCGTTTGCTGACCGATCACGACTACTACGTCACCGAAAACCTGCTGGCCCTGCGCAACACGCGGATCGGCAACCTGATGGGTCTGGCCGCGCTGACCTTGCCGACAGGAACACCGGGCTGCGGGTTGATGATGATGGGCTATCCGGGGTCCGAGGAGGCTCTGCTACGGATCGGATCAGCGGCCGAGGCGGCATTGGCCTGAATGCCACAATCCCCTGATTCGCCGCCACTTTGTCTGGACGAAGTGGGGTGCGGCCTGTAACCTGCCTTAAAACGGGGCGGTATGATCCCGAACTTGAGGCAGTAGATATGAATTTCCCCGAGCGGTTTTCGAACCTACCGGAATACGCTTTCCCGCGTCTGCGCACCCTGTTGGACCACCATCAGCCGGGCGGCGATGTGATTCACATGACTATCGGCGCGCCGATGCATGATTTCCCGGCCTGGGTGACGGATGTCATCTCTGAGAATGCCGCAGGGTTTCAAGGTTATCCGCCCAACGAAGGCTCACCCGAGCTGCGTGGCGCGATCACCGACTGGATCGCGCGCCGCTATGGCGTGACGATGGACCCCGACACCAACGTGATGGCACTGAACGGCACGCGCGAGGGGTTGTATAACGCCGCCATGGCGCTGTGCCCCGAGGAAAAGAATGGCCGGAAGCCGGTCATCCTGTGCCCGAACCCGTTCTATCAGGTCTATATGGTAGCCTCGATCTCGGTCGCGGCGGAACCTGTTTTTGTATCGGCCACTGCCGCCACTGGCCATCTGCCCGACTATGTAGGCCTGCCCGAGGATGTGCTGAACCGCACTGTCGCGGCTTATATCTGTTCGCCCGCCAACCCGCAGGGCGCTGTGGCCTCGCGCGACTATTGGGCCGAACTCATCGGGTTGGCCGAAAAGTACGATTTCCGCATCTTTGCGGATGAATGCTATTCCGAGATTTACCGTGAAGAGGCACCAGTGGGCGCCCTGACCGTCGCGCAAGAGATGGGCGCAGACCCCGAACGTGTGGTGCTGTTCAACTCACTCTCGAAGCGGTCGAACCTGGCAGGGTTACGCTCGGGTCTGATTGCGGGCGGGCCGGATACGATCAAACGGGTCAAGCAGCTGCGCAACTATGCCGGATCGCCACTGCCCCTGCCGTTGCAGGCCGCCGCTGCACGTGTTTGGGCCGACGAAGAGCATGTCATCCAAAACCGCGCGCTTTATCAGGAAAAATACGCTATCGCGGATGAGGTGTTTGCGGGCGTGCAAGGTTACATGTCACCCGAGGCCGGGTTCTTCCTGTGGCTACCGGTCGACAACGGCGAAGAGACCGCATTGAAGCTGTGGCGTGAAACCGGGGTTCGGGTTCTGCCGGGCGCATATCTTTCCCAAGGCGATCCGGGGCAAAACCCGGGCGAGCATTTTATTCGGGCCGCGCTTGTGGCTCCAAAAACAGAGTTGCAGCAGGGGCTGATTACGCTCCGCGACTGCATCTATTCGTGAGGTACGAGGGCAAAATGGCATCATTGAACGCGCGCAACCGCGATCCATTGCTGGACAGTACAACGCAAGCCGCCATTGAACGGCGCAGCAAAGAGCTGATCGGGATTGCCTTGATCCTGCTGGGGTTGGCCTCGGCGGCGATGATCTGGTCCTACACGCCGGATGATCCGAACTGGATGGTCTCGACCGATGCGCCGGTGCAGAACTGGATGGGGCGGATTGGGGCCTCGATCGCGGCACCCTTGTTCATGATCGTGGGCTGGGGCAGTTGGAGCATCGCCTTGGTCCTGATCGGCTGGGGCGTGCGCTTTGCCGGGCATTTTGGCGAGGATCGCGCGATTGCACGGCTGATCTTTGCGCCGATTTGGATTGCCGTCGTCTCGGTCTATGCAGCGACTTTGGTGCCCGATGAGGCTTGGCGTTCGACCCATAGTTTTGGTCTGGGCGGGCTGTTTGGCGACACCGTCATGGGCGCGTTGCTGACACTGTTGCCGGTCGCATCGCATTTCATGGTCAAGCTGATGTCACTGGCCATGGCGCTCGGAATGCTGGCGCTGGGCGTTTTTGTTCTGGGCTTCACGCGCGACGATGTGCGCAAAGGATTCCGGGCGTTTCTGCTGGGTTTGGTTATGTCCTATGACGGGTTGATGAACCTGCTGGGTCGTGGGGCCGCCGCGACCGCGCAGGCCGCCCGTGATCGCCGAGCGCAATGGGATGAGCGCAAGGTCGCGCGCGCCGAGGCCGCGGAGGCTGTATTCGAAGATGAACTGGCCTACGCCGACCCGGTCTTTGACGAACCGCCGCTGACCGCGCCCGAGCCCGCGAAACCGGGCCTGCTGTCACGCATCCCCGATCTGATCCGCCGCCCCGATCCGATGCCCGAGCCCGAACTCATTGACCGGGAATCTCTGGTCGATGTTGACGAGATGCCAGGCGAGGACCGCATCCGGTCGAAGATTTCCGCCGCTGTACGCAACCGCAAGGTCGCCGCGGGTGAGATGGCGCCCGAATATGACCCGAACCTGCCGCTGACCAAGGGGCGGGGGCGTGGGCCTGATCCGTTGATCCTGAACTCAGATGCGGGCGAATTGCCGCCGGAACCGCCGATGACTTCGACTGGTTTGCCGCCCAAGTCGATGCTGACGGCAGAACCGACCGAATGGCAGGAGCCCTTACATCAGGACTTCGCGCCCGAGCCGGACTATGACGACGCCGTATTCGAGGACACGCCCGAGCCTGCGCTGCAGTCTCGGCCCGCGATGAAAATCCCCGTGGCGGAGCCACGCAAACCGGTTGTCGCGCAACCTGTGCGCCGCGCGCCTCAGCCTTCGCGCCGCGCGCAGGCCGAAGCGCAGCCTGCGCTGTCGTTCGAGGACAAGCATTCCGATTTCGAATTGCCGCCTTTGGGCCTGCTGGCCAACCCGGCGAACATTCAACGCCATCACCTCAGCGATGAAGCGTTGGAGGAAAACGCCCGGATGCTGGAAAACGTTCTGGATGACTATGGCGTCAAGGGGGAGATCGTCAGTGTTCGCCCGGGTCCGGTTGTTACTATGTACGAACTAGAGCCCGCGCCCGGTCTGAAAGCCAGCCGTGTGATCGGTTTGGCCGACGATATCGCACGCTCGATGTCGGCGCTGTCGGCGCGTGTTTCGACCTTGCCAGGGCGCTCGGTCATCGGCATCGAACTGCCCAACGAAAATCGCGAGATGGTGGTGCTGCGTGAAATCCTTGCCAGCCGTGATTTCGGCGACGGCAACCATGCGCTGCCGTTGGCCTTGGGTAAGGATATCGGCGGTGAGTCAGTCGTGGCGAACCTTGCCAAGATGCCTCACCTGCTGATCGCAGGGACCACGGGGTCCGGTAAGTCGGTGGCGATCAACACGATGATCCTGTCGCTGCTCTATAAGTTGACGCCTGATGAATGCCGCCTGATCATGATCGACCCCAAGATGCTGGAACTGTCTGTTTATGACGGTATCCCGCATCTGCTGTCGCCCGTTGTGACCGACCCGAAAAAGGCGGTTGTCGCCCTGAAATGGGTCGTTGGCGAGATGGAGGATCGTTATCGCAAGATGTCCAAGATGGGCGTGCGCAATATCGCGGGCTATAATGGCCGTGTGAAGGATGCGTTGGCCAAGGGCGAGATGTTCAGCCGCACGGTCCAAACGGGCTTTGACGATGAAACCGGCGAACCCACCTTCGAGACCGAAGAATTCGCGCCCGAGGCGATGCCCTACATTGTCGTCATCGTCGACGAGATGGCCGACCTGATGATGGTCGCGGGCAAAGAGATTGAAGCTTGCATCCAACGTCTGGCGCAGATGGCACGGGCCTCGGGTATTCACCTGATCATGGCGACGCAGCGGCCTTCGGTCGATGTGATCACCGGTACGATCAAGGCAAACTTCCCCACCCGGATCTCGTTCCAGGTGACCTCGAAAGTCGACAGCCGCACCATTTTGGGCGAGATGGGTGCCGAGCAACTGCTGGGGCAGGGCGACATGCTCTATATGGCTGGCGGGGCCAAGATCACTCGCTGCCACGGCCCGTTCGTGTCGGACGAAGAGGTCGAAGAAATCGTCAACCACCTGAAACAGTTCGGCCCGCCCGATTACATGAGCGGTGTCGTCGATGGTCCGGCCGAGGAAAAGGCCGACAATATCGATGCAGTTCTTGGCCTGAATACCGGTGGCAACACCAATGGCGAGGACGCTCTCTATGATCAGGCTGTGGCGATTGTGATCAAGGATCGCAAGTGCTCGACCTCTTATATCCAGCGGAAACTTGCCATCGGTTACAACAAAGCCGCGCGTCTGGTTGAGCAGATGGAGGACGAAGGCGTTGTTTCCGCTGCCAATCACGTCGGAAAGCGCGAAATCCTCGTCCCCGAGCAATAGGATATTTAATAACAAGGGCAGAAGGCCTATCTGTGCCTCATGAAACAGATTGCTTTTGCCCTTGCTTTGACATTGTCCGCACCCGCCGCGTGGGCGGCGGACAAGCTGCCGCTATCGCAGATATCAAACTACCTGAACGAGCTGAAAACCGTTGAGACCACGTTCACGCAGGTCAACGACGATGGCTCGCTCAGCACCGGGAAATTGTGGATCGAACGCCCTGGCAAGATGCGGTTCGAATATGATCCGCCCAACAGCGCAGTGGTACTGGCGCGGGCTGGAACCGTTCAGATATTTGATCCCAAGTCCAACCAGCCGGCTGAGCAATATCCACTAAAACGTACGCCCCTGTCGCTGGTGCTGGCGCGGAATGTGAATCTGGGACAGGCCAATATGGTGGTCGGTCACGATTTTGACGGTACCGCCACGGTCGTGACGGCGCAGGATCCCAAGAACCCGGATTCGGGTCGGATCGAGCTGATGTTTACCGGTGATCCGGTCGAACTGCGCAAATGGGTGATCCACGATAACGCAGGCAGCCAAACGACCGTTCTGCTGGGGCAGCTGGAAACTGATGGCAAGCTGAACAGCGACCTGTTCACGAAAAGGACGCGGAGCGGGTCAGGCGATCGCTGACCCGCTGGGCTGTTAAATTCGGCAGCCCGCCAGCTGTGCCTGATAGAGTTTGGCGCGCGCGTCCACATCATTGGCCACGTTCAACAACCATGTTTTGCTGTAATGGCTCCCACGAGCGTAGCCGGTATGGCCTTCGTGATAGGCCAGATACTGGTTGCGGGTGTCATGCAGCTGGATGCCGTTGCGCTGGTTGGTTTTGTTCATGTACCAACCGATGAAATCCGACGCGTCGCGGATACGGTCGCGCTTGGCGCGGCGCTTGCCGGTTTCGCGCTGGTATTCCTCCCACGTGCCGTCCAAAGCTTGACTGAACCCATAGGCGCTGCTTTGACGGCCCATCGGGATGACACCCAACACGTATTTATGCGGGGTGCGCGCATCGTGGCGATAGCGGCTTTCCTGATAGATCGTCGCCATCTGAACGTGGACGGGGACACCCCATTTCCGCTCGGTGCTTTTGAAGGCTTTGATAAAATCAGGACGTTCACGCGCAATGCTGCACGCGTCATTTAGCTTGCTGGGCGGCTGTTTGGAGCCACCACTACAGGATGCCAAAAGCAGCACCCCGAAGAGTACGATAAGAATTCTGCTCATGTGCCTCGTGCCTTTTTTCTTCATTCTAGCGCAGATTGAGCCTTTAGGAAATCACAATCGCTACAACACAATAGCTAGAATTAAAGGCAACGCGCCCACAGACAGGACAGTTGACACCATAACCAGGCCTGCGACGGCGTCTGCGTCCGCTTCGAACCGTTCGGCCAGCAGGTACGAGGTCACAGCCACCGGGGTGCACATTTGCAGGACCAGAACGCCAAACGCGACGCTATCCAGGTCAAATGCCAGCGCGATGCCCCAGCCCAGCCCAAAGCACACCGCCAGTTTCAGCGCAGACAGCCAAAGCGCCTGTCCCAAACTGCGCGAGGTCAGCCGCGCGATCGCCACGCCCAGCGTGATCAGCATCAGGGGGATGGCCATTTGCCCAAGCAGGTCCAGCGTATTGGTCAGGAAAACGGGCGTTTCCCAACCGCGCCACAGGAACAGGGCACCCAGCAGGGTGGCCCAGACCATCGGTTCGCGCGCGGCTTTGCCGAACGCACCTTTGCCCGCCACAAGATAGATCCCATAGGTAAAGGAAAAGAGCGCCGTTACAGCCAGAAAAACCACCGCAAATCCCAGCCCCGCCTGCCCAAAGGCAAAGATGCACAGCGGCACCCCCAGATTGCCTGTGTTGCCAAAGATCAGCGGGGCCAGAAATGTGCGGCGATCCAAGCCGCTGAGCCGCACGAACAGGCCAAAGGCCACCGCAAGCACCACATGTCCGGTGATGGCCGCCAACGTGAACCGCGTCAACTCGGTGGCTGTGATCTCGGTCTGCATCAGGGCGACAAAGATCAGACAGGGCACCGCCAGCGTAACGCCCAGACGGGTCACAAATTGCAGCCGGTATTCGAACCCCAGCTTGACCCACGCAAATCCGATCCCGGCCAAAAGAAAGACCGGAGCCGCAATTTCGAACACTGTTAGTAGAAGGTTCACAGACTGTTTCCCTTAAAATCCGATCATTGATTGGCATTTCCGCCGGGAAAAGAGTAGTAAGTTCTTTGGGGGCTGAAGATATGCTGAAGACACATGCCAAGTACAAATTGGGCCAGGTGGTCCGTCACAAGAAACATCCCTTCCGAGGGGTGATTTTTGACGTGGACCCGGAATTCTCGAACACCGAAGAATGGTATCAGGCCATCCCCGAAGATAGCCGCCCGATCAAGGATCAGCCGTTCTATCATTTGTTGGCCGAAAACGACCAATCCTTCTATGTTGCTTATGTTTCTGAACAAAATCTGGTTGCCGATCAGTCCGGCGAGCCGGTGGAACATCCTGATATTCCAGACATGTTCGGCCCGTTTGAAAACGGCGCATACCCGCTGCATTTCCACCTAAACTGATCGGCGCATCGTGCGCGTTCAGGATCAGTAGCCAAGAGCGCAACCGTCTTTTCGGGGGTCGCTGGCACCTTCCAGAACACCGTCATCGCGGATTCGGATAGCCTGCGCTCCACCCAGTGGCGTTTCCGGGATTTGAACGTTGTGGCCCAGATCTGACAATTGTTGCACGACGCTGGGCGGAATTCCGCGTTCCAGTTTCATAACGTTTCCATCGGCGAAGGCGCGCGGGGCGTCGATGCTGTCCTGCAATCCCAACCCGTGATCCGTCAGGTTGGACAACAGGCGTGCGTGTCCGGTGGGTTGAAACGATCCGCCCATTACGCCGAATGGCATGGTGATGCGGTCGTTCTGTTTCAGCATACCGGGAATGATTGTGTGCATCGGGCGCTTGCCCGGCCCCATCTCATTCGGATGTCCGGCCTGCAAGGTAAAGCCAGCGCCCCGGTTTTGAAGCAGTATCCCGTATTTCGGTGAGGCGATGCCCGACCCAAAACTGTGAAAGATCGAATAGATCAGAGACACGGCCATCCGATCCCGATCGACGACGGTAATATAAACCGTATCCTTGTGGATCGCCTCGGTCAGCGGAGCGGCGGCTGGCATCGCCCGCTTAGGATCGATCAGGGCGGCGAGCTGATCTGCCAGCGCCTGATCGGTGAACTTTTCAGCCTGCGTGGCGTGATCAGGATCGGCGATAAAGCGATTACGCGCGTCATAGGCCAGTTTTGAGGCCTCGGCCTCGATATGAATACGTTCCGCGCTGAACGGTTCCATCCCGGAAAGGTCGAAATTTTTCAGGATATTTAACAACAAAAGCGCCGTCGCCCCCTGACCGTTGGGGGGGTGTTCGTACATCTCGACACCGTTGTAGCTGCTGTTGACTGGTAGGGTGACGGTACATTGGGTGGTCCGAAAATCTTCGATCGTGTGAACACCGCCCAATTGCGACAGTGCGGCAACCATGTCCTCGGCAATGTCGCCGGTATAAAACGCATCGCGCCCGTGTTGTGCGATTTGGCGTAGAACTTCTGCCTGACCCGGAGAGCGGAAGATTTGCCCCGTTTTGGGGACCTTGCCGTCGATCAGGTAGTGATCTCGCGCGGATCCTTGCAGCGTGGCTGCTCCAATATTCCAGTCCAAAGCCACGCGCGGGGCCACAGGCACGCCGGTATCCGCATAGTGGATGGCAGGGCTAAGGACCGAATCCAACCCGATCCGGCCCTCGGTTTCGGCCAGGTGGCAAAAGGCATCGACCGCGCCTGGTATTGTCACCGCCTCGGGCGAGGTCAGGGGAACCGCATTCAGACCCTGTGAGCGCAAGGCGTCCGCATTGGCCATCGCGGGAGCGCGGCCTGATCCGTTAAGGGCGCGGATTTTGGTTTCACCAGCACGGTTGAACAGGACAAAGCAATCTCCGCCCAATCCGGTCATCTGTGGCTCGCACAGTCCCAGCAGAACTGCGCCCGCAATCGCGGCATCCATCGCATTACCGCCCTGTTCCAGAATGCTTATCGCAACTTGCGCAGCCAGCGGGTGCGATGTTGCGCACATGCCTTCCGTTGACAGGACTTCGGACCGACCCGGAACGTGAAAATCGCGCATAAAAGTATTCCCCAATAACTCGCGCCGAAGGTATCGCGCGTCGATCTATTGTCCAGTCAAATCAAGGGGAAATTCCTCGGCGCCGTTCACTGGGTGGGGGCTGTGACACTTGGCGCCGAGGGAAGCTATCTGAGCTACAGGTAAAAGTATGACCCTGATTTGCGGCGCGACAATGGTTCGATTTGGGCGTTATTGTGACCTTTTGCCTGTCACTCGGCGTCCGGGAAATCAAAGCGCAGGGACAGCCTGTTGCAGCCGTTGCTGCGCTCATACCGGATATCGCTGGTCAATTCATGGATCAGGAACCAGCCAAATCCTC
Organism: Ruegeria lacuscaerulensis; assembly: GCF_013034745.1. Taxonomy (NCBI): domain Bacteria; kingdom Pseudomonadati; phylum Pseudomonadota; class Alphaproteobacteria; order Rhodobacterales; family Roseobacteraceae; genus Ruegeria; species Ruegeria lacuscaerulensis. The sequence goes on along the minus strand of NZ_WQGP01000010.1, from coordinate 93,505 downwards.
CCTCGGGCAGTTCGTCGCGCGATGACCCCAGCGCCGCCGGCATGCCTTCGGGCACCCGAAATCCGGGCAGAGGGTTGCCGGTGTCCGAAATCAGTATTTCAAGCCAGTCTTGGTTCAGCCGACACCGCACCTTGACCTGAGCGGGTGTGACCCCGGCATAGGCATGCTCGACCACGTTGTTGATTGCCTCGGCTAGCGCGATTTTTACGTCCCCCGCCTTGTGCGCGGGCAGGCCTTGCGCTTTCAGGCAGGCGCTGAGCTGAGCGATGCCCGCGCTGGCATCGGACGCTGTGGCTGAGAACTGAAGATCCAGGCAGTTACCGGTACACATGGGCAGGGCGCTTATTCATTCGATCTGCGGGCTCAGTCGGCGGTGGACGCAAGCGCGTCGCCCAGCGTCGGGTATAGCTTGAAAACCGTGTCCATACGGGTCAGGCGAAAAACCTTTTCGACAAAGGGGTGCAACCCCGCCAGATCCAGCCTGCGATCACTGCCAAGCTGTTTCATGGCGGCGACGATCGCCCCGAGACCGCTGGAGTCGATGAATTCCACCCTCGTCAGATCTAGCACCACCCGCGCAGCACCGCCTTCGGCCTCTTGCCGCATCTCTTCCTTGAATTGGATGGCCATGGCGGCGTCGATCCGGTCGGAATGCACCGTGATAATCTGGGCCGAGTCGGTTGTTTTGCTGGTCAGGCTCATGCGCGCCGGTCCTCTGAATTGCAAATCATGCGTAGAAATACGCTAGACGCCAATTCTTACCATTCGGTATCCATCCATACGGAAAAGCAGAAAAGGAGCCTCCCGATGAAGCAAGTTGTAATCGCAGGTGCAGCACGGACCCCGATGGGTGGGTTTCAAGGGATGTTCGATGGCATCAGCGCCGCTGATCTGGGCGGAACGGCAATCCGCGCCGCCTTGCAGGGCGCCGGGGCCGATACTGCGGACGAGGTGCTGATGGGCTGCGTCCTGCCCGCGGGTCAGGGCCAAGCCCCTGCGCGGCAGGCAGGTTTCGCCGCCGGTCTGGGTGAAGAGGTTCCCGCGACCACCCTCAACAAGATGTGCGGGTCGGGAATGAAGGCTGCGATGATGGCCTATGACCAGATCGCCTTGGGGCACGCAGACACGATGGTTGCTGGCGGGATGGAGAGCATGACCAACGCCCCCTATCTGTTGCCCAAAATGCGCGGCGGCGCCCGGATCGGCCATGGGCAGGTGGTTGACCACATGTTTTTGGACGGGCTCGAGGACGCCTATGACAAGGGGCGTTTGATGGGTACCTTCGCCGAGGATTGTGCCGAGGCCTATCAGTTCACCCGCGAGGCACAGGATGACTACGCGCTGCAGTCTCTGTCGAACGCGCTCGAGGCACAAGAAACCGGCGCCTTTGCGGATGAGATCACGCCTGTTACCCTGAAAACGCGCAAAGGGGACGTCACACAATCCACCGACGAGCAACCTCTTTCGGCCCGGCCCGAGAAAATCCCGACCCTGAAACCGGCCTTCCGCAAGGATGGAACGGTGACAGCGGCCAATGCCTCGTCGATCTCGGACGGGGCTGCGGCCTTGGTGCTGGCGTCGGAGGAAGCCGCCCAGGCGCAAGCCCTGACCATCCGCGCCCGTATTCTGGGCCATTCCAGCCACGCACAGGCCCCCGGCCTGTTTACGACTGCCCCGGTGCCTGCCGCGCAAAAACTGCTGACGCAGATCGGTTGGACCACTGATGATGTGGACCTGTGGGAGGTGAACGAGGCCTTCGCCGTCGTGCCCATGGCCTTCATGCACGAAATGGGTTTGCCGCGCGACAAGGTGAACGTGAATGGCGGCGCGTGCGCTCTGGGCCATCCCATCGGCGCATCCGGCGCGCGGATCATGGTCACATTGCTGAATGCGCTCGAGAAACGAAACCTCAAACGCGGCGTTGCGGCCATCTGCATCGGGGGTGGCGAAGGCACCGCCATTGCCATAGAACGCGTTTGACCATTCTTCTTGTTCCAAATACGGCGGAGGTGAATTGAGCCACCGGCTCATGAGGGGGCAGCGCCCCCTGATACCCTTGCCTCAAAGTGCTGCCATGACCGTTGACTATTCCACCCTCGCAAAAACCATCGCCGCCCTGACCGAAGGCGAAACGGATCAGGTCGCCCTGATGGCCACTGTCACCTGCGAGGTGCATCACAGCGATGACCGCTTCAACTGGACCGGGTTTTATCGCGTGACCGAGCCCGAGGTGTTGAAGATCGGGCCGTATCAGGGCGGACATGGCTGTCTGGTGATCCCGTTTGCACGCGGCGTCTGTGGAGCAGCAGCCCGCACCGGAGAAGTGCAAATTGTACCCGATGTGGAGGCTTTTCCTGGTCATATCGCCTGTGCGTCCTCGACCCGGTCGGAACTGGTACTGCCTGTCTTTGACTCGCAGGGTGAGGTGATCGCGGTGTTTGATATCGACAGCGATCTACCAGATGCGTTTACCCAAGCGGATGCTGATGAGCTCGCTGCCATCTTGCGCGATGTGTTTGCGCGTTAAGGTCGGTTAGCCCAGCAACGGGGGCAGATAGGTGAAGGCCGCATAGCAAGCAGCGGCCTGAACTATCAGAATTGCAAACAGCCATGCTGAAAACCGGCCTTTGCGGGTTTTGTGGCGAAAAATCCAGCGCCCAACCACGGCTCCGGGGCCGCCACCCAGCGCCGCCAGCCACAAAAGGCGGCGTTCCGGCACCCGGCGCTTGCGCCGCCGCGCGCGAAGTTTGTCCCAGCCAAAGGCCAGCAGAGTCAGGGTATTGATCGCCCACAGATACATCACTGCTATCCACATGCGTGACCGATACCGAACCCGGCCGCGTGACCCAAGTGAAAAAACGCTTGGTTTTTTCATCGATTCGCGCCATCGTGAAAAACAGGGATGAAATTTCACGACAACGCGGAGCGGCAATTGAACTCGCAGGCCCCCCAAAGCGCGACCCTCGGTGCCGATATCCGCGCCTTGCGCAAAGCGCGCGGACTGACGCTGAGCGAGATCGCGGCGCGGTTGGGCCGCTCGGTCGGCTGGCTGAGCCAGGTCGAGCGGGATATGTCTGACCCGTCCATCTCGGACCTGCGACAGATGGCCGATTGTCTGGGCGTGCCCATGTCGATGCTGTTTGCCCATTCTGCCGCCCCGGCGGCCGAACAGGGATATGTCGTCCGCGCAGGCTCGCGCCGTCCAATGGGATCGGGTGAGGAAGGACTGATCGAGGAATTGCTCTCACCCGATCTGACCGATGATTTTGAGATGGTGCATTCCACCTTCGAGCCCCGCTCGCAGATGCAGACCCCTGCCAATCGTCCGACGCAAGAGGTGGGCTATATGATCTCGGGGCGGTTGGACCTAACGATTGGAGGACGGCAGTTCTCGGTCGGGCCGGGCGACAGTTTCCGTATCAAACACGAACCCTATCACTGGGCGAACCCCTATGATGAGCCCGCCGTGGCCATCTGGGTCATCGCCCCGCCGGTGTATTGAATGAGCTTCGAGGCCTGGACCATATTCGCTCTGTTCTGGATGGTGTTCGTCACCACACCGGGGCCGAATGCGGTCAATTGCATCTCAAACGGAATGAGCCTGCCCTTTGCCAGGGCTATGTTGGGCGTGCTGGCGATCCTGACACAGGCCAGCGCCTTTTTGATCCTGTCCGCGCTGGGCGTCACGGCGCTGATCGCGGCGTCACCCACCGGGTTTTTCATCGCCAAACTGATCGGCGCGGGGTTCTTGATCTGGATGGGCATCCGCAGCTGGATCAATGCCAGCAAACCCGCGCCCGCGTCCGAGCGACCCGCGCGCCACGTCTATCTGCACGCACTGGCAGTGGCGACCATCAATCCCAAAAGCGTGGCCGGGTATCTGGCGGCGTTTTCGCAATTCGTTCAACCCGAGGTTCCGGTCTGGCAGCAGATGGGAGTGATCATGCCCACCGCTCTGGTCATCACAACGCTCAGCTACACCGGATTTACCTTGTTGGGCGCGCTGATGGGCAAGGCCGCGCTGGGCGCTGTGTTCAATATCTGGGTCCGCCGCGTGATGGCGACCTGTTTCATCATCTACGGTGTGTTGCTGGGTACCAGCGCAACGCCTACAGCAAGGGGGTAAAGACATGCACACCGGTTCCTGCCTCTGCGGCAAGGTGGCGTTCACCATCGACGGAGACCTCGCCGCACCCAACGCCTGCCATTGCGGCCAATGCCGCAGGCAATCGGGTCATCTCTGGGCCTCCTGCGAAACCCATCAGGACAACCTCAGCTTTACCTCCAGCGAGACGCTGGGTTGGTATCGCGCCTCGGACATCGCCAAGCGCGGCTTTTGCAGCGCCTGCGGCTCGTTCCTGTTTTGGCAGCATAATGATGAGGACACGATTGCGGTTTCAATAGGGTCTCTGGACGAGCCCACCGGCTTGAAACTCGCCCAACATATCTTCGTCGCCGACAAGGGCGACTACTACGACATCAAAGACGATCTGCCCCAGCGGGCACACTAACAGGGAAGCAAAACCATGAGTGATTTTCCAACCAAGGCCCGTGTGGTCATCATCGGCGGCGGCGTCGTCGGCTGTTCATCGCTTTACCATCTGGCCAAGAAGGGCTGGACCGACTGCGTTCTGCTGGAAAAGAACGAACTGACAGCGGGCTCGACGTGGCACGCGGCGGGCAATGTGCCGACCTTTTCGACCTCATGGGCGATCATGAACATGCAGCGCTACTCGACCGAGCTGTATTCGCGGCTGGCGGATGAGGTCGATTACCCGATGAACTACCACGTCTCGGGCTCGATCCGACTGGCGCATAGCAAGGAACGGATGCAGGAGTTCGAACGCGCCCTGTCCATGGGCCGCTATCAGGGCATCCCGATGGAGATGTGGACAGCGGAAGAGGCCAAAGAGCGCTATCCCTTCCTTGAAACCCATGATCTTGAGGGCGTTCTGTACGATCCGACCGACGGCGACATCGACCCGGCGCAGCTGACGCAGGCTCTGGCCAAAGGCGCGCGGGACATGGGGCAAAAGATCATCCGTTTCTGCCCGGCAACCGGGGTGACACAGCACGACGATGGCACATGGACCGTTCACACCGATAAGGGCGATATCGACTGTGACTATGTGGTCAACGCCGCCGGATACTATGCGCAGCGCGTGGGGGAATGGTTCAAACCCTTTGGCGGGCGCACGGTGCCTGCGATGGTCATGAGCCACCAGTACCTGCTGACCGACGAAATCCCCGAGGTTGAGGCATGGTCGAAGGAAAACGGCGGCAAGCTGCCGCTGCTGCGCGACGTGGATATCTCGTATTACCTGCGGCAGGAGAAGAACGGCTTTAACCTTGGTCCCTATGAACCCAACTGCAAGGGCCATTGGATGACCGAAGACGATCCGATGCCCGAGGATTTCAGCTTCCAGCTTTGGAACGATGATCTGGACCGGATCGAAGACATCGTCACTGACGCGATGGAGCGGGTGCCGCTGATGGCAACTTCGGGCGTTGGACGTGTCATCAATGGCCCGATCCCTTACGCGCCGGATGGGTTGCCTCTGATCGGGCCGATGCCCGGCGTAAGCAACGCGTTTGAGGCGCACACCTTTACCTTCGGCATCGCGCAGGGCGGTGGCGCAGGCAAGGTGCTTGCCGAATGGATCGTCGATGGCGCGACCGAATGGGATATGTGGGCCGTCGATCCACGCCGCTACACCGACTACACCGATCAGGACTACTGCAATCAGAAGGGTATGGAGGTCTACGGCAACGAATACGCCATGCACTTCCCGCATCATGAATGGCCTGCAGCGCGGGACAAGAAGTTGTCTCCGGTCCATGACAAGATCAAGGAACTGGGTGGCGTGATGGGTGCCTATAACGGCTGGGAACGCGCCAATTGGTTCGCCAAGCCGGGCGACGATACCTCGCTGGATGCGACGCATACATGGGGCCGCTCGGGCCCGTGGGAGCAGCGGATCAAAGAAGAATGCGAGGCCGTGCGTGATCATTGCGGCGTGCTGGACCTGCCGGGCTTCTCGCGCTTCATGGTCAAGGGGGAAGGTGCTGCCGAGGCGCTGCGCGGGCTGGTTACTGGCGGTTTGCCCAAGGTGGGCCGGATCAATCTGGTCTATATCGCCGACGACCGGGGCCGCATCCTGACCGAAATGTCCTGCCTGCGTCTGGGTGAGGATGAGTTCGTCATGATCACCGCCGCCACCGCGCAATGGCATGACCGGGACATTCTGGTGAATGCGATGCCCTCAGGTGTCAGTGTCGAGGATGTGACCACCACACGCGACACGCTGATCGTCACCGGCCCAAAATCGCGTGAGATCCTGTCGGGTCTGACCGATGCCGACCTGTCGCTGGGCTGGCTGACCCATCAGGCCGCCACTGTGGCAGGGAAACCCGCCTATCTGATCCGCGTATCCTTTGCTGGCGAACTGGGTTGGGAGGTTCACGCTCTGAACGACGACATGCCTGCGATCTATGACGCGATCCTTGAGGCTGGTGCCACGCCGTTTGGCATGTATGCGCTGAACTCGCTGCGGATCGAAAAAGGCTACCGCGCGTGGAAGGGCGATCTGTCCACCGATTACTCGCTGTTGGAAGGCGGGCTTGGGCGTTTTGTCAAACTAGACAAGCCGCAGGATTTCCCCGGCAAGGCCGCGATCCTGAATGAAAAGCAGCAGGGGGTGAAGAAGTCGTTCGTGACTCTGACGGTCGAGGCAGGTGACTGCGACGCGCCCTATATGTCCTGCATCTGGCAAGGCGATCAGATCGTGGGTGAGACGACGTCCGGCGCATGGGGCTATCGCGTGGGCAAATCCATCGCGCTGGGTATGATCAAGTCGGAACTGGCAAATCCGGGCACCGCGTTGGAGGTCGAAATCTACGGTCAGAAATACCCCGCTGTGGTGCAAGAGGATCAACCCCTCTGGGATCCGGCCAACGACCGGCTGCGGGCCTGACCATGGCTGTTCCGCGCGTTATGCAGGGCGTTCACCTAACCCGCCACGGCGGGCCCGAGGCGCTGGAATTTCGCGCGGATATTCCCGTGCCGCAACCCGGACCCGGTCAGGTTCTGGTCCGGGTCGCGGCAGCCGGGGTGAACAACACCGACATCAACACGCGCGTCGGCTGGTATTCCTCGGATGTGACCGGCGCGACAGATGCTGTGGATCATGAGGTCGACGCGGGCGGTTGGGGCGGTGCGCTTGAGTTCCCGCGCATTCAGGGCGGCGATCTGTGCGGCATCGTTGAACTTGCCGGACCCGAGACTGGGTTCCAACCCGGTCAGCGCGTCACCTGCCCGATCAACCTGCCGCGCCCACGCCCCGGCAATCCGACCGGCTTCATCGCGCTGGGGTCTGAGATCGACGGGGCCTTCGCGCAATATTGCCTGGTTGAAGCGTCGGACCTGTACGACGTCTCAGCGTCTCCGCTATCTGATGCCGAGATCGCGGCCATTCCCTGCGCTTTTGGAACAGCCGAGAACCTTCTGACCCGTGCAGGCGTGACTACAGGCCACAAGGTACTGATCACCGGGGCCTCGGGCGGGGTCGGTCTGGCCGCTGTGCAACTGGCCCGGCTGCGCGGAGCGACCGTGTGGGGTGTCACCAGCCCAGCCAAAGCCGATGTGGTCAAAGATCAAGGGGCAACGGATACGTTTGACCGTAACGCGCCCTTGCCGAAAGACATGTTCGATGTGGTGATCGACGTCGTCGGCGGTCCCGCGTGGCCCGACCTGATCCTGTCGCTGAAGCCCGGCGGGCAGTATGCGGTATCTGGTGCCATCGCCGGCCCCATCGTTCAGGCCGATCTGCGCGACATTTATTTGCGCGACATCACCATCCACGGCTGCACCCATCAGGCGTTCGAGGTCTTCGGACGATTAGTCGAACTGATGAATGCAGGCCGGATCAAACCTTTGATCTCAAAAACCTATCCGCTAAGAGATATCACCAAAGCGCAAGCGGACTTTCAGTCCAAAACATTTGCGGGAAAACTGGTTCTCATTCCCTGAGGAAAGGTAAAGCTATGGCGGATATAACCCTGTTGGACGGCTCGATCGGGCAGGAATTGGTCAAACGCGGCGGCGAAAAACCCACACCTCTGTGGTCGACGCGCGTGATGATCGACCAACCCGACCTAGTGGGTCAGGTCCACGCGGATTACTTCCAACGGGGCGCGACGGTTGCCACCACCAATACCTATGCCGTCCACCGCTCGCGCTTGGTGCGGGAAGGGATCGAGGATCAACTGCCTCATCTGATTGACCAAGCGTTGACCCAGGCCGAACGTGCGCGCGGATCACGCCACAAACGGATTGCGGGGGCGCTGGGGCCTCTGCTGGCGTCGTACAGACCAGACCTGAAGCCCGATGTAGACGATGCAGCGGTGAAATTTTCCGAACTGGTGCAGATGATGAACGACCGGGTGGACCTATTCCTGCTGGAAACCGTCTCGTCCCTGCAAGAGGCCGAAGGCGCGTTGCGCGGGACGGAAAGCGCAACCAAACCCGTCTGGCTGGCGCTGTCAGTGATGGACAATGACGGCACCCGCCTGCGTTCGGGTGAGCATCTGGCGCAGGTTGCGCCGCTGGTCGATCGCTTCGCGCCCGATGCGGTTCTGATCAACTGTACTCGCCCGGAATCGGTGATGCCCGCGCTGATGATCCTTGAAACGATGGGCCGCCCTTACGGGGCCTATGCCAATGGCTTCACGGGCATCACGCAAGGGTTTTTGGAAGACGCCCCCACTGTTGATGCGCTGGAAGAACGTCGTGACCTGACCCCCGAAGCCTATGCCGATTTCGCGATGAAGTGGGTCGAACACGGGGCCACCATTGTCGGCGGCTGCTGCGAGGTCGGCCCCGATCATATCGAGGCGCTGGCCCACGCGCTGCACGCCGCCCGACACCGGATCGTCTAGGGCGATGGCGGCACAGCAGCATTTCGATATCCTCGTCGCCCCTGGCTATGTGCTGCTGGAACTGGCGTCGCTGGTCGAGGTGCTGCGTCTGGCCAATCGCGTCTGTCCGCACCCGCCCTTTACCTATGCGTATAAATCCCTGAAGGGTGGAGCGATCCATTCCAGCAGCGATGCGATGATCCAGACCGAGGCTGTCTGCACCCAGCCCAAGGCGGATTACCTGTTTGTTATCGGCAATACCGACCCTGACCATCCCGACCTTTCGCTGGGCCGCGTGGTTTCGGATTACACATATCGCGGCGCACAGGTGTTTCTGCTGGCCGAAGCCGCCAGTCGTTACATCGACGAACACGGGACCGAGGATATGGCAACCCATTGGGAAAACGCCTCATTCCTGCGCGAACGCGGCGCCCGGTTCGAGGCCAAGCTCTCCATCGCCACCCAGCAAGGCGCCGTCGTCACCTGCGCGGGGATGGAGGCGACGACGGATGTGGCGCTGTCGGTGATTGGCCGTCACATCTCGGGGCCCGCCAAGATGACCGTGGCCGATATCATGTTGCACGAGAACATCCGCGATTTTTCTTCGATGCAGCCGTTTTCCGGCACGCGTTTGACCGCCACCGGGGATGCCAAACTGGACCAGTGCATCAAGCTGATGCAGGCCAATATCGAAGATCCCCTGCCGATCCATCAGATCGTCGAGGAACTGCATCTGTCCAACCGCTCGCTTGAGCGGAAGTTCAAGACCTTCTTCGGCACCACCCCCAACGGTTTCTACCGCGAGATGCGGCTGGCCAAGGCCAATAACCTGCTTCTGAACACCACCATGAGTGTGCGCGAGATCGGCCTTGCCTGTGGATTCCCAAACGGTTTTTCCTCGGTTTACAAAAGCTTTTTCGGCGTCACGCCGTTTGTTCTGCGCCGGGAAAAGCGCGCGACATATCGGTGAAAATTACTAGTATTGTGACGTTTTTGGCGCATTTATTGTCGATCCTTCGTGGCATTTTGGCCAAACCTGACAGAGTGGAGATTTCAGGATGGTTGATCTTCCCCAAAAGGCCCGCGTGGTCATTATCGGCGGCGGCGTCATTGGATGCTCGGTCGCATATCACCTGACCAAGAAGGGCTGGAGTGATGTCGTTCTGCTGGAGCGCAAGCAGCTGACCAGCGGCACCACATGGCACGCCGCCGGCCTGATCGCACAGTTGCGGGCGACGGCGAACATGACCAAACTGGCGAAATATAGTCAGGAACTTTATGGCTCGCTCGAAGAAGAAACCGGTGTTGCCACGGGGTTCAAACGCTGCGGCTCGATCACCGTAGCTTTGACCGAGGAACGCAAGGAAGAGATCTACCGCCAGGCCGCCATGGCCCGCGCCTTTGGGGTCGAGGTCGAAGAAATCTCGAACGAGCGCGTCAAGGAGATGTACCCACATCTGAATGTCGAAGACGTCAAGGGCGCGGTCTATCTGCCGCTGGACGGGCAGGGCGACCCGGCCAATATCGCACTGGCGCTGGCCAAGGGCGCGCGGCAACGCGGCGGGATCGTCAAGGAACGGGTGAAAGTCACCGAGATCGTCAAGCAGGGGCGTACAGTCACGGGCGTTGACTGGATTGCCGATGACGGCAGCGCCTCGGGCCATATCGAATGCGATATGGTGGTGAATTGCGCGGGCATGTGGGGGCATGAGGTCGGGCGCATGGCAGGCGTGAACGTCCCGCTGCACGCGTGTGAGCATTTCTATATCGTGACCGAAGGCATTGACGGCCTGACCCAGCTGCCGGTTCTGCGCGTGCCGGATGAGTGCGCCTATTACAAGGAAGACGCGGGTAAAATCCTGTTGGGCGCGTTTGAACCCAACGCAAAACCCTGGGCGATGGAGGGCATCCCCGACAGTTTCGAGTTTGACCAGTTGCCCGAGGATTTCGACCACTTTGAGCCGATCCTTGAGGCGGCGGTCAATCGGATGCCAATGCTGGCCGAGGCGGGGATTCATACCTTCTTCAACGGGCCGGAATCCTTCACGCCCGACGACGCCTATCATCTGGGGCTCGCGCCTGAGATGGACAATGTCTGGGTCGCTGCCGGGTTCAACTCGATCGGTATCCAATCCGCAGGCGGCGCAGGCATGGCGCTGGCCGAGTGGATGGATAGCGGTGAGAAGCCGTTTGATCTGGGCGATGTGGATATCAGTCGGATGCAGCCGTTTCAAGGCAACAAGAAGTATCTGTTTGAAAGGTCCAAGGAAACGCTGGGCCTGCTTTACGCCGACCATTACCCCTATCGCCAAAAGGCCACCGCGCGTGGCGTGCGGCGCACGCCGTTCCACCATCACCTGCTGGAACACGGTGCCGTCATGGGTGAACTGGCCGGGTGGGAGCGCGCCAACTGGTTCGCCAATGCAGGTCAAGAACGCGAATACCACTATAGCTGGAAACGTCAGAACTGGTTCGAAAACTCTGCCGCCGAACACCGCGCGGTGCGCGAGAATGTGGGCATGTATGACATGTCCTCTTTCGGCAAAATCCGCGTCGAAGGGCCGGATGCCGAGGCGTTCATGAACTACATTGGAGGTGGCGATTACTCAGTGCCCAATGGCAAGATCGTCTACACCCAGTTCCTGAACCGCACCGGTGGGATCGAGGCAGACGTGACCGTCACCCGCCTGACCGAGACCGCCTATCTGGTGGTCACCCCCGCAGCCACGCGCTTGGCCGATCAAACCTGGATGCAACGCCACGCGGGTGGATTCAACGTGGTCATCACCGATGTCACCGCAGGTGAGGGCGTTCTGGCCGTCATGGGCCCCAACGCACGCGCGTTGCTGCAAAAAGTCTCGTCCGCTGATTTCTCGAACGCGGCCAACCCGTTTGGCACAGCGCAAGAGATCGAGATGGGCATGGGCCTCGCCCGGGCGCACCGTGTCACCTACGTGGGCGAGCTGGGGTGGGAGATCTACGTCTCCTCCGACATGGCGGGCCATGTGTTCGAAACCTTGTACGAGGCCGGGCAAGATATGGGTCTGAAACTCTGCGGGATGCATATGATGGACTCTTGCCGGATCGAGAAGGGCTTTCGCCATTTCGGCCATGACATTACTTGCGAGGATCACGTGGTCGATGCGGGGTTGGGTTTTGCCGTTAAAACCGACAAGGGCAGTGACTTCATCGGTCGTGAGGCGGTTATTGCCCGTAAAGAAAGTGGACCGCAAAGCCGGTTGGTTCAGTTCAAACTGACCGACTCTGAGCCGCTGTTGTTCCACAATGAACCCATTCTGCGGGATGGCGAATATGTGGGATATCTGAGTTCGGGCAACTACGGTCACACGCTGGGCGCGGCCATCGGCCTGGGGTATGTGCCGTGCGCGGGTGAAAAGGCCGCCGATGTACTGGCTTCTAGCTATGAGATCGACGTCTGCGGCGTGAAGGTCAAAGCCGAAGCATCCCTGAAGCCGATGTATGATCCCAAGTCCGAGCGTACAAAAGTTTGAGCCGTAGCTAGGGACGCTGCCCCCGCCGCCCTTTCCGGGCGACTCCCCCGGGATATTTGAAGCCAAATGAAGCAGGAATCCTTCATTCATCTGGCAATAAATATCCCGGAGCGCGAGGCAGAGCCTCGCATCTTGATGCTCAGACTTGGGTGCGACGTATCAGATTTCTTGATAGGGTTCTTCACAGTTTTCCTGGTTCCCAAAACCATTTGATTTGCCATAGAGGAAATGGGCACCAACCGGAGACCAAACGTGGCAGATACCCCCACACCAATGAACCGTGAAGATACGCCAAAGGGGTTGGCCTTAGCAGTAACGGCCTATGTTTTGTGGGGCTTTCTGCCTCTTTACATGAAAGCGATGGCGCATGTCGGGCCGGTTGAGATTGTGGCGCATCGGATCATCTGGTCAGTACCGGTCGCCGGGGCGCTGCTGGTCGTGTTGGGACGAACACAAGATTTGAAGGCGGCGCTGGGCAATCCGAAGATGTTGGGCATGGCGTGTTTGACGGCGGCGCTGATCTCAGTGAACTGGGCGATTTATGTTTGGGCCATTGCGAGCGGGAACGCGTTGGATGCGGCGCTGGGTTACTACATCAACCCGTTGTTCAGCATTGCGCTGGGCGCTGTGTTGCTGCGGGAGCCGTTGAACCGTGCGCAGCTTGTCGCTGTAGGATTGGCAGCGACGGGCGTTTTGGTACTGATCTGGCAGGCGGGCAGCCTGCCATGGGCAGCCTTGGGATTGATGGTGAGCTGGGGGTTCTACGCCTTCTTCAAACGTTCGCTTCCCATTGGGCCAAATCAGGGGTTTTTGCTTGAAGTGCTGATCCTGCTGATCCCGGCCTTAGCCTATGTGACGTGGCTGGGCGCGCAGGGGACGGGGCGCTTTGGGGTGTCGGCTTCGGATACGATGCTGCTGCTTGGCTGTGGTATCGTAACCGCGATTCCGTTGTTGGTTTATGCCAATGGGGCCAAGCTGGTGCGCCTGTCTACGATGGGGATTCTCCAATACATCGCGCCGACCATGATCTTCATCACCGCTATCACTATGTTCGGCGAGCAGATCGACCAAGGCCGCATGATCGCTTTTCCGATGGTCTGGGCTGCACTTGTTATCTATTCGATCCCGATGATCCGGCAGATGCGCGCTCAGCCTTGATGCAGCAGATGGGCGGCGGCCTCTGCCCAGATCGCATAGGTTTTGGGACTGGGATGGTAGCCATCCGGTGCGGCCAGTGCAGGGTCGTCCGGTAAGTCGAGGGCCAGGTGCCGGGCTTGCGCATATTGTGCGACAGCCTTTTGAAGCGCCCGGTCCAGCCTGGCTGCCTGTTGACCCAGCACCCAGGCCAGAGGGTGGGGCAGCGCGGGAAAGCGGTGCATCTGTGGAACCGCCATCACAACAACGCGACGCACCCTTAGTGGGCCGGTCAACAGTTCCATCAACCGGGCCTGTCGGTCTGCGAAGACCTTCGCAGATACAAGACGGGTCACGTCGTTGACGCCCAGGGCTGTGATTGCCATGTCGAAGGGACCGTCTAGGCCCTCCAGTCGGGCGATCGTGTCTTCGGTGGTGTGGCCAGTGGTGGCCTCCAGTTGCCATTCGACGCAGTAGTGACGGGATAGATTGCGCACCACGCATCCTGACAGAGCTTGTGTTTGTGTGCCAGCGCCCACCCCAGCAGCCGAACTGTCACCGGCAATCAGCAAGCGCAGGCGCGGACCGCAGCCGAAACGCCCGGCACGGGGGCCCGTCGGTTCGGGCAGCAGCCGCGCGTTGCGCCGCACGGCCAGCCCTTGTGCCGCCAAGACCGGCAGCAGCGGGACCCGCAGCAATTGATCGGCGGCGAAGGGCATCTTAACTGAGCGCGTCTTTGAACTTGAGGAACCGCGCGTCGGTCATAACGCGCGACATCATCGCTTCGCGCAAGGCGCCAACGCTCTTGTAGGGGCGCATGACGACCTCGAATTCCTGAATCAGACCATCGTCGCTCAGTGTGATCAGGTCAACACCCACCGCATCCAGTTCTCCGACCTTGCATTGGAATTCCAGCGCCCAGTCCTTGCCCTCTCCCATGATCCGGCGATAGCGGAAATCAGAAAACACCTGCCCCACATGCCCCAGCACGGCGGCCACGGGTTCGCGGCCCGTCCATGTGCTGTAGTAGGTTGGGGGCGAGAAGCGCACGTCCTCGGCCAGCAATTCATGGATCAGGGTTTCGTCTCCTTTGGCGACGACCTCTTGCATGCGGGCGATTGTGGGGTGCATGTGTTCTCCTCCGCTTTGGGCCAGATTTGCTGAACTGTTGAGTTCAGGCAAGCCCGACGTTGCGGGAGGTTGCGCTGTAGGATAGGCAGGCGCGCATGAGCGACGCCTATGATCCCCCCCTGACACCCTTAGATGTGCTGCACGAAGATGCCCACCTGATCGTGGTCAACAAACCTTCGGGGCTGCTATCCGTGCCGGGCCGGGGCGACCATCTGGCCGATTGCCTGCTGACGCGGGTTCAGGCCGCGTTCCCGCAGGCGCTGTTGGTGCATCGGCTGGATCGGGATACGTCGGGCGTGATGGTATTTGCGCAGACGCCCCATGCGCAGCGTCATCTGAGTATGCAGTTCGAAAAGCGTCAGACCCGCAAGACCTATGTCGCCCGCGTCTGGGGGCAGGTTGCTGACAAGACCGGCACCGTTGACCTACCGCTGATCGTCGATTGGCCCAATCGTCCGCGCCAGATGGTGTGTCATGAAACCGGCAAGCTCGCCGTGACCGACTGGCGCGTAGTAAAACATGAGGGTCAGACGACCCGAATCCGGCTGTTTCCGAAAACCGGCCGCTCGCACCAGTTGCGGGTGCATATGCAGGTGTTGGGCCATCCCATTCTAGGTGACCCGTTTTATGCCGAGGGTCCGGCGCGGGACTTCCCGCGCCTGATGCTGCATTCCGAGGAGTTAAGGCTAAAAAGCCCCGATGGAGGCGCATCGATGAAATTTCGCGCCAAGGCAGACTTTTAGAACAGCCCAACCCAAAGCAGTTTCAAGTTCCCAAGGGATAATCGTCTTTTGCGCCGACGAGAGACGCAAGGTTGGCGGGCGGCCATGATCTCGCGCTCGATCTCGAAGGCGCGCAGCCTGTGGCCTTGGGACCATGGGCCCAATTGCAGTGTCATCATCACATGATTGTCGCGGCTTGGCATGGGGACCTCCTTCATTTCAGGTCCAATCTGGCGGGTCTCTGCTGACACCACCTTGTCAGGGGGCTGTGTTAAGGTGTCAGCAGATCAACCCCGGAGACGCCGATGCGCCGCTCGACCCGCTTGTTTGAAATCATCCAGATCCTGCGCGCCACAGACGCGCCGGTCACAGCCGAGGCGCTGGCCGAAAAGCTTGAAGTGTCGGTGCGTACGGTGTACCGCGACATCGCCGCGCTTCAGGCGCAACGCACACCGATCGAGGGCGAAGCCGGAGTCGGTTACATGATGCGGCGCGGGTATGACCTGCCGCCGCTGAATTTCGACGCCGAAGAGGTTGAAGCCCTGTGGGTGGGGTTGTCCATGCTGGCCCGAACGGGTGACAGCACCTTGCAACAGGCCGCCGACCGGGTGTGTCGCAAGATCGAAGCCCTGCGTGCGCCTGCGGATTGGCTGCAAGTAGCCCCCTGGGGCGCGCCAATGGATGACCCTGCCAAGGGATGTGTCCCGATTGTCAATTACCGTGAGGCGATCCGTTCGGAACGCAAACTGCGCATCACCTATGTGAACGCCGAAGGCCAGCGGACCGAACGTATCGTGCGGCCTGTCGCGCTGATCTACCACATCGAATGCACCATGCTGGCGGCGTGGTGCGAGCTGCGCAACGGGTTTCGCCATTTCCGCACCGACCGCATCTGGGCCTGCGCCCCGACCGAGGATCACTTTTGCGGGCAAGGCGCGCCTTTGCGCGCGATCTGGCAGGAACAGGACTATTGGACAGATCCCACGCCACCGCATTGAACGGCGTCATCCCGCCACGCTCACCCGATTGTTGCTTGAGCCTGCGCCCAAGTGGCGCGATACAATGGGGGAAAGAACGTGGCCCCGGCAAACGGGTGCCGGAGCAGAAGGTGAACTTATGACGATTTCCAAGTTTTTTGTTGCCGCCGGGCTCAGCTCGGCTTTGGTTCTGGGGGCCTGCACGGACCCCGGTACGCTGAACCTGCCCGCTGATCCCAATCAAAACGCCAAGCAAGGCGCGATTCTGGGTGGTCTGATCGGCGCTGGTGTCGGCGCGATTGCCAATGATTCTGACCCCTTGTTGGGTGCACTGGCCGGTGGGGCCATCGGGGCTGCCGGTGGCGGTATCATCGGTAACCAGTTGGACCAGCAGGCCGCCGAGCTACGCCAGCAACTGGCCAATGACGGTATCATCATCGTCAATGCCGGCGACCGCCTGATCGTGACCGTGCCAAATGACATCACGTTCAACACCGACAGCGCCACAGTGCGCCCGGCGCTGCGGGCCGACTTGGTGAAGGTCGGGCAGAACCTGAACAAATATCCCAACTCGAATATTCAGGTCATCGGCCATACCGACAGTGATGGCGAGGCATCCTATAATCAGGGTCTGTCCGAACGCCGTGCACGCTCGGTCGCGGATATCCTGCAAGCCAATGGCGTGAACGGATCGCGGATCACCACGATCGGTCTGGGTGAAAACCGTCCTGTCGCCTCGAACCTGACCGCCGCGGGCAAAGCGCAAAACCGCCGCGTGGATATCGAGATCACGCCCAACTGACGGGGCCGATCTGATAAGAGCGATTTATGCACATTGACTGCGCGTCAACCATGCTTTGGCGCGCAGCATTCTTGGACTAACTAAAAGGAAACGAACAACCCGGAGTTTCCTCATGTCCGAACCGATCCTGCTGGGCCTCTCTGGCTCATTGCGCAAAGACGCCACCAACCGCAAGCTGCTGCACGAGGCGGCACGCCTGTTCGAGGCGGGCACTTTCATTGACGCTGACCTGAACCTTCCCCTTTATGATGGTGATCTGGAGGCGCACCAGGGTATTCCCCCAGCGGTTCAAACACTGTCCGACCAGATCGCGCAGGCCCATGCGGTGATTATCTCGACCCCGGAATACAACAAAGGGCCGTCGGGTGTTCTGAAAAACGCGCTGGATTGGGTAAGCCGCACCAAGACAAAACCATGGGCTGACAAGCCGGTTGCCGTGATGTCGGCTGCCGCAGGTCGCGCCGGGGGTGAGCGCGCCCAGATGGTGCTGCGCGGCTTTATGGTGCCGTTTCAGCCGCGCATTCTACAAGGGCCCGAATTCCATCTGGCAGACAGCTCGAATGAGTTTGACGAGGCTGGCCGGCTACGCAGCGACCGATACGAGAACATGCTGCGGAGCCTGATGCAAAAATTGCGGGCCGAAGCAGGCCTCTGACCAGTTGTTCGGGACGGGCCGGATGCCTAGTCTGGCCCCATGCAACAGGACATCCAGACTGATATGATCGACCCGGTGCGCGCCTGTGCGATGCAGGCCGCGCTGGGTCAGAAGCCCTCCATCGCGGCAGGCACAGAACTGCCGCCCTTCTTTCATCAGCTTTTCTTCTGGACGACCGAGCCGCCACAAGGACTGGGTCGCGACGGTCATCCGAAGCGAGGCGGCCTGATCCCCGATATGGGCTTGCCACGCCGTATGTGGGCGGGTGGGCGGCTGAGCTTCCACACCCCTCTGGTTGCCGGTGAGCGGGCCGAGCGTCGCTCGGTCTGCGAAAGTACCGCGCGGAAAACCGGGCGCAGCGGGCCTTTGGGTTTTGTAACCCTGCGCCATGAGATCTGGCAGCAAGGCAAGCTGTGCGTGACCGAATGGCAGGATCTGGTCTACCGCGAAGACCCAACTGGCCCGGCCCCGACACCCCCGAAGGCGCGGACAGATGAGACCGAGGCGCAGCAAGTCGCCTTCGACACCACGTTGCTGTTTCGATACTCGGCCCTGACCTTCAATGGCCACCGTATCCACTATGATCTGGATTACGCGCGCGATGTCGAAGGATATGCGGGGCTGGTCGTTCACGGCCCGCTATTGGCGCAGTTGCTGATGCTGTTTGCCGAGGCACAGATGGGACCTTTGGCGCGGTTTTCCTTCCGGGCGTCGTCGCCGCTGATGCATTTTGAAACCGCAACCTTGTGCCGGAACGGATCGGACCTGTGGGTGCGCGGCCCCGACGGGCGCCTATGTATGCAGGCTGAGGCGCATCCCCGGTCAGAGTGAGGCCTCAGGGCGGAAGTCCTCAGGGATCGTGTCGCGTCCCTCAAGCATCAGATCGGCCATGACATCGGCCACTTTCGGGGCCATGCCGAATCCGATCTTGAACCCTCCGTTGGCGATGAACTGCCCCTGATGCAATGGATGTGCCCCTAGCATCGGGGCGCGGCTTTTGCTGCGTGGGCGAACCCCGGCCCAGCGTTCGATCACTTCAGCCCCGTGCAGCAGCGGCACAGCCCGGATGGCGCGGTCCAGCACGCCGTCCAGTGCTTCATCGGTGCTGTTTGGATCGTCATATTCACGTTCAGAGGTCGACCCAATCGCCAGCGTGCCATCCGCATGGGGGACAAGGTGAATGGTATCGGCAAAAAGTTGCGGCACCTCTCCGGCATCAAATCGCAAAAGGGCGGCTTGTCCTTTTACGCCATTGCCGACCGTCTTGCCCAAGGCGGTATTTAGTTCCTGTAAACCGGCCAAACCGGTGGCGTGGACAACCTGACCTGCGTCCGGCGCATCGGACTGCACATGTACACCCATCACCTGCAACGCTGCGACCAACGCGGCACAGGCCCGGCGCGGGTGCATCCGCGCGCTGAGCGTGTCGTGGATCACAAATCCGGTCGGACTGGGCGGGCACCATGCGCCGACCTCTGTGGTCCTGACCACACGCCACTCGGCCCGATCCTGCCATAGTTCGGCCGCTGTCACCGCGCGAGCGTGGGCCAGATCCAACGTGCGTTGATCCGCGATGGGTTGCAGCCGCCCCAATCGCCCATAACCGGGCGAGACGCCGCCCGTGGCCTCAACCTGCGTCCAGAACGGCTCGGCCATGATCAGGCTGTCGAATTGAAAGGATTTCTTGGCGTTCCAGTTCTCGGGCACATGCGGGGCCAGTGCACCCACTAACCCGCCGCTGGAACCTGCGCCGGGGCCAAACGGGTCCACCACCTGCACCTTGGCGCCACGTCGGGCGCAGGTCCAAGCGATGGACAGGCCAAAGATACCCGCGCCCCGCACCGTCACATCGACCATTGCCAAACCTCATTTCCTTGTTCAGTGTCGCGCCGCTTAGCTACAGGATTCCCCGATGGCAGACCAGCGTGCCGAACTGACATGGCGGGACGGGCAAATCCCCGTCTCGGACCGTTTCGACGATCCCTATTTCTCGCTCCAGAACGGTCTGGAGGAAACGCGGCATGTCTTTCTGGCGGGCAATGATCTGCCTGCACGGTTCGCGCCGAGGTTCCGCATAGCCGAGCTGGGATTCGGCACCGGGCTGAACATGCTGACGGTCTGGTCTGCGTGGGAGATCTCGGGCCAGACAACCCCGCTGAGTTTCACCAGTTTCGAGGCCTACCCCATGGGTCGCGATGACATGGCCCGCGCGCTGGACGCCTTTCCCGATCTGACCCCTTGGGCCGAGCGGTTTCTAAGCGCATGGCAGGGTGGGGCTTGTGATCTGAGCACCCTGCGGCTCGAGGTGATCGAGGGCGATGCGCGGAAGACTCTGCCTGCGTGGTCCGGGCAAGCGGATGCGTGGTTTCTAGACGGGTTCTCGCCTGCCAAAAACCCTGAACTATGGGGCTCAGACCTGATGCAACAGGTGGCGGATCACACGGCCAAAGGCGGCACTGCGGCGACCTATACGGCGGCCGGATTTGTTCGGCGCGGACTGGCCGATGCGGGCTTCACGGTGGCCCGAGCCCCCGGATATGGCCGCAAACGTCACATGACCCGCGCGGTGAAGGAATGAGCCAGCAGAACAATATCCGCGCCGGTATCGCGCTGATGATCGCGGCGACGGTTGTGTTTGCGTTGCAGGACGGGATCTCGCGCCATCTGGCGGCGACCTACAACACCTACATGGTCGTCATGATCCGCTATTGGTTCTTTGCGGTTTTTGTGATCGCATTGGCCGCACGCGCGCCCGGAGGGCTAAAGGCAGCGGCACAGACCAGCCAGTTGGGCTTGCAGGTCTTCCGGGGCGTCTTGCTCGCGGTCGAGGTTTGCGTGGCCGTGTTCGCCTTTACGGTGCTGGGCCTGATCGACAGCATGGCGGTGTTCATCTGCTATCCGCTGTTGGTGGCAGCGCTCAGCGGGCCGGTTCTGGGCGAAAAGGTTGGCTGGCGACGTTGGCTGGCGATCGGTGTGGGGTGCGTCGGCGTTCTGATCATCCTGCAACCGGGGATGGGCGTGTTCAACCCGTGGGCCATCGTGCCGCTGATCTCGGCCTTTCTGTTTGCGTTGTATGGCCTGCTGACCCGCTATGCTGCCCGCAAGGACAGTGCGGCCACCAGTTTCTTTTGGACCGGCATAGCCGGGGCAGTGGCGATGACCCTGGTCGGCATGTGGTTCTGGGAGCCGATGGCCCGTGCCGATTGGGCGTGGATGTTACTGCTTTGCGTCGGAGGTGTCTCGGGTCACTGGCTATTGATCAAATGCTATGAGCTGGCCGAGGCCAGCGCGGTGCAACCTTTTGCCTATTTTCATCTGGTCTGGACCGCTATCATCGGTATCTCGATCTTTGGCGAAGCCCTGCGCGCCGAGGTCATTCTGGGCGCAGCTTTGGTCGTTGCGGCGGGCCTCTTTACCCTATGGCGCGAACGCCGCCAGGGTTGAACCCGTCAGCTCTTGCGAGAACGGCACCGGCAGGGCGGGCTGCCCCAGCCGTGCGCGGTAAACCGGCAAGCTTTCCGCCACGCGCATCACGTAGTTACGGGTTTCGCTGAAGGGGATGGTCTCAATCCAGTCGACCACGTCAATCTCGCCTGCCCGCGGGTCGCCATAGCGTTCCATCCACGAGATCGGACGGCCCGGCCCGGCGTTATAGCCAGCCGCCATCATCACCACATTGCCGTTGAAGTCCTCGGCCAGACCGGACAGGTAATTCGCCCCCAGCTTGGCGTTATACTGCCAGTCCGACGTGAGGCTCGAGGTCTTGTGCCCGCTAAGGATGCCCAGATTCCGCGCCACGTTCTGGGCGGTGGCGGGCATCACCTGCATCAGTCCCCGCGCACCTGCGCCGCTGATCACGACGGGGTCAAATTCGCTTTCGCGACGGGCAATGGCCAGCGTCATCTCTTTGGCCATCGGAAGACCCAGATCAGCCACCGGATGCACCGGGTAATAGGCCGCAGGCAAAACAATGCCCACTGTGGCCGCGCGCTTGGCAATCATTACGGCCAGATGGGGTTCTTTCAGTTCAATGGCCAAATCGCCCAGTTGGTTGGCTTGCGTGGAGTCCAGGCTTTCGACCAGATGAGTCAGGAACCGTTCCGACAGGTTGTCCTCACCCGCCTGCAACAGCAATAAACCGGCCTCTAACACGCTGGAATCGGCAAAATCCGCCTGCTTCCAATGTGGTGCCCGGCGCGGGTTGGCCAATTCGCTGTCAAACGGACGCCCAATCTGTTCGGCCGCCAGCAAACCATAAAACGAAGTCTGGTAGTCCGCCCCCATCGCATAGGCCGCATAAGCCTTGTCCGCATCCCCCAGCGCCGCATAGGCCCGCCCCAGCCAATACCCGCCGCGCCCTTTCGAGATCGGAGACGCCACCGCATCCGAAAAGTTCTGGAAATGCCGCACCGCCGTTGCCGGGTCATTCAGTTTCCGCAGCGCCAGAAACCCGGCCAGCCACTCCAGATCGGCATAGCCATAGCCGTTTTCAGGCGTCATATGGTGATTGGCCGCGATCTTGTAGGCCTTCGAGGCGCTGCCATTGCGCATCTCAAGCCGCGCCAACCGGCGGCGGCCCTCGGCCCATTTATCCGGCTCCCCCAGCGCATCCGGCCCAGTCGAGCGCGCCAGCATCAGGTCAATCGCGCTGTCGTCCAGCTCTTTCTTGTCGCGCCAGACAAAGCGGTCAAAGGCCAGCCCTGGCGCATCCACCAGTGATTTAGGCACTGCGGCAACCTTGCCATCCACGCCGGGCTGGCGTTTTTGCAAGGCGATCCGCGCCACGGCCAGCTTGCGCTGATCGGCACTAACCAAAGGCAGCATCTGCCCCGCACTGACCAGATGGCCATCCCACAGCATCCGATCCAGCCGTGCCGTGTGATGAGGCCGCAGCATCGCCTCAAAATTCTCAAGATAGTTTTTTTGCAGACCCGCCCCCATGGGCATGGTCCGCCATGCGGTCACGATATCGGCCTCGGCATCCCCGGTGCGTCCCTTGGCCTTTAGTGCCACGGCGTAGTTCAGCGCCCCTTCAGCGGTTTGCGGAGGGAGGTCGTCATAGAACTTCACCACCCGGTCGGGATCAGCCCCGGTAAAGGCTGGCTCGCTCTTGCGCCGCAACCAGGCCAGGCCAGGCCAATCAGGACGTCGATCCAGAAATACCAGTACATCGCCCGAGGTCCCGAACCCTTCACGCAGCCAATGCCAGACGATGATATCGCGCGACACCGATCCTCGTGCACCGGATTCGCGCAACGCTGCGTTCCAGTCACCCTTGCGCATCTCATTCATCCCGGCGCGCAGATCACCCACCGCGTCGGCCCTTGCTTGCCCGAATGAAATCAGAATCACAGCTGTCAAAAGCGCCAGAACGCGTGTCATGCCTTGCATTTCCCAACCAACCAAGGATAGAGCCATTCAGGATAAACCTTGCACCGCCGGGATCAACACACATCGCCAAGATTGTGATGCCGCGCGAGGCAAAAAATTGCTAACCGCACACCAAGGAGCGTGTCATGTTCAAAGGCTCAATGCCAGCCCTCGTCACCCCGTTCACAAACGGCGCGTTGGACTTGGATACGCTCAAACACTTGGTCGAGTGGCACATTCAGGAAGGCTCGACCGGATTGGTCCCTGTAGGCACGACGGGTGAAAGCCCCACGCTCAGCCACGATGAACATGAAACCGTCGTGGCCGAGGTGGTCAAGGCCGCCGCCGGACGCGTGCCGGTTATCGCGGGCGCGGGTTCAAACAACACGGTCGAAGCCATCCGCTTTGTGCAATTTGCTCAAACGGTTGGGGCAGATGCGGCTCTTGTCGTGACCCCATACTACAACAAGCCTACGCAAAAAGGGCTGATCGCACATTTCCGCGCGTTGCATGAATGCGCAGATATCCCGATCATCATCTACAATATTCCGGGTCGTTCGGTCATCGACATGTCACCCGATACCATGGGCGAGCTGGCAAAGTTGCCGCGTATTATCGGCGTCAAAGATGCGACAGGCGATCTGGCACGGGTCAGCCAGCAACGCGCCACCTGCGGTCCGGATTTCTGCCAGTTGTCGGGCGAGGACGCCACAGCGCTGGGCTTCAACGCCCATGGCGGCGTCGGCTGCATCTCGGTTACTGCAAACGTAGCCCCCAAACTCTGCGCCGAGTTCCAGCAGGCCACGCTCGCGGGCGACTATGCCAAGGCGCTGGACTATCAGGACCGTCTGATGCCTCTGCACGAGGCGATCTTCATCGAACCCGGCCTTGTCGGTGCCAAATACGCACTGTCCAAACTGGGCTTGTGCAGCACCGAGGTCCGCTCGCCGCTCACGGAATTGGAAGACAGCACCAAAGCCGCGATCGAGGCTGCGATGAAACACGCGGGCCTGCTGTAACGCCGGGCCTCAACTCGGGTCCGAACTTCATCTGGCCATAAATATCCCGGGGGTGAATTGAGCCGCAGGCTCAAGAGGGGGCTGGCCCCCTCATGCCCTATCGTTTGCCGTAATACAGCCCAACAACATGTTCGGCCTGCGCAAAGAACAACCAGCGTGACACCGCAACTCCTGCCAAATGAGACAAAACCGCCAAGGCGGCAAAGAAATGGCTGAACGGCAGAACCAGCAGTAACACCGGGACCATGAAGGCCAGAACAAACGCGATGATGCGCAGTTTCTCGGCGTGTTTGCGACCCACCACAAAGACGAATTCGCGCAGAAGGTAGTTGGTTCCCGTATGCGGCGGTTCAAAGGCCCGTACCGCGCCGCGTGCACCCAAACCGGTGGCAGTGCCAAGGTCTGTGCCAGAGGTGGCAAAGGCTTTGTCCCCTAGCCACCAATAAAATGCCTGAACAAACGCCGCCGCCAGCAAAAGCGGAACTGCGAGGCTCGTCTGACCCGCCAAGAGCGCCCCACCAGCAAGGCTGAAGCTGAGAAACATGGCTGGTGTCAGTTTCATGTTCCAGCGCGGGATCGTTTTGAGTTGGGTATAGATCATCGAGGTTGTGAAAACGGTCGCCAAGGCGAATCCGGCGCCGATAAGGCCGAAAAGCCCCCAACGCTGGCCAAAGAAAACAAGACCAATGGCATAAAGCCCCATCACGAGCAAAGCGATCACAGCACACCAACCCTCACGGCTGAGCCAGCTGGAACGCCATTGGGTGAATGCCTTCAAAGCCCGTTCCGGGTGGCCAAGGTGGAAGGTCGAGGCCATCAGCCCTCCGACCGACAGGCCGTAGGCGATGACAAAAAACACAAAGGCCACCCAGCCCGAAACGTCGGGCATCCCGAGGCCCAGAAAGAACAGCAACCCAAATCCCAGGCCTGAAAGTGTGGTGAAGATGATGACGGAAGGGGCTGGATGCATCAGAGCTTCTCCAGTGTTTTATCGAGCCAACCAAGGAAGCCTTTGGGTTCTTCAGCGACTGGGGCCAGAAGCGGGGCGAGGATGTCGATCTGGTCCTCAATCTGGTCCTTGGGTCGCGGCGGCAGGTATTTGTTCACGGGTTTGGTGCCCATTTCGGGCATCAGATCCATGCCCTCGCGTTCGGCGACCAGCTTGCTGACATCGCTTTCCGGGTCGCCGAGGTCTCCGAAATGACGAGCGCCGGCGGGGCAGGTGCGCACGCAGGACGGCACGCGATCCACCTCGGGCAGGTTCTCATTATAGATGCGATCCACGCAGAGGGTGCATTTCTTCATCACGCCCTCCGCCTGATCCAATTCGCGCGCGCCATAGGGGCAGGACCACGCACAAAGCCCGCACCCAATGCAGTCGCTTTCATTGACCAGAACGATCCCGTCCTCGACCCGTTTATAGCTGGCCCCGGTGGGGCAGACGGTGACGCAGGGGGCATCCTCACAATGCAGGCAAGACTTGGGGAAATGGATGAGTTGTGCGGGACCTTCAGCGGGTCGCACCTCGTAGGAATGCACGCGGTTGAGGAAGGTGCCCGAGGGGTCGGCCCCATAGGCGTCCTGATCCGACAGTGGCGCGCCGTAGTTTTCGGTGTTCCAGCCTTTGCAAGAGATCACACAGGCGTGGCAACCGACGCAGGTGTCAAGGTCGATGACGAGGCCCATTTTGCGGTCGGTCGATGAGGGGAGCTGGGTCATGTGCTTTGACCTCCGCGTAGGTGGTGAGGGTCGGTGCGAGGGGCCAGCCCCTCGCGCTCCCCGGGATATTTTTGGCCAGATGAAGATTGGACCCTGCTCATTTGCCAACCTTCCATGCCAAGTCCTTGGGGCCGGTGCCGACTGGGGACTGAATCGGGGCGAATTCCGGCTGGCTTTCGGCGTCGGATGGCGGATCGGCCTTTTCGATCTTCACCTTGAGGTCGAACCACGCGGCCTGCCCGGTGATCGGGTCCGAGTTGGCCCAGCGCATTCCGTCGCCTTTTGGGGGGAGGAGTTCATGGATCAGGTGGTTCAGCAAGAAGCCCTTGGTGGCTTCGGGCGCGTCCTCTTGCAGGGCCCATGCGCCTTTCCGTTTGCCGATTGCGTTCCACGTCCAGACGGTGTTGTCGTTGAGCGCGGCCATCTCCATCACCGGAACGGTGATTTCGCCGTGGGGCGAGGTGACTTTGGCCCAGTCGCCGTCTTGTAGCCCGTGTTCACGCATCAGTTTGGTCGGCACGTAGAGCGGGTTGCGTCCATGGAGTTGCCGTAGCCACGCGTTCTGGGTGCCCCAGGAATGGTACATCGCCATCGGGCGTTGGGTCAGGGCGTTGATGGTGAAGCCTTCGTTGCCCTGCTGGTCGGTCTCGTACCAGATGGGCAGCGGGTCCATCGTGTCTTTGAGGCGCTGACGCAGTTGCTCGGGGGGTTGTTTGTCTCCGTGCCCTTCGGCGGCCAGTTGGAACTTGCGCATCGGCTCGGAGTAGAGCTGAAACAGATAGGGTTGCGGGCTGTCATAGAGGCCCATGCTGACCGCCCAGTCCTGATAGGCCGTGTTCCACGGTTTGTAGTAATCCGCACCTTCGGGGATATGGGCGACGTAGAAACCGCCATTGTCTATATAGCGGTTCAGCTGGTCTGGATTGACCGCGCCGCGCCCTTCTTTGTCGCCATCCTCGCCCCGGAAACCCGCAAGCGGTCCGATGCCCGGTTTGCGTTCGTGGTTGACGATATAGTCGGCGTAGTCCTTCCATTTGGGCGTGCCGTCTTCGTTTGTGAAGCCCGGCAGGCTCATGCGGTTGGCCAGTTCGATCAGAACCGACTGGAACCCGCGCACGTCGCGGTCGGGCTCGACCACTGGCCAGCGGATCGCGTCGGCGGCGGCATCGGCCTCGCAGATCGGGCGGTCCAGCAGCGAGATACAGTCGTGCCGTTCGAGATAGGTGGTGTCGGGCAAGATCAGGTCGGCATAGGCCACCATTTCCGAGGAATAGGCATCCGAGTAGATGATCTTGGGGATGACATATTTGCCGTCTTCGGTTTTGGCCGAAAGCATCTCCATCACGCCCTTGGTGTTCATGGAGGAGTTCCACGACATGTTCGCCATATACATGAACAGCGTGTCGATCTTGTAGGGATCACCAGCGGCGGCGTTCGAGATCACCATATGCATCAGCCCATGGGCCGACATCGGGTTTTCCCAGGTGAACGCCTTGTCGATGCGCTGCGCGTTGCCGTGTTCGTCCAGCAGCAGGTCTTCGGGGCCGCGTGGGAAGCCAAGGTGCGGGCCTTCCAGAGGGCGACCGGGGCGGCGGTCTCCGTGCGGGGTGGGGTGCGCCTCGACCGGTTTGGGGTAGGGTGGTTTGAAGCGGAAACCGCCGGGGACTTCGACCGTGCCCAGCAGGATTTGCAGCACGTGCAGGGCGCGGCAGGTCTGAAAACCGTTGGCATGGGCTGAGATGCCGCGCATGGCGTGGAAGCTGACCGGGCGGCCTGTCATTTTCGAGTGTTTTTCGCCCCGGAAGTCGGTCCATTCGTGGTCCAGCTCGATCGCCTCGTCAAAGGCGACGCGCGCGATTTCGGCCGCAATCGCGCGGATGCGTTTGGCCGGGATGCCGCAGCGGTCGGCGATTTTTTCGGGGGCGTGGTCGTCGGACAGGTATTTCTCGGCCATCAGGTGAAAGACCGGGCGGTGCGTAACGCCGTCTTTGTCATAGGTGGCTGACAGGTCCGGACGGACACCGGGTTTGTCAAAGGCAGTTGGTTCGCCAGTCACGCGGTCGATGACAAGTGGCTTGCCGTCGTCGTCGCGCAGGAACAGCCCCTTCTCGGGGCCTTCGGCGGCGTTCACCAGAACAGGCGCGTTGGTGTAGCGGCTTAGATAGTCGAGGTCGATCCTGCCCGCTTTCATCAGCACATGAATCAGCGACAGGATGAACAGACCGTCGGTGCCGGGCGTAATCCCGACCCAATCGTCGGCCACCGCGTTATAGCCCGAGCGGATCGGGTTCACCCCGATCACCCGCGCGCCGCGTGCTTTGATCTTGCCGATGCCCATCTTGATCGGGTTGCTGTCATGGTCTTCGGCCACACCAAACAGCATGAACAACTTGGTGTGGTCCCAATCGGGCTGGCCGAACTCCCAGAACGCGCCGCCCATTGTGTAGATTCCGCCCGCCGCCATGTTGACTGAGCAGAACCCGCCATGGGCTGCATAGTTGGGAGTGCCGAAATTCTGCGCCCAGAAGCTGGTGAAGCTTTGGCTCTGGTCGCGGCCGGTGAAAAAGGCCAGTTTCTGCGGGGCGGTCTCATGCAGCTCGTTCAGCCAGCCGACAGCGGTGCTGATCGCCTCGTCCCACTCGATCTCGCGGAACTCGCCCGAGCCGCGTGGGCCAACTCGGCGCAGCGGTTTGCGCAGGCGTGAGGGCGCGTTGACCTGCATGATCCCGGCGCTGCCTTTTGCGCACAGAACGCCCTTGTTTACAGGGTGGTCGCGGTTGCCTTCGATATAGGCAACCTTGCCGTCCTTCATGTGGACATTGATGCCGCAGCGACAGGCGCACATGTAGCAGGTGGTCTTGCGGACCTCGTCGGAAACCTTGGGCGAGGTGTCGATCACTGGCTGGTTCAAATGCGCCCCCTTTTCAGCTTGCGACCCGATCATTCCCACGTTTTGCGAAAAATCGGAATAATTTTTTCGTTTTCATACCTTAAGACGACTTATGTCCCGGCATCATTGTGTTGCGCCTGAACGGCGGTGACAGCGATCATGTGCAGGATGTCTTCGGACGAACAGCCGCGCGACAGGTCGTTCGCGGGTTTCGCCAGCCCTTGCAGTACTGGGCCGATGGCCTCGACCCCACCGATGCGCTGGGCGATTTTATAGCCGAGGTTCCCAGCATTCAGGCTGGGGAAGACAAAGACATTTGCCTCACCCTTGAGCGGTGAGTCCGTGGCCTTGGTGGCGGCGACTTCGGGAACGAAGGCAGCGTCGAATTGCAGCTCTCCGTCGATCAGCAGGGTTGGGTCCTTGGCGCGTGCAATCTGTGTGGCCTCGACCACTTTGGAAACTTTGGGGTGGTCCGCGCTGCCCGAGGTCGAAAAGGACAGCATCGCAACCCGCGCTGTGTCGCCAGTCAGGGTGGTGTAGGAGTCAGCCGAGGCACGGGCGATTTCCGCCATCTCTTGCGCGTCAGGGTCCACGACCAGACCGCAATCGGCGAAGATGCGGGCGCCTTTGACGTCGTGATGGTCCTGACAGAACAGCATCAGGAAGAAGCTGGACACCATCGCGGCCTCGGGCGCGGTGCCGATGATCTGCAACGCGGCGCGCACGGTGTCCGAGGTGGTTTCGACCGCTCCGCCGACCGTGCCGTCGGCGACATCCTGTTGCACCAGCATGGCAGCATAGGTCAGGCGGTTGGTGATTTGCTGGCGCGCCTCATCCAGCGTCAGGCCCTTGTGCTTGCGCCGCTCATGCAGGGCCTGTGCAAGGCCGCGCGTCAGGTCAGAGGTGGCCGGGTCATGAATGTCGATCCAATCCGGGTCATATCCCTCGTGTGCGCTGAGAAGGGCCGAAACCTCGGCCCTGTCTCCGATCAGTATGATCCGCGCAACATTCTCTTTCACGGCCTTGACGGCCCCTTCGACAACGCGGGGATCGTCGCCCTCGGACAGGGCGATGATCTTGTCCGACGCGCTTGCTGTCCCGAGAATGGCGCGCAGAGGCTTCACGCGGATTACGCCCCGGCCTGCGGGGTCATGTCATCGGCGGTGACGCCTGCAACGGCCACTGGTTTCTTCATCGCGTCGCGGCGGAAGGGTTCACCCAGTTCTTGGTTGATCATGGCTTCGATCAGGGTAGTGATGCCGTTCTTCTGGTCCTCGATGGCCTGATTCAGGGCCGCTGTCAGCTCGTCCATGGTGCGTGCCACCACGCCTTTCAGACCGCACGCCTGCGCGATACCGGCGTAAGAGACCTTGGTGTCCAGCTCGGTGCCCACAAAGTTGTCGTCGAACCACAGGGTCGAGTTACGTTTCTCCGCCCCCCACTGATAGTTGCGGAAGACGATCTGCGTAATCGCGGGCCATTCTTCGCGCCCAATGGCGGTCAGTTCGTTGACCGCGATGCCAAAGGCACCGTCACCCGCAAAGCCCACAACCGGCACGTCGGGGCAGCCGATCTTAGCCCCCATGATCGAGGGCAGGCCATAGCCGCAGGGCCCGAACAGGCCCGGGGCCAGATATTTGCGGCCATCTTCGAAGGACGGATAAGCGTTGCCGATGGCGCAGTTATTGCCGATATCGGACGAGATGATCGCCTCTTTCGGCAGGGCGGACTGGATCGCGCGCCACGCCATGCGGGGGCTCATCCAGTCGGGCTTGGCTGCGCGAGCGCGCTGGTTCCATGTGGTGCCTGGATCGTCATCCTCGTGGTCCATGCTGGACAGTTGCTGCGCCCAAGCGGATTTCTTCTGAGCGATTTTCGCCTTGCGCTCATCGCGACCGGCGTCGCCAGCTGTGTCGCTGAGATTTGCCAGAATGCCATTGGCCACCTTGGCCGCATCGCCGATGATGCCAACCGAGACCTTTTTGGTCAGGCCGATCCTATCCGGGTTGATGTCGACCTGAATGATCTTGGCATCCGCCGGCCAGTATTCCATGCCGTAGCCCGGCAGTGTCGAGAATGGGTTCAAACGGGTGCCGAGGCACAGAACCACATCGGCCTCGCTAATCAGCTCCATACCCGCCTTTGAACCGTTATAGCCCAGCGGGCCAGCGAACAGCGGGTGCGAGCCGGGGAAGGCGTCATTGTGCTGGTAGCCGACACATACCGGCGCATCCAGACGCTCGGCCAGGTCTTTCGACGCTTCGATGCCGCCTTCGGACAGAACCACGCCCGCACCGTTCAGGATCACTGGATTCTTGGCGTTCGACAGCAGCTCGGCCGCCTGCGCCACGGCGCTTTCGCCGCCCGAGGGACGCTCGAATTCCACAATCGCGGGTAGGTCGACGTCGATAACTTGAGTCCACATATCGCGCGGGATGTTCAACTGCGCAGGGGCGCTGGCGCGTTTGGCCTGCATGATCACGCGGTTCAGAACCTCGCACACGCGGGTCGGATCGCGGACCTCTTCCTGATAGGCGACCATGTCTTCGAACAGTTTCATCTGCTCGACTTCCTGGAAACCACCCTGACCGATGGTCTTGTTCGCGGCCTGCGGCGTGACCAGCAGCAGCGGGGTGTGGTTCCAATAGGCGGTTTTGACGGCGGTGACAAAGTTGGTGATACCGGGGCCGTTCTGCGCGATCATCATCGACATCTTGCCGGTGGCGCGGGTATAGCCGTCGGCCATCATACCGGCGCTGCCTTCGTGTGCGCAGTCCCAGAACATGATCCCCGCTTTGGGGAACAGGTCTGAGATCGGCATCATGGCCGAGCCGATGATCCCGAACGCATGTTCGATCCCGTGCATTTGCAGAACCTTAACAAAGGCCTCTTCGGTGGTCATTTTCATCTGGTTGATCTCCGCGCATATATGAGTTTGGCCGGGCAGGCAGCCCCGCCTTTAGATATGGTTTTGGCGCAAGGGACAGGGTCGCGTTAGGGCCAGAAGTCAGGGCGGGTTAGGTCCAGATCGAAGTCAAGCTTTGCGGATCGTCTCGGCGATCCGTTTCACGCCTGGATCAATTCGGTCCTGTGGGATCGAAGAATAACCCAGACGATAGAAATTCCGCGGCCGGTTTGCGCCAGAAAAGAAGGGCGCGCCGGGCTCGATATGCACGCTCTGGTCTTGTAAGGCTCGGGCCAGATCGGTCGTGTCTATATGCTCGGGGGCTGACATCCACAGAGATGAGCCACCCATGATCCCCCGACCGGCGACGGTCAGACCATGGAGTTCAACCGCCTTGTCCATCGCTGCGCGTCGATACGCCAGCGCTTTGGACATGCGCCTGATCTGTGCATCGTAGTGGCCAAGCGACAGGAAATAAGCCGCCGTGCGCTGGACATGCCCCGGCGGGTGGCGCAGAACCAGCGACCGAAGGGCACGGGCTTCGCGGATGAACGGCGCGGACCCGACCATGTAGCCAAGGCGCAGTCCGGGAAACAGCGACTTAGAGAAGCTGCCTACATAGATCACCCGCCCGTCCTGATCCATGGATTTCAGCGCCGGAGAGGGTGCACCCAAAAAGGCCATCTCGAATTCATAGTCATCTTCGACCACCATCGCATCCAAAGCGCGGGCGCGCTCCAGCAACGCAGTGCGGCGTTCGATCGGCATGGTCGCGGTGGTGGGGCTTTGGTGGCTGGGGGTGGTAAAGATCACATCGGTCTGCTCGGGCAGCGCATCCGGTGGCAGCCCGTCACGGTCCACGGCGACCGGCGCCACTTTGCAGTCGGAATGGTTCAGCAGATCGCGCAGAGCATAATAGCAAGGGTCCTCGATCACCGCCGTTCGGTTGCGGTTCAATAAGATGCGCGAGGCCAACCACAATGCGTTCTGCGCGCCCAGCGTGATCAGAATCTCTTCGGGTCTTGCGGCGATCCCGCGGCGGGGTAGGGTATGGCGGGCGATGAATTCGACCAGAAGAGGGTCGTCCTGATCCACATAATCCCCTGTCAGGGAATCGAAATCCTTGTGCCCCAGCGCCCGCACCGCACACAGGCGCCAATTGGCATGATCGAACAGCGACCGGTCGGCCTGACCGTAGATGAACGGATAGCGGTAATCGCGCCAGTCGCTGGGCTTTGTCAGAGTGTCCCCGTCCGAAAATTTGCGTGCCAGGGCGGTGCTCCAATCCACAGTCTCGTCGCCGCGCGGGGTGGGCGTGTATTTCGGGGGAACCGGCGCGTTTTCCGACACATAGTACCCCGACCGCCCCTTGGCTGTTAGATAGTCATTGGCCAGAAGTTCCGTATAGGCCAACGTCACCGTGATCCGGCTGACGCCCAGATGGGCAGCCAGTTTGCGGGATGAGGGCAGTTTCTCACCCACATGAAAACGGCCCGACAGGATACCTTCGGCAATCATCTGCTGGATCTGCGCTTGCAGAGTGCCCTGACCGTTGAGTTCCAGAAAGAAAGTGTCGACCGATATCCCCATGCGTATCTTATAGGGTGGACTTATGGAGGGAGCAATCTGGACTTACGCATTTTTGACTGTTGACGGGGCGATACGAATAACCTAAATAACTATAAATCTAGTTTAATGGAGTTGCAAAATGTGGGAAGCCGCCGCTGCGGGATTTTCTGCCATGGGGTCCGAGGCCCGGTTGAAGGTTCTAAAAACGCTGGTCCGCGCCGGTGAGGTCGGTCTGACGGTTGGAGAGATCCAGGACCGAACCGGGATTGCACCGTCAACGCTGGCACATCACCTGCGGTTTCTGGCCGCCGGAGGGGTGGTGCAGCAGGAGAAGATCGGCCGAACCACGATCAACCGCGCGAACTATGACGAGTTGAGGAAACTGGCGCAGTTTATCCTGTCCGAGTGCTGCGCCGACGAAGTGGGAAAGGCCGCAAACGATGGCTGAGCTAACACAAAACCCGAAGATTCCGGCGAAAGTTACGCTGGACCTGATCAAGACGCCTTGGGCGGTGATCGTGGTCATTCTGATTGGGGTCGCCGTTCTGGACCCGGCCAATTGGACCGAAGTGGTGACGTTTGCAGGCAAGGCTCTGGCGCATACCGGGCAGTATATCCTCTTTGCCGTGTTGTTACTGTCTTACCTCAAAGCCACCGGGGCCGAGGTCATGGTCGCGCGTGCCTTTGAGGGGCGCGAGACGCGGATGATTTTCCTCGCCGCTTTGTTCGGTGGCCTTGCCCCGTTCTGTTCATGCGAGGTGATCCCCTTCATCGCCGGTCTGCTGGCGCTGGGCGCGCCTTTGTCGGCGGTGATGGCGTTTTGGTTGAGCTCACCGCTGATCGACCCGCCGACCCTGCTGATCACGGCGGGCGCGCTGGGTTGGCCGTTTGCCATAGGCAAGGCCGTCGCCGCCGTTGCTTTGGGCCTGTTCGGAGGCTTCGTGGTGCGCGCGCTGATGCGTAGCGGAACGTTCGCGGAGCCTCTGCGCGTTTACAAACCCGCCGGGTGCTGCGGCTGTGGTCCGAAACAGGACGACAAGCCGGTCTGGAAATTCTGGCAGGAACCGGAACGCCGCACGCGGTTCCGAGTAGAATTTGTCCAGAACGGGATGTTCCTGCTGAAGTGGCTGGCTTTGGCCTATGTACTCGAGGCGCTTCTAGTTAGCTATGTGCCCGCCGACCTGATCGCGCGTGTGGTTGGGGGCGAAGGCATTGTGCCGATTGTCATCGCGGCGCTGGTCGGAATGCCTGCCTATCTGAACTCTTACGTCGCACCGCCGTTGCTGGCGGGGCTGACCGAGCAGGGCATGAGCGCAGGCGCTGCCATGTCGTTCATGATCGCAGGCGCGGTCAGCTCGATCCCGGCGATGGCGGCAGTGTGGTCGCTGGTCAAGCCACGGGTCTTTGCGACCTACCTTGGGCTGGGGATCACCGGGGCGATCATCGCAGGGGTTATCTTTCAGATGATCTAAAGGAAAAACCGCCCGGAGATGCCTCCGGGCGGTATTGCTTATTGGTTGGCCTCGCAGAGGCTCGGCATTTTGAACCGGTACCGGGGCTCTTGGCTTTTAACGTAGACGCGTTTTTCGACGCAGGCGGTATCGCCGACGGTGCGAGCTACGTGTTCCTTGGATTCGTCGATCGAGATGGTGGACCCGTCGGGCAGTTGAACCGACGCGATGACGCCGTGTTTCAAGTCTCCATTCATCGGGGTCGCCGTCAGAACCGCAACCGTCAGGTACGAGTCGTGTTCATGCGCGCCGTCATCGTTGAGTATCAGCAGCGCTGCTGCGACCGAGACTGTGCCGACGATCGCCACCATCAGCAGGCCCCATGTTTTCAGAAATGCATAGATCGACACCGCACGGTGCGGGCCGAAGACAGAGGACAAAGCATTCAGCATAGGTATCTCGTGCAAAAAAGCCCCGGCCGTTTCGGACCGGGGCTGATTAAGTATCAGAAGCGCGGATCTTCGTCTTCTTCCTCGTTACCGCCGCCTTTGGGCAGGTTGAAGAAGCTGTCGGCGTCGATGATCGGCTCATCGTCTTTTTCCTCGACCGGGTCATCGGACAGCGAGAAGGTTTCCAGCCCCTCGATGGCGGTCGGGATTTTCGGTGCGGCGTCCATTTCCAGCGACTGTTCGGTCGAAACCAGCTTGCGGCGCTCATCATCGCTCATGACGCCACCTTCGGCGGCTTTCTTCGCGGCCGCTTTCTGGACAATCGCGTCCAGCTCGGACTGTTTGCACAGGCCCAACGCAACCGGGTCGATCGGCTGCATGTTGGCGATGTTCCAATGCGTGCGCTCGCGGATCGACTGGATGGTGGGCTTGGTGGTGCCGACCAGCTTGGCGATCTGTCCATCGCTCAGCTCGGGGTGGAACTTAACCAGCCACAGGATCGAGTTCGGACGGTCCTGACGTTTGGACAGCGGGGTATAGCGCGGGCCACGGCGCTTTTCCTCACCTGCCGCAGCGGCGTTGAACTTGAGCTTCAGCTTGTGCAGCGGGTTGTTCTGGGCCGAGTCAATCTCGTCCTGGGTCAGCTGGTTGTTGGCGATGGGGTCGAAACCCTTGACGCCAGCAGCCACGTCGCCGTCTGCGATGCCCTGCACTTCAAGCTCGTGCATTCCTACGAAATCCGCGATCTGCTTGAAACTGATCGTGGTGTTGTCCACCAGCCAAACGGCGGTTGCTTTGGCCATAAGCGGTTTTGCCATCAGCCTGCCTCCTAATGCATACATCTGTCCCGTCGCCGGAATTCGGCGGCCCCGTGGTCTTGGGGCAGGTTTCCGTTGTCGGGGAACTTCGGGCCTATATAGTCGCGCAAAGGCAAGAAGGGAAGAGGCGAATGCGTCACGGGATTCTAGCGCTGGTCATGTGGGCGTTCAGCGGGCTGGTCGCACTGGCCGATGGAGAGAAGGCGGGCGTTTTCGACTATTACGTCCTGTCGCTGAGCTGGTCGCCCAACTGGTGTGCCCGCGAAGGTGATGCGCGCGGCTCTGATCAATGCGATGCGCGGCATGATCATGGGTGGATCCTGCACGGGCTTTGGCCGCAGTTTCATCAAGGCTGGCCGTCTTATTGCCCGACGGTCAAGGCGCCGCCGTCGCGCGCGATGACGCGCGAGATGGCGGATATTCAAGGCACCTCTGGGCTGGCGTGGCACCAGTGGAAAAAGCACGGAACCTGTTCGGGCCTGTCTGCATTGGACTACTACGCCTTGTCGCGGCGGGCTTATGAGGGCGTCGCCCGTCCACAGGTGTTCCGTCAATTGGACGCTTCGGTCAAGCTGCCTGCCTCGGTGGTGGAAGAGGCGTTTCTCAAGGCCAACCCCGCGCTAGAGCGCGACATGATCACCGTCACCTGCAAACAGGGCTATATCGAAGAGGTCCGCCTGTGCCTGTCCCGCGATCTGTCGCCTGTGCCCTGTGGACTGGACGTGATCCGCGACTGCGCGGCCAAGGATGCGTTGTTCGATCCGATTCGCTAAAGCTTACGGTTCTGGCAATCCCGCGCATAGTCCAGCGCTTTGGCCGTGCCTTTAAGGTCAATCGCCATAACCACTTCGCCTACAGGGTTGTAGACGGTCATCGTCTTGTTTCTGGCGATAGCGTCCACAAAGCTGCGGTCGGTGAAAAAGACGGTGGCACCGGGCACATCGCGCTGGTTGAACCCGATGGCAGTGGCATCAAAGCTCTGGCCGTCCAGTTCAAAACGGATCGGATAGCTTTCGCCCTGTTTGATATCACCCCAGGCCTTGTTGTAGACGGCAAAATACCCGCGATTGTCCAACGCATCATAGCCGATACGCACGACCGAGAGGTCTTGATAGATCGTCTGTATCAAGCACCCATTGCCAAGCGCTGGATCCATCATGATGTTCCAACCCTCGACAAAGCCTTTGTCGATTAGCTGCTGCGAAAACGCAGTAGTGGCTGTAAAGGCGGCAAGTACGACAGCAAAAAGGCGTTTCATTACAGTTCCCAAAATCAAATGGACAAGGTCAAAGCCATAGTACACGCCGCGTGCGGCAGGCAAAGGCCATTCTTGACTGATGTCGCCGCGAAGGAACACCTATGTGCATGGCGGAACCCGGCTTTGCCTTGCCAAGGGAACGCTTGAAACTTGGCTGTCGCACAATAGTTTTCGTCTCACAAAACAAGGAGCGAGCTATGCCGCAACATCCAAGAACATTCTCTCACATCGGATTGTCTGTCCCAAACGTTGACGAGGCTGTACAGTTCTACTCCGAAGTCCTTGGTTTCTACGTGATCATGCCGCCGACCGATGTAGTAGAGGACGATACGGATATCGGTGTCATGTGTACCGATGTGTTTGGCCCGGAATGGAAAAAACTACGTATTGCACATCTCGCGACTGCTGATCGCATTGGGTTCGAGCTTTTCGAGTTTGACGGGAATTATGTACCGGAAAACAATATCGACTTTCGCCAGAATGGTACGTTCCATTTTTGCGTCCAAGACCCGGATGTCGAAGGCTTGGTGGAAAAAATCGTTGCAGCGGGTGGCAAGCAGCGGATGCCAATTCGATACTATTATCCCGGTGAGAAGCCCTACCGTATGGTCTATGTCGAAGACCCCTTTGGCATTGTCTTCGAGATTTATAGCCATTCCTACGAATTGACCTACTCGTCGGGGGCTTACACCTGACATATGAGACCGAAGCTTGTGTGTGGCCGGAAGGGGCCATAGCGTTCCGGATGCTGCCGTTTTGCTTAGTTCAGAGCTCTTTTCGTGCCCTCAGTGCTGCCGTAATCGTCCCGTCATCCAGATAGTCCAGCTCGCCCCCAATCGGCACGCCCTGGGCCAGTGAGGTCAGGCGGACCTGCCCCTCCAACTGATCGGCTATGTAGTGGGCTGTGGTCTGGCCGTCTACGGTGACGTTCAGGGCGAGGATGACTTCGGTGATTCCTTCGGCCGTGACCCGGTCCTTGAGGCGCGGGATGCGCAGTTCGTCCGGGCCGACGCCGTCCAGTGCCGAGAGTGTCCCGCCCAGCACGTGATAGCGGCCTTTGAACACGCCTGCGCGTTCCATCGCCCAGAGGTCGGCTACGTCTTCGACTACGCACAGCTCTCCGGTGGCGCGGGCCTCGGCGTCGCAGATGTCACAGATGTCCATGGTGCCCACGTTGCCGCAGTTCAAGCATTCGCGGGCGGTGATGGCGACCTGCTGCATGGCGTCCGACAGGGGTGTCAGCAGCAGCGCACGTTTGCGGATCAGGTGCAGCACCGCGCGACGGGCCGAGCGGGGCCCAAGCCCCGGCAGTTTGGCCATCAGGTCGATCAGATTGTCGATGTCGCTGTTCGAACTCAACGCGTGTGCTCCTGCAAAAGGGCCGAGTTTGCGGGCCCGGCCTTTGGGTCGTCAGGAGTGTGTATCAGAACGGCAGCTTGATGTCTGCGGGCAGACCCATGCTTTCGGTCAGCTTGGCCATCTCTGCCTGCGCGCGTTCAGCGGCTTTGGTCTGTGCGTCCTTGATGGCGGCGAGGATCAGGTCTTCTACGACTTCCTTATCGTCGCCGTTGAAGATCGAGGGGTCGATGTCCAGACCTTTGAGTTCGCCCTTGGCGGTGGCAGTGGCTTTGACCAGACCTGCACCGGATTCGCCGACAACCATCAGATTGTTGAGTTCTTCCTGCATGTCGGTCATCTTGGTCTGCAGATCCTGCGCGGATTTCATCATCTTGGCCATATCGCCCAGACCGCCGAGTCCTTTGAGCATTACTTTTTCTCCTGCGAATCGGTTTGTCGCCTAGATACGGATAGCGCCCGTGCGGCACAAGGGGGCAGTGCCCTCCCGCCCGTCGTCGCGGTCTTTTGCAAGACCTCTCCTCCCGTTGGGCCCGGCAGAGCGCGGGCAACGCCCGCGCTCTGCCGGGCCCAAGGTCGCTCAGGGGTATCGGCGTCAGCCGATGGCCCGTGGCGGGCGCGGGAGGGTTAGTCCTCTTCGAACGGGTCCCATTCGTCTTCGACCTCGGGCAGGGCCTCGGTTTCGACCTTGGCGGCGCGTTCTTCGGGGGTTTCGATGCGTTTGATCTTGGCTTTGGGGAATTGAGCCAGCACCGCCTGCACCAGCGGGTGCTGTTCCGCCTCGGCTTTCAACGCCAGATCGGCGGCGTCGCGGATTTCGGCGATGGTTGCTGCCTTACCGTTGGCGACAATCGTCACCGCCCACCGATTGCCGGTCCAGCGTTGCAGTGCGGTACCCATGCGAGCGGCCAGGTCGGTTGGGGCCGAGTCCGTCGGTGTGAATTCGATCCGTCCGGGTTGGTACGAAACCAGCCGGACACCGTTTTCGACCTCGACCAGCAGTTTCACATCCCGGTTGGTGCGGATCAGTTCGACCACATGTTCGAAGGTCGAGTAGCGGGCCAGAGCCGTCTGCACATCCTGCGCCAGTGCCGCCGTCGGTGCACCTGCTCCGCCGCGGACGGGTGGCGCATAGGCAGAGGCCAAGGGGGCCTGCACGGCGTGCGTTGGGGCGGTCATTCCGCCGCCGGGTCCGCCATTGGGTGACGGAGGCGGGGAGTCTTGCAAACGTTTGATCAACTCTTCCGGGCTGGGCAGGTCGGCAACATGGGTCAGGCGGATCACGGCCATCTCGGCGGCCATCATGGCGTTGGGGGCGGCTGAGACCTCTTCCAGAGCCTTCAATAACATCTGCCACATACGGGTCAGGACGCGCATCGGCAGGGCCTCTGCCATTTGCTGACCGCGCGCGCGTTCGTCGGGGGACACGGTCGGGTCTTCGGCGGCATCCGGCGTGATTTTCACGACCGAGACCCAATGGGTGATCTCGGCCAGATCGCGTAGCACGGCCAGCGGGTCGGCGCCTTCGGCATATTGCGCGCCAAGCTCAGTAAGCGCCCCGGCGGCGTCGCCGCGCAGGATCATGTCCATCAGGTCCAGCACTCGGCCACGGTCGGCTAAACCCAGCATCGCACGCACCTGATCGGCGCTGGTTTCCCCGGCACCGTGTGAAATCGCCTGATCCAGCAGAGAGGTCGCATCCCGCGCCGAGCCTTCCGCCGCGCGGGTGATCAACGCCAACGCGTCCTCGGCGATTTGCGCACCTTCGGCCTCGGCAATGCGGCGCAGCAAGCCGATCATGTCTTCGGGTTCGATCCGGCGCAGGTCGAACCGCTGGCAACGCGACAGAACCGTCACGGGTACTTTGCGAATCTCGGTGGTAGCAAAGATGAATTTCACATGCTCGGGTGGTTCCTCAAGCGTCTTGAGCAGCGCGTTGAAGGCGCTGGTCGACAGCATGTGGACCTCGTCGATGATGTAGATCTTGTAGCGGGCCGAGGCCGCGCGGTAGCGGACGCTGTCGATGATCTCGCGAATATCATTGACGCCGGTGCGGCTGGCGGCGTCCATCTCCATCACGTCCACATGGCGGCCCTCCATAATGGCCACACAATGTTCGCACTGGCCGCAGGGTTCGGTGGTCGGCTTGCCCTCGCCATCGGGGCCGATGCAGTTCATACCCTTGGCGATGATTCGGGCCGTGGTGGTTTTGCCGGTGCCGCGAATGCCGGTCATGATAAAGGCTTGCGCAATTCGATCCGCCTCGAACGCGTTTTTCAGCGTGCGTACCATGGCGTCCTGACCGACTAGATCGGCGAAGGTTTCCGGGCGGTATTTGCGGGCAAGAACCTGATAGGCGGGGCTGGGCGTGTCGGTCATATCTGCTCTGTCGGATTCGGAGTCCGATGCAGCGTAGTGACCCCTGCCGCCCACGTCCACAGCAGCAGCGCAGGAAATTCGATTTGCAAGCAAGGACGCAGGCGATACATCATCGGCGCAGATTGATCGGAACGTGCCATGGATAATTTCGCCATCTATTCCCTGCGACTGGGGCCGGGTCGTCTGGGGATATCTCCGCTGCCCGGCGCGGGAGGTGCCTATGCGGCCGATCTGAAGACGGTGCAGGACTGGCGACCGGATCTGGTGATTTCAATGACCACAAGCTCTGAGATGAAAAACCTGGGAGCGGCGGCGTTCGGTGTCGATCTGGAGCGGCTCGGGGTCGAATGGGCTCACCTGCCGGTCCAGGATTTTGGTGCGCCGGATGCGCGGATACAGGCCATTTGGCCAGATGTCAGCCAGCGCGCCCGTGCGTTTCTGTCCGGCGATGGAGGCATTTTGGTCCATTGTCGGGGCGGCTGCGGGCGATCAGGTATGGTTGCTTTGCGGTTGATGACGGATAGCGGACTGCCCGCAGATACCGCTTTGCAGATGCTACGGACAGTACGTCCCTGCGCCGTCGAGACCGAGGCGCAGATGGTCTGGGCCACTTCGGCGGCCCGGACGGGCAGCTGAATTCAGGCTGAAAGCTGGTGTTCGGTCGGCGCGGCTGGCTGGGGCGCCGTGGTAACCACTTCCATCATCGCGCAGGGCGGTGTCGGCAAAAGGCTGGCTGCGTGGGCGGTGAAATCTGCTCCGAACAACATATCCGCATAGCGATCCAGCCGCTCGGCCGGAGTGTCGGCGGCCACACCGCAGAACACCCGGATCTGATCGGGTTGGGCGCGAAACCGGGCCGAGCACCCTTCGGCGCAATGGGTCAAGTCGCTGCTGCCTTCGATCTCGAACGCATCGGTTGTTGCCGGACGGGCCGTGGCCATTGCATCCGTCAGGGCGCGTGCCATTCGGGCCAGTGCCGGGCAGGGGGCGCCGGTTTTTTGGCATACCGTCGCGGTGAATTCGTGGGTCTTGGTCTTCCAGATCATGATGCGCCCTCCGCGCGCTGGACGAGGGGCATGGATCAGGTGTGACAGCGTGCTGACGACCTGTCCCGGACACCCCGCCCGAGTTTCGGTTTTCGTTCGATGGCAGGTCTCCTGACTTGCGGGTCGTGGCTTTGCCGACCTTCCCAGCCTGTTGGCCAGTGGTATCTCGGCATTGCTCACCGCTTACAGTTGCGGGGGCAGTCTCGGCCTTGATCCGTTCCGGCAATGCCGGGCAGGATCGCACCGTGTTCCCTTTTCATCCCGCCCCGTGACCGGGGACGAGAACCATCACGCCATCGCTAGCGGTTGAGCGGGCTTCGAGTCAAGCGCCATTGAATACCGGCGCGACGTTGGGTCAATTTCCCCACGGCTTGACTCTGATGACGGAACAGGGCCGACTGCGCGGGTGAACTAAACAGTTTAGAATATGAGGCGCGGGCGATGTTGGACAATACGCATTCTGTTTTGACCGAAGATGTCCAGTTTCCGTCCGGTCCGGCGATGCTGTCGGGGCGGCTCTATCTGCCTGCTCTGCCTCCCAAGACAGTTGTGGTGATCCATGCAGCGACCGGCGTGCCCCGCGACTATTATCAGCATTTTGCCCATTGGCTGGCGGCCGAGCAGGGTATGGCTTGTCTGACCTATGACTATCGGGATTTCGGCCATTCGCTGACCGGCCGATTGCAGGACTCGCAGGTAACTATGGCGGACTGGGCGCTGGTCGACATGCCCGCCGCCCGCGCGGAAATGCGCAGACGCTTCCCGGACGCGGAACAATGGAGCATCGGCCATTCCGTTGGCGGAATGTTGGGCCCGGTTCAACCGGATATCGCGCAGATTGACCGCATGATCTGTGTTTGCTCCGGGCTGGTCACTCTGTCTGATCACCCGTGGCCGTACAAGGCACTGGCGGGGTTGTTCTGG
Source organism: Ruegeria lacuscaerulensis (assembly GCF_013034745.1). Lineage (NCBI taxonomy): Bacteria > Pseudomonadati > Pseudomonadota > Alphaproteobacteria > Rhodobacterales > Roseobacteraceae > Ruegeria > Ruegeria lacuscaerulensis. The sequence continues at coordinate 50,503 of NZ_WQGP01000010.1, read as the reverse complement.
TATGGCCATGCGCCGCTGGTTGTCAAAGCGGCGGGGTATTTGCCGGGCAGGGCTTTGGGCTTTGGGGCTGACTTGCCCGCGCGGGTCTACTGGCAGTGGCGTAGATGGTGCACGGCACCGACGAACTACCTGCCCGATTTGGGCAAGACCCTGCCCGAGGCGCGCTGGGCCGGGCAGGGAGTGCCGGTCGATCTGATCGCATTCGACGACGATCAGGTGGTGCCCCCCAAAGCGGTGTGGCGTCTGGCTGAGCTTTGTGGCCCGCATGCGCGGCGTCGGCTGTTGTCTCCGTCAGATTTCGGGGTGAAAGAGATCGGGCATATAGGCGTGTTCGCCCGTCGCAACGCAGCGGTCTGGCCGCAGCTTATTGCCCAGGATCATGTGGGAGATAAGTGAGAGGTTGGACATCGACCCAAGCGGGGCTCGTTGTGGCTGCTTCCTTCCGGACCTGACCAGGTTGGCGAGGCGCTCGCCCGCGCCAACCTCTCAGCACGCGATATAGGCAAGTGCGCGGCAAATGACAACCCGTCAGAGCGTCAAATGGATCATCAGAAAACCGGCCTCGTCCTCTCCGGCGATGTTTGGTGCAAATTCCGAGATGTCGTCCAGATGCTGCCAGGCCTTGTGGCCTGTACGCAGAACCGCCAACGCCCCGGCCACAGGGGACAGACGAAACGGACGCTCGAACACGGTGCCGGAATGAGGCCCGGCAGTCACGTAGTTTTTGACCAGATCTTGTAGGGGCAGAATCGGCAGCGGAACGCGCGTCGCCCGCCCGGCAAAGGGGAAGTGCCCACCGCCATTTGCGCGGTAATTATTCAACGCCACCACAAAGGTCTGCTCTGCATCCAAGGGTTGGCCTTCGAAACGAATCTCGCGGACGCGGCGGGCCGATGGGTGCAAAAGTGCCCCATCTGCGCCAAACCGAGCGGGCTGGCTAAGGTCGATCCGGTATGTCAGCCCATGCAGGACGTCAAAATTATGCCCTGCGCGGTCCGAGGCCAGCAGATCGCATCGTTGGCCGGGGATCATCCTGTTAAAGACGCCTGCGGACATTTCCAGCCAGTCTTCGATTTGCGAACCGGTGACGGCGACAGCCATCATCTCATCGGGAAAAACGTTCAAGTCCGTCACATGGCGCAGGCAGATTTCCCCGGCCGGGACGTCGGTAAAGAACCGAGGCCCGGCACGCCCGCCGAATTTCGACGGGGACACGGCAGACAGGATTGGGCAGTCCCGATAGTCCGTATCCTTTAGAAAAGGTCGCAACGCGAGGGTTTGAGCGGCGGCCACGAAAGCCAAGCCCCGGTCATAGCCGCAAAAGCTGAAATAGCTGTGCATGTGCTGCTGTACCTGTCCCACAGGTTCGGCCACCCGCCGCCGCGTCTCGGCGTGGCCGTTGGCAAGTAGCTGCGTCAGTGCGGCGTCTTCATCTGACGCCTCTGTCGAAACCGAACGCACCTGCGCGTGTCCATGAAATACCTGCCATCGGTCGTCCAGTGATGTGCCGAGGGTCAGGTCGATGACGCCCAGATATGACCCCGCCGCACCGGGCATCACGACGGGGGTGCTGTGCACCAGCCCGCGATCAACGTCGATATAGCCGCTGTATTCTTGTTCAGGGCTGGGAAAAACCATATGGGAATGCCCGCCCGCAATGGCGTCGATCCCGTCGATGGCGGCCAACGGTACCAACGCGTTTTCCATGCCGGGCGTGTCTTGCGCCGGACCGAACCCCGTATGCGCCAGCGCCACAACGATATCGCAGCCCAGTTCGTGCAGTTCAGCGACTTTGCGGCGCGCACAGTCAAGGATGTCGCCGATCTGAACTGCACCTGCCAGCTTGTGCGCCTCCCATTTTGCGGTCTGGGGTGGCAGGACCGAGAATATGCCGATTGCAAGCTCGTGCGCGTGCCCTTGGATTTCGACCTGACGCCTGACAATCGTGTGCTCCTGCCAGACCTGCGGGCTGGAGGATTTGTGGGCATTGCTGCACAGAACAGGGCAGGGGGCCTGCCGCATGATCCGGTCCAACACGTCCAGACCAAAGCCATAATCGTGATTACCCAGCCCTATGGCATCATAGCCCAGAAGGTCGAAGGCCTGCATAAGAACATGGCGCTCGGGGTGTTGAGCCACGGCCCAGTCGCCCAGCGGCGTGCCCTGGACCGAGTCGCCATTGTCTACCAGCAGAACCAACCCGTCCTGTACCTCGCTTCGGGCCTTGCGGATCAGGTCTGCGGTCCGGGTCAGGCCAATCGTCAGTTCGGACCTGTCAGTGTAATAATCATATGCCGTCAGGTTCATATGCAGATCGGACGTGGCCAGAATCCGCAGTTGGACGGTTTGATAGGAAGGAAAAGTCGACACTACTCTACTTTAGGCAGTTTTATATTAATCATTTTCAACAAAAAGAGTGATGCGTGCAATTTTCAAGGCGGACCTGCGGTCTTTCAGCGGCAGCGGGTGTTTTTTCGGAGTTCCATGAATACCCATTGCAACCCCAGAACCATCGTGGCAGCCCTATGCGCACAATCTGGGGGGCATGCAATGAAGAATGCAGAGTTTGTGACGTTCGGCGGATCAGGGCTGGACCGTGCGGCGCATATTCGGGGCGATGCCGATGCGCTGGCTGGTCTGGTGGCGGACCCGGATGCCAAATGCCTGCTGATATGGCGCGGCAAACCCCTTGTGCAGGGTGAGGCTTCGGATCGTTTGGGTCTGATCCCGGTGTCTCATGCGCTGGTCGAAAACGGACCGGGCGGAGTTGCGGATGGGCTGATTTTTCTGGGCCTGTCGGATGGTGTCCCGGTCTTTGCTGCCGATATCTCGAATTGGGAGCCTGACGGGCAGGATTTGTCCGAAGTAGGTGGTTTCGTGGATGGCTCGGAACAGCAGCATCCTGACCTGCCAGACGGGTTCGTATTTGCCGAACTGCGCCGGATCATGACGTGGTTGTCCCCGCGTGATGCCGAGCTTGCGGCAACCGCCAAGGCGGTGATCGGCTGGCACGAAACCCATAAATTCTGCGCCCGCTGTGGCGCGGCCAGCGCGATGACGCAGGCCGGATGGCAACGAAGCTGCCCCACGTGTAGCGGCCAGCACTTTCCGCGCACGGACCCGGTGGTGATCATGCTGATCACCAATGGGGACTCTGTCCTGATGGGGCGGTCTCCGGGTTGGCCCGAGGGGATGTATTCGCTGCTGGCGGGTTTTGTCGAACCCGGCGAAACGCTCGAAGCTGCTGTGCGCCGCGAAGTGTTCGAAGAGGCGGGCGTGCCCGTCGGCGCTGTCACCTATCTGTCCAGCCAGCCCTGGCCCTTCCCGGCCTCTTTGATGTTTGGTTGCGCGGGCCAGGCGCTGTCGCGTGACATCTCGATTGATCCCGTTGAAATTGAAGATGCCATGTGGGTCAGCAAGTCCGAGATGATGCAGGCCTTTGCCGGTGAGCACCCGGTTCTGAAACCTGCCCGCAAAGGGGCCATTGCACATTTCCTGTTGCAGAACTGGCTTGCAGATACGCTGGACTGACGAAATAGAAACGCAATAGATCAACGAACTAAAGGTCGGAATGCAGTTCACAGTACAGGAAGATATTCAGGCACCGATCAACGCCGTTTTCGAAATGGTCGCCGATTTCGAACGGTTCGAACGTATGGCCATGCGCCGCGGGATCGAGGTGCGGCGGCTGTCCGGCCACATGGGGGTGGTGCCGGGCACCAAATGGCAGGCCGACTTCACCCTGCGGGGCAAGCCACGCCATGTTGAGATAACAATGGCACACAGCGACCCGCCCGCGCAAATGCGGTTCGAGGCAATCGGCAAAGGGGTCGGCGGTGTCACTGAGGTTGATCTTCTGGCTCTGTCCCAACGCCGTACCCGGTTAAGCGTGGATGTAACGCTGACGGCCAAATCCCTGCCCGCGCGGCTGTTTCTGCAATCGCTGCGGCTGGGCAAATCGCGGTTCCGGGCCCGGTTCCAATCCCGACTGACCGAATTCGCCCGCGAGATGGAGGAACGACACCTGCACGGGTCGTAAAACCGATATGAGCGATCTGATCCTGAGACAGGCAACCTCATACGACGCGCCGGGTATTGCTGGAGTGTTGCAAGCCCTTGTTTTGGCAGACAAGCGCAGCAAACCGGCAGATGCCGGGTTCGCCGAAACGCACTATGTCTCTCATCCCGGTCAGATTCAGTGCCTTCTGGCGTTGGACGGGGACGAGGTGCTGGGGTTTCAATCGCTGAAGTAAGCGGTAGAGGGCAACCCCTATGGCGCGCCTGTCGGCTGGGGATTGATCGGCACGCATATTCGCCCTTCGACGGCTCGGCGCGGGGTCGGTCGGGCGTTGTTTCAGGAAACCCTGAAAGCTGCCCGTGCAGCAGGCCTTGTGGCGATCGACGCGACGATTGGCGTCAACAATGCGGAAGGGCTGGCCTATTATCAGGCAAGGGGGTTCGTGGACTGCCGCCGAATTGACGGCGCGCGCCGCAAATCCTTCACCTTGTGACCGCCGCCGGGTAAACGCCTAGCACTTCGACATTTGTGGTGAAATGCTCCAGCTCTTCCATCGCCAGTTGCACATTGCGGTCGTCGGGGTGCCCCACGATATCGGCATAGAACTGCGTGGCGGTGAATGAGCCGTCGACCATGTAGCTTTCCAGCTTGGTCATGTTGATCCCATTCGTGGCAAACCCGCCCATCGCTTTATATAGCGCGGCAGGGATGTTGCGGACCTGAAAGACGAAGCTGGTGATCATTCCGTGTTCACCGCGCCGCGTGCGGTCTTCCTCGCGTGACATTACAAGGAAGCGGGTGGTGTTGTCGTCATTGTCCTCGATATGTCGGGCCAGAACGTTCAGGCCATAAATCTCTCCGGCCAGTTCGCTGGCCAGCGCGGCCGAGTGAAGTTCGCCCTGTTCGGACACTTCGCGCGCGGCGCGGGCATTATCGGGGCTGACGCGCCCGTGGATGTTGTGCTGTTTCAGAAAGCCCGCGCATTGGGGCAGCAGAACCAGATGGGAATGGGCCTCGGTAATATCGTCCAGCGTGGCACCCGGAACGGCCAGCAGGTTGATATGGACGCGGACAAAGGCCTCATCAATGATGTGCAGCCCGCTATGAGGCAGCAGGCGGTGGATATCGGCCACGCGCCCATAGGTCGTGTTCTCAACCGGCAGCATCGCCAGATCCGCCGCGCCCGAGCGCACCGATTCGATCACATCCTCGAAAGTGCGGCAGGGCAGGGCCTCCATATCGGGGCGTGCGTTACGGCAGGCCTCGTGACTATAGGCGCCGGGCTCCCCCTGAAATGCGATACGTTTGGTCATTTGGTCGATTCCGTGCAACAAGTTCCAGAATTGGGCGTTTAGTCGCGGTGTCTATACCTTGCCTCTTGTCAGGGGAAGCCTTAGACACCCCGCAGACAGCTGAAATGGACTCGCGATCAATGTTCGACACGATGACAGTTACCAAGGCCGCCGCAGGCCTGTTTGGCACCTTCCTGGTGCTGCTTCTGGCCAAATGGGCCGCCGAAGGCCTGTACCATGCCGATGGTCATGGCGAGACGGCCTCGTACATCATTGAAACCGAAAGCGCAGGCGAAAGCGCCGACGGTGAGGAAGTGGTGTTCGAAGACCTGCTGGCCGCAGCCGACCCGGAAAAAGGCGCACGCGTTTTCCGTAAATGCACCGCTTGCCACAAGCTGGAAGACGGCGCGAACGGCACAGGCCCTTATCTGTATGGCATCGTTGACCGTCCGGTCGCGTCGGCCAATGGCTTCACCGGCTACTCGGCCTCGATGCAGGCCCATGGCGGCAACTGGACACCCGAAGCGCTGGACGCCTTCCTTGAGCGCCCGAGCGCCTATATTTCCGGCACATCCATGAGCTTCGCGGGCCTGAAAAAGCCGCAAGAGCGTGCCGACCTGATTGCCTATTTGCAGACCATCGGCAACTGATCCTGCGAATAACCCGAAAAAACAAAGGCCGCTGCCCCGTGCAGCGGCTTTTTTTGTCTAAACAGAACTTCACAAAGCGCTCACGCATTCTAAACTTGAATTTGTAAGTGCTGGTATTTTAGCTGGCGAACGCAAGATTAAAACACGTGATGCAACAGGGGATGAGCAACATGAGGTCCAACCGGGAAATCGTTCAGGCGCGTGTATTGGATTTCAGAGGCTGGCTTTGGGCTCTGATGGCCGGTATGGTCATGGTGATGTTGATGGCACTGCCGGGGCGGGCCGAGGAAACGATCATCAAAAGTCACGGTTTCTCGGAATTTGGTGATCTAAAATATCCCGAAGGCTTTGCGCATTTCGCCTACGTCAACCCGAACGCCCCGCGCGGAGGAGAGCTTTCCTATGCCGCGCAGGGCACGTTTGACAGTTTCAATCCCTTCACCCGGCAGGGGCGAGCGGGCGCACGATCCGCAGACCAATACGAATCCCTGTTGATCGAGTCTTATGACGAGCCTGCCTCGTATTACGGCTTGCTGGCGGAGAGTCTCGAATACCCGGAAAGTCAGGAATGGGTCATTTTCAATATGCGGCCCGAGGCACGGTTTTCTGATGGAACGCCAGTCACGGCAGAGGACGTCGTGTTTTCTCACAATCTGCTTTTAGATCAGGGTTTGAAATCTTACGCCGAGGCCGTTCGCAAGCGTATCCCCCGCGCCGAGGCATTGGATGAACATCGCGTAAAATTCTACTTTGCCCCTGATATCCCGCGCCGGGCGCTGATCTCTCAGGTTGGTGGCACGCCGGTGTTTTCCAAAGCGTGGTTCGAGGCAGACCCGGAAAACCGCCGTCTGGACAAATCTCGCCTTGAACCAGGCATCGGGTCGGCCCCCTATCTTCTGGACAGCTACGACATCAACCGACGCATCGTTTACAAGCGCAATCCCGACTATTGGGGCGATGAGATCAATGTGAATGTGGGTCGGAACAACTATGACACCATCCGCATCGAGTATTTCAGCGACTCGATTGCCGCGATGGAGGGGTTCAAGGCCGGAACATTCACTCTTCGGCAGGAAAACAACTCGAAAAGCTGGGCGACGGCTTATGATTTCCCGGCGATTGCAAATGGCAATGTCCTGCGGGTCGAGCTTGAGGACGGCAACGTCCCGTCGGCCTCTGGTTTTATCATGAACCTTGACCGGCCTCAGTTTCAGGACCCCCGCGTGCGCGAGGCGGTTCAACTGGGTTATAACTTCGAATGGACCAATGAAAGCCTGCAATATGGCCTGTTCCAGCAGCGCGATTCGTTCTGGCAAGGCACGCATCTTGAGGCAACCGGCCTGCCCGAAGGGCGTGAGCTTGAGGTGCTGCAAAGTCTAGGCGATGCGGTGGACCCTGCTGTGCTGACCGAAGAACCGGTCTCGGCCCATGACTCGCGCCCGGCCCGTCAGAATGACCGCCGCAACCTGCGTGCTGCGATGCAACTGTTGGATGAGGCAGGCTGGAAAGTCGGAGACAACGGCATCCGCAGCAATGACAATGGCGAAGTTCTGAAGATCGAGTTTCTGTCGGACCAGCCCACTTTGGATCGGATTATCCAACCATTTGTCGACAACCTGCGCGCCATGGGGATTGATGCGACCTATAACCGGGTCGACAACGCTCAGTTCACACTGCGCCGTCGGGATCGGGATTTCGACATGATCTTTGGCGGCTATCCGACCTCGTTGCAGCCATCCACAGGGCTCTATCAGCAGTTCGGGACCGAGGCAGCCGCGTATTCGGTGTTTAACCCGTCGGGCGCGCATGGCCCCGATATCGAACCGCTGATCGACAATATCGTCGCCGCGACTGACAGCGAAGAACTGCACGCCAATGTGCGGGCGCTGGATCGTGTGCTGCGGGCCAAGCGGATCATGGTTCCCACCTGGTTTCTGGGTAAATACTGGGTCGCCTACTGGGACATGTACGAGCACCCTGCGAATCTGCCGCCCTATGCGCTGGGCGTCGAGGACCTGTGGTGGATCAACGCCGATAAAGAAGCCGAGTTGAAATCCTCGGGCGCCTTGAGGTAATCCGCCCTCATGGGAGCATATATTCTAAGACGTCTGTTGCTGGTCATCCCCACTTTGCTTGGGATTATGATCGTCAACTTTACGCTGGTTCAGTTCGTTCCGGGCGGCCCGATTGAGCAGATTATCGCCCAGATGGAAGGTGGGGGCGATGTGTTCGAAGGCATTGCCGGCGGCGGCAGCGATATCGAGCAGCAAACCGGCGGCGCGAATGACCGCTATATCGGTGCGCGTGGGCTGCCGCCCGAGTTCATTGAAGAGTTGGAAAAAGAATTTGGATTCGACAAACCTCCGGTCGAGCGGTTTCTGGACATGATGGGCAACTATCTGACGCTGGATTTCGGCGAGAGCTATTTCCGGTCGATCAGCGTGATTGATCTGGTGCTGGAGAAAATGCCGGTGTCGATCTCGTTGGGGCTGTGGTCAACGTTGATTGCTTATCTGGTGTCGATCCCGTTGGGAATTCGCAAGGCGATGAAGGATGGTTCGACCTTTGATACCTGGACCAGCGGGGCAATCATCGTGGCCTATGCCATCCCCGGTTTCCTGTTTGCGATCTTGTTGCTGGTGCTGTTTGCCGGTGGCTCCTACTGGCAGATTTTCCCGCTGCGGGGGCTGACCTCAGACAATTGGGATGACCTCAGCGCGGTGGGCAAGGTGCTGGATTATTTCTGGCATATCGCTTTGCCGATCATTGCTCTGACAATCTCTGCCTTTGCGACGCTGACTTTGCTGACCAAGAACTCGTTCCTGGACGAGATCAAAAAGCAATATGTGATGACCGCCCGCGCCAAGGGCCTGAACGAGCGCAGGGTGCTCTATGGTCACGTGTTCCGTAACGCGATGCTGATCGTGATCGCGGGTTTCCCGGCAGTGTTCATTGGCGTGTTCTTTGGTGGGTCAATCATTATCGAGACGATCTTCTCGCTGGACGGTCTGGGCCGTCTGGGATTCGAGGCCGCAGTGGCGCGCGACTATCCGGTGATCTTTGGGACACTGTTCATCTTTGGTCTGATGGGGCTGGTTGTCGGCATCATCAGCGACCTGATGTATGTGCTGGTCGACCCGCGCATCGATTTCGAAAAGCGGGAGGGGTAAATGGCACTGTCCCCACTCAACCAGCGCCGCTGGCGCAATTTCCGCCGAAACGGACGGGCCTTCTGGTCGCTGATCATCTTCTCGGTGCTGCTCGGCCTGTCGTTGTTTGCCGAATTCATTGCCAATGACAAACCCATTCTGGTGAACTACCGGGGTGAGTATTTCACGCCGATCTTCAACTTCTATCCCGAAACGGCCTTTGGCGGCGACTTCCAGACCGAGGCGATCTATCGCGACCCCGAGGTTCAGTGTCTGATCGACAGCGGCGGGATCGAAGATTGCTTTGACGATCCCGAAGGCATCATTGAACAAATTCAGGCCGGAACATACGAGGCCGAAGGGTTCGAGCGTGGCTGGGCTATCTGGCCGCTGATCCCCTATTCCTTCAACACCAGCGTGGATCGCCCCGGCGCGGCTCCGCTGCCGCCCAACGGGCAGAACCTGCTGGGCACGGATGACACCAAGCGCGATGTGCTGGCACGGGTGATTTACGGGTTCCGCCTGTCGATCCTGTTCACACTGATGGTCACCGGCGCGGCCAGCATCATAGGCATTTTTGCGGGGGCCATTCAGGGCTTCTTTGGTGGCTGGCTCGACCTGATTTTCCAACGCGTGATCGAGATCTGGTCGGCCACGCCCTCACTTTACGTGATCATCATCATGTTCGCCATTCTGGGCCGAAGTTTCTGGCTACTGGTGGCGCTGATGATTCTGTTCAGTTGGACCGGCCTTGTTGGCGTCGTTCGTGCTGAATTCCTGCGGGCGCGCAACCTTGAATATGTGCGGGCGGCGCGGGCGCTGGGTGTGGGCAACATGACCATCATGTTCCGCCATATGCTGCCCAACGCGATGGTAGCCACGCTGACCTTCATGCCCTTCATCGTCACAGGTACGATTGCCGGGTTGGCCTCGCTGGACTTTCTGGGGTTTGGCCTGCCGTCCTCGGCTCCGTCGCTGGGTGAGCTGACTTTGCAAGCGAAACAGAACCTGCAAGCGCCGTGGTTGGCTTTCACCGCGTTTTTCACCTTTGCCATCATGCTGTCGCTGCTGGTCTTCATCTTTGAAGGCGTGCGGGATGCGTTTGATCCCAGAAAGACCTTCTCATGAGCCTTTTAGATGTGAAAAACCTCAAGGTCTCGTTCAAGCAGGACGGGCAGGTCTCTGCTGCGGTCAAAGGCGTGTCGTTCACCGTGGATCGCGGGGAAACGGTTGCACTGGTGGGCGAATCCGGCTCGGGGAAGTCGGTGACCGCGCTCAGCACCGTGTCGCTGTTGGGCGACAGCGCGATTGTCGAAGGCTCGGTCACCTATGACGGGGATGAGATGATCGGCGCCGCGCAAGCCAAGCTGATGGATGTGCGCGGCAACGATATCAGCTTTATCTTCCAAGAGCCGATGACCTCGCTGAACCCGTTGCACACGATCCAGAAACAGATGGCGGAATCGCTTGCGCTGCATCAGGGCGTCACAGGGGACGCCGCGCGCGAACGGATTGTCGAGCTGCTGACCAAGGTTGGCATCCGCGACCCGCGCGAGCGTTTGGACAGCTACCCGCACCAACTGTCCGGCGGACAACGTCAGCGGGTCATGATCGCCATGGCGCTGGCCAACAAACCCGACATCCTGATCGCGGATGAGCCCACAACAGCGCTAGATGTGACCATTCAGGCGCAAATCCTGGAACTGCTGGCCGAATTGCAGAAATCCGAGAATATGGGGATGCTGTTCATCACCCATGACCTTAGTATCGTGCGCCGCATCGCTGACCGGGTTTGCGTGATGAAGGATGGCGAGATCGTGGAATCCGGCCTGACATCCGAGATCTTCGATAACCCGCAGCATCCCTATACGCGCAAATTGCTGGCCGCCGAACCTTCGGGTCATCCCGATCCTGTGGCGACTGACGCCGAAGAGGTCGCGCGCACTGATCACCTGAAGGTTTGGTTCCCGATTCAGCGCGGCTTGCTGAAACGAACCGTGGGTCACGTGAAGGCCGTGAACGACGCCACGCTCAGCGTGCGGGCGGGTGAGACGCTGGGCATCGTGGGCGAAAGCGGCTCGGGCAAGACGACACTAGCGCTGGCGATCATGCGGCTGATCGCGTCAGAGGGTGGGATCACCTTCCGTGATCAGGACGTGCGCCGCTGGTCCACGCGCGAGTTGCGACGGCTGCGCAAAGATATGCAGATCGTGTTTCAGGATCCGTTCGGCAGCCTCAGCCCGCGTATGACCTGCATGCAGATCATTGCCGAGGGGTTGGCGATCCACAACGTCGACCCGCACCGCGCGCCCCGTGATCTGGTGGCCGAAGTGATGACCGAGGTGGGTCTCGACCCTGCCGCGATGGACCGTTATCCGCATGAGTTTTCGGGCGGGCAACGTCAGCGCATTGCCATTGCCCGCGCGATGATCCTGCGGCCCAAGCTGCTGGTTCTGGATGAACCGACCAGCGCGCTGGACATGACAGTGCAGGTGCAGATCGTCGATCTGCTGCGCGATCTACAGCGCAAATACGGGCTGGCCTATCTGTTCATCAGCCACGACCTAAAGGTTGTGCGCGCCATGTCGCATAACGTGATCGTCATGCGCAACGGCGACGTGGTCGAGATGGGCGCGGCTGAAGACCTGTTTGAGAATGCTCAGACAGAGTATACCCGCGAACTGATTGCGGCAGCGGGCTGAAAACAGCCCGCGCCATGTGTCAGGCGTTGGCTGTTTCCCTGACCGCTGCTTTTGGAACCGGGCCGCGTAATTCTTCATAGTGATCAAAGCTCAGCTTGACCCATCCTGTGCCACGCGTGGCGCTGGCAAGGCTCCGGTGCAACTCGTCCTGCGCCACTGCGGGAAGCTGGGCGTTGAAAATCTCCCAGCCCGAAGCGTTGGGATTGCCCTCGAACCCAAGAACCTGCCCCTGTAGCGAGCTGATTGTGGGCACCAGGTCGCCGACGAAATCCGATGGCAGGTGTATCTCGGCGTTCAAGATGGGTTGCAGCACCACGGGTTTGGCCTGTGGCAGCGCCTCACGCACTGCGTTCTTGCCCGCTGTACGAAACGCATAGTCAGAACTGTCCACATTATGATGTTTACCGTCGTTGAGCGTGACTTTGACATCGACAACAGGGAAGCCTTCGGGCCCCTGCACCAGCGCGTCTTTCGCACCATGCTCGACCGAGGGGATGTAGTTGCGCGGAACCGCGCCGCCTTTGACCACCTCTTCAAACTGGAACCCCGCGCCACGCGGCATCGGCGCGATTGAGATCACTACATCGGCAAACTGCCCCGCCCCGCCGGATTGCTTGCGGTGGCGGTGGCGATGTTCGACGGGCGCACGGATAGTCTCGCGATAGGCGGTCTCGACTGGGTCGGCCTCGATCTCGATACCGAAATCCTCGGCCAGCTTCGCCGTCACGCGGCGCATGTGCTGTGGACCTTGCGAGCCCAGTACCGAATGTCCGCTCAACTCGTCCTGATCCAGATGCAGGCCGGGGTCGATCTCGACCAGCCGCGCCAATGCGTTGGACAGGCGTACATCGTCCCGCTCATGCGATGGTGAGACGACCTGACGATGCGCGGCCGGATGGGACCAGGCCCATTCCGGCAGGGCGGTTGCGCCCTTGCTGTCATAGATATTGCCGGGATTCAGATGGTCGGATTTCACCGCCAATCCGATTTGTCCAGCCTCCAGCGTGGCGATCTGGGTTTTGGCATCCAGCGTCGTCAGGTTGCCGACGGTTTCGCCGCCCAACGCTTCGTGAGCCTTGACGCCGTCACCAAGCCCGCGCAGCACGATGATCTTGCCGATATGCTTTTTCACATCAGCAAATCCGGCAATGGCGCTCGCGTTTTCGGCAGCCTCGTCCCGGTCTGCCGCGATGTTGAACTCGGGCGCTTCGTGCCGCAGGGCCTTCATCAGCCGGGTCAGGCCGTTGCCGTGGCTGGCGGCCCCCAAACAGGCGGGGATCAGTTGGTGGTTTTGCAAAACCTGTGCCGCCAGATCGTAAACCTCGCCACTGGGGGGCTGTTTGTCCTCGATCAGTTGCTCCAGCAAATGATCGTCAAAGTCCGACAGCGTTTCCAACAGCTCGGTCCGCGCCTCTTGTTCACGATCTTCAACGGATTGCGGCAGTTCGATCAGGGCCGAGGGTTGGCCTTCCTGATACTTCCACGCCCGCTCCGAGATCAGATCGACCGCACCGACAATCGTGTCGCCTTCGCGGATGGGTACCTGTCGCAAGGCGATGTGGTGTGTGCAATAGGTCTGCAGTGCCGAGATGATATCGCGGATGCGGCCATTGGGGCTGTCCATGCGGTTGATGAACAGAAAACAAGGAATGCCTGCCTCTTCCACCAGGCGCAGATAGGGCGCACACAGGACGGCTGCATCCGGGTCGGGTGGGACGACCACCACTGCTGCGTCCGAAATGGCCATGGCGGGGCCGACATAGCCCAGATTGTCGCCGCCTCCGTCGACGTCGATGGCGCACCATGGCTCGTCCAAGTAAGAAAAACCGTGCACATGCACGGTTCCGGATACGTCGAATGTGGTGGGCCGCCCGTCGAGGCGGCTGATGGCCTCGACCAGAGTGGTTTTGCCCGATTGGCTGGGGCCGAGGACGGTGAAAACGCGCATGAGTGCTGTCCCTCTTTAAGGTTGCAGAAATACCTGCACGAAAAGGGCTGTCCGGCGCGAATGCGTCGGCAAGAACTGTCTGCAAATTCACCTGCCTCAGGGTGCGATACGCACAGCCCAAGTGTGGAGAAAACCAGAGGCCTGCGTCAAGCCCCTGTGCGGGTATGCATGGGTAGGCCCGCGTGGGGACCCACCGGGAAAGGGGTTAGATTGCCGAACTGTGCCCGGCCTTGCTGAGGTCATAGGCATCAAAGCTGCGGGCAATCATTCGGGTCAGAGGGCGCGCTTCGGGCGGGATGAACAGCCCGTCTTCGGTAATACTGAGCAAATTGTCGAAGGCGGCATTGGCCGACTGATACATCTGGTTCAGCTCACTAACCGAGATGCCGTGGTCGCGCAGAATCTCCGCCGAATTGATCTTGAAATCGCACATCAGCGCTTCGATCAGGCGTGATCTCAGAATGTCCTGCCCCTTGAACAGGTGCCCGCGCGAGGTCGAGAACCGCCCTTCGCGGATCGCCTTGGTATGCGCCGACGTTGCCGGAGCGTTCTGGGCATAGCCCTGTGGAAAACGCGAGATCGAGCTGGCGCCGACACCGATCAGAACCTCGGCCTGATCATCGGTATAGCCCTGGAAGTTCCGCTTCAGCTTCCCGGTCTTCAGGGCGCGGGTCAGACCGTCTTCCTGAGTGGCAAAGTGATCGATGCCGATTTCGGCGTAATTGTCCCACATGAACAGGCGGCGGGCGGTGTCGAACAGGTCCAGACGCTGTTCAGGCGTAGGCAGCGCGTCGGACGGGATCATCTGCTGCCGCTTGGCCATCCACGGCACATGGGCGTAGCCATACAGCGCAACCCGGTCGGGGTTGAGCGACAGCAGCTTCTGTACGCTTTCCGTCATCCGCGTTTTGGTCTGATGCGGCAGACCATAGAGGATATCGGCGTTCAGACTATGGATGCCCCGTTCGCGGATCATTTCGGCCGCTTTGCGTGTTGTGTCATAGCTTTGGATGCGACCGATGGTCTTTTGGATTTCATCATCGAAGTCCTGAACCCCAATCGACGCACGGTTCATGCCCGCCTCTGCCAGGGCATCCAGTCGGGCCTCGTCAATCTCGTTCGGGTCGATCTCGACCGAGAACTCGGCATTAGGGCCAAGTGGGACCACGTCGAGAATGTGGGCGGCCAGATCGCGCATCAGGTCGGGGTTCAGCAAGGTGGGCGTGCCGCCACCCCAATGCAGGCGAGACAGGGTCACGCCCTCGGGCAGGCGCGCGGCCAGCAGGTCTAGCTCGGCCTTGAGGACATCCACGTAGGCGATGACCGGATTGTCGGTCTGGGTGCCTTGCGTCCGGCAGGCGCAGAACCAGCACAGCCTGCGGCAGAATGGAACATGGATATACAGCGAGATCGAACTTCCGGGTTTGATGTCGGAAATCCAGTCGCCATAAAGGCTTGACCCTACGTCATTGCTGAAGTGCGGGGCGGTGGGATAGCTTGTATAACGCGGGACTTTCGCGTCAAATAGTCCAAGCCGTGCCAGTTGTGGTTTAACTATCATGACGGTACCGTTAGAGGACGCCACGAACAGATGCTTTGATAGAGATCAAGTGGAAGCGCGCATGACACCCACATTCAAGATCGACCATACGAACTGTGCAGACTGCCCGATCCGCCACCGGGCCGTGTGTGCGCATTGTGACGCGGATGAGCTGGAAGAGCTTGAAGGCATTAAATATTATCGCAGTTTCGAAGCCGGGCAGACGATCATATGGTCGGGTGATCAGATGAACTTTGTAGGCTCGGTCGTGTCTGGAATTGCGTCTCTGACGCAAACAATGGAAGACGGTCGTACCCAGATGGTCGGTCTTTTGTTGCCTAGCGACTTCGTCGGCCGTCCGGGGCGCGATTCGGCCCCGTATGACATTCAGGCGACCACAGATCTGGTCATGTGCTGCTTTCGAAAGAAGCCCTTCGAAGAGTTGATGAACACGACTCCGCATATCGCGCACAGGTTGTTGCAGATGACTCTGGACGAGTTGGACGCCGCCCGTGAATGGATGCTGGTTCTCGGTCGTAAGACCGCCCGCGAAAAGATTGCGAGCCTATTGTCCATCATCGCCCGCAGGGATGCCTCGGTCGGTCAAAGAGGTAGCGATGGCCCCATCGTATTCGATCTGCCCCTCACGCGTGAGGCGATGTCGGACTATCTCGGCCTGACTCTGGAAACGGTCAGCCGCCAGATTTCGGCGCTTAAGAAGGATGAGGTTATCCTGCTGGAAGGCAAGCGCCACGTGACGATTCCCGATATGGGACGCCTGATGGAAGAGGCCGGGGACGATTCGGATGGCGGCTTCCTAGTGTAACCGGCGCTAATGCGCCAGAAACACCGGTACTGAAGATTGTTCCAACATGTTCCGCGTCGCACCGCCCAGAATGGCTTCGCGGAACCGCGAATGGCCATAGGCGCCCATTACGATCATGTTGGCTTCGGTGTCCGAAGCGTGACGGTTCAGGATATCCGAAACCCGCGTCATGGTTTTGCTGAGAACGTCAATCTCGCATCGCACCCCGTGACGGGCCAGCATCTGTGATAGCATCCCGCCGGGGTCAGAACGATCCGGCCCATGGCGGGGCGGGTCGATCACCACGATCCTCACCAGATCGGCCTGTTTCAGAAATGGCAGGGCTCGACGGATAGCGCGCATGGCCTCTACGCTTTCGTTCCAGCCGATCAGAATCGTTCCAGGGCGGCTGAAAGGCTGCGCTTTGTCGGGGACGATCAGAACCGGGGCGTGACCTTCGAACATCGCAGCCTCGACAATTGGTTCTGCTTCGGCGCCGCGGTCCTCGCCATAGGGCTGTGGCAGAATCACCAGATCGGAAAACCGGGCGCGATGCGCCACGTGGCGCCCAAGATCGGCGATCTGGGCCACACCGTTTTCGGCAGACCAGCGCGTGCCGGATTTGGATAGGAAGGCCTTTGCATAATCCAGCACTTCCTCGGCCTCGGCATTGGCCCGGCTCAGCGTTTCTTGCAGGATCAGCGCATTGGCTCCTGCATAGTAGTAACCCGTCTGGCTGCGATCCACGCCAAGGCATAATGCCTCGACATGTGAGTCCTGCGCTTCGGCCAGCGCTACCATCTGCCCCAGTGCCGCATCTGAGGGTTTGGTTTCTGTCATCACGGTGAGAAGTGATTTGTAAGACATCTTGACCTCTTGCCTACGGGGCGGGGCAAACTGCGACGTTCCAGCCCATTCGTTTCTGAAGCATAGTCACAATATCTGCCGACTCGTCTTGACACAGATCAAAGCAGTTAGAACCGCTGTGGTAGAAAACAGCAGCCAGTCAAAAAGGTCTCGCGACACATAAAGAATCGCGCGGGGCATGGCAAAGGGACGCAATATGTCAAATTATATCAAGCTGATCGTGCTTGGTGTGATTGCGGTATTCGCCGCGATCGCAACCAATTACGCACGCGATTTGGCGTATCAGGTGCACGCAATTCTGGTGATGTTGATCGCCGGTGGTTTGTTCATCTGGACGCTTAGAAACACGGATGAGCCAGAAACGTTCGTTGATCGCTCGGGTGAATACATGGATGGCGTGATCCGCTATGGCGTGATCGCAACCGCCTTTTGGGGGGTAATCGGGTTCCTGGCGGGGACCTTTATTGCGTTCCAGCTGGCCTTTCCTGCGCTCAACTTCGAATGGGCACAGGGCTATCTGAACTTTGGCCGTTTGCGTCCGCTGCACACCTCGGCGGTGATTTTTGCTTTTGGCGGCAACGCGCTGCTGGCGACCTCGTTCTATGTAGTGCAGCGCACCAGCGCCGCGCGCTTGTGGGGCGGAAACCTGGCGTGGTTCGTGTTCTGGGGCTATCAGCTGTTCATCGTTCTGGCCGCGACCGGCTATGTTCTGGGTGGCACACAGTCCAAGGAATACGCCGAGCCCGAATGGTATGTTGACCTGTGGCTGACCATCGTTTGGGTCGCCTATCTGGCCGTTTACCTGGGCACGATCATCAAGCGGAAAGAGCCTCATATCTACGTCGCCAACTGGTTCTACCTGGCCTTCATCGTCACCGTTGCGATGCTGCATGTGGTCAATAACCTGACCATCCCTGTCAGCATCTGGGGCTCGAAATCGGTCATCGTCTGGTCGGGCGTACAAGATGCCATGATCCAGTGGTGGTACGGCCACAACGCTGTGGGCTTTTTCCTGACTGCAGGTTTCCTGGGCATGATGTATTACTTCATCCCGAAACAGGCCGAGCGTCCGGTCTTTTCATACAAGCTGTCGATCATCCACTTCTGGGCGCTGATCTTCCTGTATATCTGGGCTGGTCCGCACCACCTGCACTATACCGCGTTGCCTGACTGGGCCTCGACGCTGGGCATGGTGTTCTCGGTCGTGCTGTGGATGCCTTCGTGGGGTGGTATGATCAACGGTCTGATGACCCTTTCGGGCGCATGGGACAAGCTGCGTACGGACCCTGTGATCCGCATGATGGTCATCTCGGTCGGTTTCTACGGCATGTCCACCTTTGAAGGCCCGATGATGTCGATCCGTGCCGTGAATTCGCTGTCTCACTACACCGACTGGACCATCGGCCACGTGCACTCTGGCGCGTTGGGCTGGAACGGTATGATCACCTTTGGTGCGCTCTACTATCTGGTGCCTGTACTGTGGAAGCGTGAGCGTCTGTATTCGCTGCAGATGGTCAGCTGGCACTTCTGGCTCGCCACGATCGGCATCGTTCTCTATGCCGCGTCGATGTGGGTCACCGGTATTATGGAAGGCCTGATGTGGCGCGAAGTGGATGCCAACGGCTTCCTAGTGAACTCGTTCGCTGACACCGTGGCAGCCAAGTTCCCGATGTATGTGGTGCGTGCTCTGGGTGGCGTGATGTTCGTCGCTGGTGCCGTAATCATGTGCTACAACCTGTGGATGACTGTGCGGAAGGCACCGGCCAAAGAGGCCAGCCTGACCGTCGCGGTCCCGGCTGAATAAGGAGGGCCGGAGCAATGGCAATTCTCGACAAACATAAGATCCTCGAGACCAACGCGACCCTCCTGCTGGTGTTCAGCTTTCTGGTCGTGACCATTGGTGGCATCGTTCAAATCGCCCCGCTGTTCTACCTTGAGAACACCATCGAGAAGGTGGAGGGCATGCGCCCTTATACCCCTCTCGAGATGGCGGGCCGTGAGGTTTATCTGCGCGAAGGCTGCTATGTCTGCCACAGCCAGATGATCCGCCCCATGCGGGATGAGGTCGAACGGTACGGTCACTACTCGCTGGCGGCTGAGTCGATGTACGACCACCCGTTCCAGTGGGGCTCCAAGCGGACCGGTCCTGATCTGGCCCGCGTGGGCGGTCGCTATTCGGACCAGTGGCATGTGGACCACCTGCGTGATCCGCAGTCGGTTGTGCCGGAATCGGTTATGCCGAAATACGGCTTCCTCGAGCATCGCAAGCTGGACGGCAAGTATATCGGTGACATCATGAAAGCGAACGCCGTTGTCGGCACGCCTTACACCGAAGAGATGCTGGCCAATGCCGAGGCCGACTTCCGTGCGCAGGCCGATCCGGACAGCGACTATGACGGGCTGCTGGAACGCTATGGCGACAAGGTCAGCGTGCGCAATTTCGACGGTCAGCCAGAGCTGACCGAAGCGGATGCGTTGGTGGCTTATCTTCAGATGCTGGGCACGCTGGTTGATTTCTCGACCTTCACCCCGGACGCAAGTCGTTAAGGAGGGCGTTATGGAAGAATACACACTCCTCAGACAGTTCGCGGATAGCTGGATGCTTTTGCTGCTGTTCTCGGTCTTTGTCGGCATCATCATCTGGGTTTTCCGCCCCGGTGCCAGCAAGGAATACAAGGACACCGCCAACATCCCCTTCCGGCATCAAGATAAACCCGCCGAATCCAAGGAGGCGCGGCCATGAGCAAGACACCTGATAAACAGCCAGGCGATCCGAATACCACGGGTCACAGCTGGGACGGTATCGAAGAATTCGACAATCCGATGCCCCGCTGGTGGCTGTGGACCTTCTACGCCTGTATCTTCTGGGGCGTGATCTACACGATCATGTATCCAGCATGGCCGCTGGTTCAGTCGGCAACCGCAGGCGTCACTGGCTGGTCCTCGCGCGGGGAAGTGCAGCAGGATATTGTATCCTTCGAAGAAGCCAACGCGCCCTGGAACGCACGTCTGGTGGAAACCCCGCTGGAAGAGATTTCGGCCGATGCCGAGTTGCAGCAATACGCTGTGAACTCAGGCGGTGCCGTGTTCCGCACCTGGTGTGCGCAATGCCACGGCTCGGGAGCGCAGGGTGCTCCGGGTTTCCCGAACCTGCTCGATGACGCATGGCTGTGGGGCGGTTCACTTGAGGATATCGAGTTCACAATCGCCCATGGCATCCGGAACGAAGAAAGCGACGATGCGCGCTATTCCGAGATGCCGGCCTTTGGTGAGCTGCTTGAGAAAGAAGAGATTGCTCAGGTGGTTCAATACGTGATGTCGCTGACGAATGCCCAAAGCGATGATGCGGCGGCGCAGGCTGGCAAGGTTGTGTTCGAAGACAATTGCGCGGCTTGCCATGGCGAAGACGGCACTGGCGATGTCTTTCAAGGTGCGCCGAACCTGACCGACGCGATCTGGCTCTATGGCGGCAGCCAAGAGGCGCTGACCGAGACGGTGACTTACAGCCGGTTTGGCGTGATGCCCGCTTGGGAAAACCGCCTGACCGATGCGCAGATCCGCGCTGTCACGGCTTACGTCCACCAGTTGGGCGGCGGCCAGTAAGGCCAAAAGAATACCTTCGGACGGTTCGCCGCCCGAAGGTTGCAGCACCGGCTGTTCCATCTGTTCGCGCGTTTCCAGAACAGCCGGTGCTATTTCCCTACCGTAGAGTTCCGCCCATGACGGGTCCAGAACTTGGGTAAAGCGATCACAGATCGTTCAGATCGACATCGCGGAGCGGTTCTTTCCACCAATGACTGTCCGGCAACCACTCCTTCCTGGACTGGTTTGGCTTGGGCGCATCCCGGATGACCGGGGCATCGACGCGGGTTGCGGTCAGAAAAGTTCGTGCAAAAACGGTGAACATTGTCAGCCTCCTATACGCTGCGATCATGGGTTAAAGATTGACCTTTGGGCTTTGAAATGCGACTCAAATGAAACCCTAACGTGTAATTTTGGATTACATATGGACTGGCTATCTCTGCCCCCTTTGGCGGCCCTAAGGGCCTTTTCTGCCTTCGCCGAGCGGCGCAATGTGGTTGCAGCTGGTGCGGCGCTTAATGTCAGTCACGCTGCCATCAGTCAGCAATTGCGCGCGCTTGAGAAACATCTGGGCGTGGCCCTGCTGGACCGGACCGGTAAATCCATGACCCTGACACCGGAAGGCGAGGAGCTGGCCCGCGCCCTGCATCTGGGCTTTGGCGCGATTGGCACGGCCATTGCTGATCTGACCAAGGCCCGGCAGGGGCGGCCCGTGCATGTGTCTTTGACCTCATCCTTCGCGGCATCCTGGCTAATGCCGCGCCTGCCTACGTTTCAGGCCAAATACCCGGATATCCATCTTGCGCTAGACCCTTCGCCCAAGCTGGTCAGCCTTACACCCGGTGGGGTGGATGTGGCCATACGCTATGGCACGGGCGACTGGCCGGGTGTCAGCGCCGAGATGTTGCAACCCAGCCCCATGGTCATCGTCGCCGCACCTTCCCTGCTGGATGGCAAGACCGACTGGACCGCGAAGGAGCTGAGCCAGTTACCTTGGCTTGAGGAATTCGGAACGACCGAGGCAACCACATGGCTGGCCCGGCAAGGTGTTGATCACGGACCGGGCGCCGGGCGCATCGCGCTGCCGGGCAACCTGCTGCTGGATGGGGTGCGCGCGGGGCAGGGCGTGACCGTGACCGCGCGGCATTTTGTCGAAGGCGACATATCATCCGGTCGTATCGTCGAACTGTTTCAGGAACCCGGCGACTTTGGTTATCATATCGTTCTGGGCGATGCGCCCCTGCGTCCTGCCGTAAAGACCTTTGTCGCGTGGCTTAGGCGTCAGGCGCGCGACCTGTGACAAAAGGTGTCTGTACGATGCGCTTTTGACCCATGTCAAAGTGCCGGGTGGTGTGATCTGGGACAAGGCGCAGAATAGAAGTGAGTCTGGAGCCAGCCCGTGAGCGATTCCGATCCCGCCCCTAGCCTTTACGCCGCACGAGAGCCGATTTTCCCCCGGCGCGTGTCCGGTCCGTTTCGCAATCTGAAATGGATCATCATGGCAGTGACGCTGGGTATCTACTACATCACTCCGTGGATCAGATGGGACCGTGGCCCCAGCCTGCCGGATCAGGCGGTGTTGCTGGATCTGGCCAACCGTCGCTTTTACTTCTTCTGGATCGAGATCTGGCCGCACGAGTTTTATTTCGTTGCCGGCCTGTTGATCATGGCTGGGCTGGGCCTGTTCCTGTTCACCTCGGCCTTGGGGCGTGTGTGGTGTGGCTATGCCTGTCCGCAGACGGTGTGGACTGATCTCTATATTCTCGTCGAACGCTGGATCGAAGGCGACCGCAACGCCCGCCTACGTCTGCACCGACAAGAAAAGCTGGATATGCGAAAGGCACGGTTGCGCCTGACGAAATGGACCGCCTGGTTCCTGATCGGTTTAGCAACCGGCGGTGCCTGGGTGTTCTATTTCGCCGACGCGCCCACATTGCTGCGTGATCTGGTGACGGGCAATGCGCATCCTGTGGCCTACACAACCATGCTGATCCTGACCGGCACCACCTTCCTGTTTGGTGGTTTCGCGCGGGAACAGATTTGCATCTATGCTTGCCCGTGGCCCCGCATTCAGGCGGCGATGATGGACGAGGATACTCTGGTCGTCGGCTACCGCGAATGGCGGGGCGAGCCGCGCGGCAAGGGCAAACGCACGGCGGATTCTGAGTTGGGCGATTGCATCGATTGCATGGCCTGCGTGAACGTCTGCCCCGTGGGCATCGACATCCGCGACGGGCAGCAGTTGGAGTGCATTACCTGTGCGCTCTGTATCGACGCTTGTGACGACATGATGGCCAAGATCGGCAAGCCTCGTGGTCTGATCGACTACATGGCGCTGAGTGACGAGACCCGCGAACGGGCGGGTGAGACCCCCAAGAATGTCTGGAAACACATTCTGCGGCCCCGCACGATCATGTATACGGCCATGTGGGCGGCGGTTGGTTTTGCGCTGCTTTTTGCGCTGTTCATCCGCTCGGATATCGACCTGACCGTCGCACCTGTGCGCAACCCGACCTTCGTGACCCTCTCAGATGGCACAATCCGCAACACCTATGACGTGCGTCTGCGCAACAAACATGGTGAGGAACGCCCGTTCAAGCTGACCCTGGCAGGCGACCCGGCCTTGCAAATCCAGATCGAGGGCATCGACGGAGACACTGTCAATGTCACCGCAGATACGGCACAATTGACCCGTGTCTACGTGGTGACCGCAGGTGATACCGGCCCTGCTGCTTCGGATGTGACGCCTGTGCGCATCTGGGTCGAGGATCTGGAAAGCGGCGAACGCGCCTATAAGGACACCACGTTTAACGGACGGGGGAACTGAGCATGGCTGAACGTCAATTCACCGGAAAACACGCGCTGGCCGTGTTTGTCGCGGCCTTTGGTGTGATCATCGCCGTCAATCTGGTGCTGGCATACAGCGCGGTGAAAACCTTTCCGGGGCTAGAGGTCAAAAACTCTTACGTCGCGAGCCAAGAGTTCAACGAGCGTTTGCAGGAACAACAAGCCCTTGGATGGTTCATCCGGGCCGAGGTTTCGGGCGGATTGCTGGTTCTGCACATCACCGATCAAACCGGCGCTCCGGTCGAAGTGGCCGAGTTGCAGGCCGTGATTGGCCGCGCCACCCATGTTAAAGAAGATTTCGCCCCTGATTTCACCTTTGACGGTACTGCCTATGCAACCCCTGCGGCGCTGGGCAAGGGCAACTGGAACATCCGTCTGGTCGCCAAGGACCACAGCGGAGCGGAATTCGCGCAGCGCGTGCCGCTTTATGTGAAAGGGTAGGGGATCGTGGCGCAGCTCAGTTCCGGCACAGCGGCCTGTCCGGGCTGTATCGCGGCCCCAGCAGAACCGGCACGGCCCATTCCGCAGGACACACAGATCGCTCTGTCGTTGCCGGGCATCCATTGCTCGGCCTGTATCGCGACGGTGGAACGCGCGCTGAACGCCACTCCCGGCGTCGAAGATGCGCGCGTCAACCTGACCCTGAAACGCGCCATGATCAAAGCCGCGCCCGATCTGCGTGCTACCGATCTGATCCCAGTGCTGGAAAACGCGGGTTTTGAGGCACATGAGCTGGACCCCGGTGCCCTGTCCGCCACACAGGCTGACAAGGCGGGGCGCGACCTGCTGATGCGGCTGGCTGTGGCCGGGTTTGCCTCAATGAACGTGATGCTGCTGTCGGTCTCGGTCTGGTCCGGGGCGTCCGACGCCACCCGGGACATGTTCCACTGGATATCGGCGGCGATTACGCTGCCCGCGATCGCGTTCTCCGCGCAGCCCTTCTTTGCGAATGCGTGGTCAGCCTTGCGCGTGCGGCGTCTGAACATGGACGTGCCGATCGTGCTGGCGATCCTGTTGGCGCTGGTCACATCGCTTTGGGAAACCACGCTCAGCGGCGAACATGCCTATTTCGACGCCGCCCTGACGCTGACGTTCTTCCTGCTGGCCGGGCGTTATCTAGATTACCGCACCCGCGCCGCTGCCCGATCTGCGGCCGAGGAGCTGACCGCGCTGGAAGTCCCCCGCGCCATTCGGGTCGTGGATGGCATCGAGGAAGAGGTCGCCGTTGCCACGCTGAGCGTGGGCGACCTGATCTTGATCCGCCCCGGCGGGCGGATGCCTGTGGATGGCGAAATTGTCTCGGGCCAGTCTGAACTCGACCGGTCCCTACTGACCGGAGAAACCCTGCCGGTGTTCGCCGAGGCGGGCACGACTGTCAGCGCTGGAGAAGTCAACCTGACCGGCCCTCTGACCATCCGCGCGACGGCGGTGGGTGAGGACACCTCGCTGCACCGCATGGCCGATCTTGTGGCCATCGCGGAATCGGGGCGCTCGCGATACACCTCGCTGGCCGACAAGGCGGCCAAGCTCTATGCGCCCGGTGTGCATATCCTGTCGGCGCTCAGCTTTGTGGGTTGGTATATCTATTCCGGTGACGTGCGCACGGCGCTGAACATCGCCGCCGCCGTTCTGATCATTACCTGCCCCTGCGCGCTGGGCTTGGCTGTGCCAGCGGTGACCACGGCGGCCTCGGGGCGGTTGTTCCGTAAGGGGATGCTGATCAAGCACTCTACCGCGCTGGAACGTCTGGCCGAGGTTGATACGGTTGTTTTCGACAAAACAGGCACGCTGACCTCTGGTATCCCTGAACTGACCAATCTGGGCGACCATTCCCGCGCGGATCTTGAGGTCGCGCTGGCCCTGGCCGAGGCGTCCTCGCACCCGTTGTCGGTTGCTTTGACCAAGGCCGCTCGCGAGGCTGGGATAAAACCCGCCACGCTGAAAGACGTCACCGAGGTTCCGGGCTACGGCACTGAGGGTACCTATCGTGGTCAGCGCGTACGTCTGGGCCGGGCGGCATGGACCGGCGCGGAAGAGGGCGACCAGACCGCCGCATGGCTGGCCATCGCCGGGCAAGCGCCGTCGGCATTCCTGTTCTCGGACGCGCTGCGCGTTGGTGCCGCGGATGCGGTCCAAACGCTGCGCGAAGCGGGCAAAGAGGTCATCCTGATCTCGGGCGATACGCAAGGCGCTGTTCAGGCGCTGGCGGGCAAGCTGGGGATTGAAAACTGGATTGCGCAGGCCCTGCCGCAGGACAAGGCCCAGCATGTCGAAGCTTTGCGCGATCAGGGCCATCATGTGCTTATGGTCGGTGACGGGCTGAACGACACGGCGGCGCTGGCGGCGGCGCATGTGTCGATCTCACCAGCGTCCGCACTGGATGCGGCGCGGGTGGCGTCAGATATCGTGCTGCTGGGCAACGACCTGTCACCTATCGCCGATGCCTGCGATACCGCTGCCAAAGTCACAAAACGGATTCGCGAGAACTTCCGCATCGCCACCGTCTATAATATCATCGCGGTGCCTTTGGCCGTGGTTGGTCTGGCTACGCCGCTGATCGCGGCGCTGGCGATGTCGGCCTCATCAATCACTGTGTCTTTGAACGCGTTGCGGGTAAGGTAAAGCGATGGAAGTCTTGGCCTATCTGATACCGATTTCCCTTTTTCTGGGCGGGGTTGGGCTGGTGGCGTTTGTCTATACTGTCCGCTCGAATCAGTATGACGATCCCGAGGGGGACGCCCGTCGTATCCTCAGCGATGAATGGGACGACAAGCCCAAGCCCTGACAGCCCTTGAAATTGCCGCAATGCCCGGTTATGTCCGGCCCATCCGCTAGCAGAGAGAACACCGCCAAATGGCTACCATGAATCCGATCCAGTTCATTCAGCAAGTCCGCGCCGAAGTTGCAAAGGTCGTGTGGCCCACGCGCCGCGAGGTTCTGCTGACCACGGTCATGGTGTTCATCATGGCGGCTCTTACCGCTGTGTTTTTTGCATTGGTCGATCTGGGCATTCGCGGGGGTCTTCAACTGATCCTTGGTGCGTTCGGCTAAACCCGTTTGGGGTTGGGTGGAAACGCCGCTTCCCCCTTGCACAGCACGCGATGTCCTTGTAGGTCACGCGGGACTC
The DNA here is from genome assembly GCF_013034745.1 of Ruegeria lacuscaerulensis. Taxonomy (NCBI): domain Bacteria; kingdom Pseudomonadati; phylum Pseudomonadota; class Alphaproteobacteria; order Rhodobacterales; family Roseobacteraceae; genus Ruegeria; species Ruegeria lacuscaerulensis. The sequence goes on along the minus strand of NZ_WQGP01000010.1, from coordinate 23,976 downwards.
TTCGGAATGGGCGTGCGGCGATTCGGACCGCGCGCCGCTTTTTATTCCGGATGACGTAACTGAATTCAAACGACGGGCGCAGTCGCGGCCCAAAGGCAAACAAGGACGACAGGTTCATGGCGAAACGGTGGTACTCGGTCAGCGTTCTTTCGAATTTCGAAAAGAAGATCGCAGAACAGATCCGCACGTCGGTGGCCGAACACGGCCTTGAGGACGATATCGACGAAGTTCTGGTGCCCACCGAAGAGGTGATCGAAGTGCGCCGGGGCAAGAAGGTCACGACCGAACGCCGTTTCATGCCTGGTTATGTACTGGTGCACATGGAAATGTCGGATCAGGGCTATCACCTAGTGAACTCGATCAACCGCGTCACCGGTTTCCTGGGCCCGCAAGGTCGCCCGATGCCGATGCGAGATGCTGAGGTGAACCAGATTCTCAACCGCGTTCAGGAAGGCGAAGAAGCGCCCAAGCTGATGATCTCCTTCGAGGTCGGCGAGAAGGTCAAGGTCAACGACGGCCCGTTCGAGGATTTCGACGGCATGGTTGAAGGCGTGGACGACGAGAATCAGAAGCTGAAGGTTTCGGTCTCGATCTTTGGCCGCGAAACACCGGTCGAGCTGGACTTTACACAGGTGACCAAGCAGGGCTGATTTAAGCCTTCACAGCAATTTCTAACGCCGCGCTGCCATGAGCAACGCGGCGTTTTTCTTTTCAGTGCCACAAAAGTTGGTTTTTAATGCTCCGCTTATTGCGCCTGCACCATGGCCGCACGCAAAAGCTGCGGGCGGTCGGTTTGCGACGGCAGGAACACCGCTTGCGATCCGGCGTCAAGCGCCGACAGGCTTGCGTCATACCATTGCATTGCAAGGTCCTGACGTTCCTGCACGCCAAAGCCTTCGCGCAGGTGGTGGCCGACCAATTCTCCGTAGGCAGGCTCACCCAAGGCGACCAGCATCAGTGCCGAGCCAACTGCTGTATCCATGTTGTCCTGACGGTAGCCGAGCGACAGACAGACCTTGCTTGTGGCGGACAGATCGGCTGGGCTCAGCCCGGTATCCAGAGCGAATTTGCGCATCTGGCTTTCCGCATCGGCTTTCGAGCTGAGCGAAAGCGCAACCACCTGCGGCGACAGGGTGTCACCAAAGGCGGCACATTGCGTGCTGATCTGATCGGGGGTCAGGCCCTGAATGTCCTGGATCAGTTCTTCACCACGCGCCATGGCATAGCTGCGAGCCAGGCAGAACTGCTCGCTCAGGGCGAAATCGGGGTCCGACATATTGGCCAGTGTTGTGTACCCGCCATTGGTCGAGGTTTGCAGCATCACCGCACTGCACCGGTTGGCAAGTGAGGGCCGTGCTGTGCCACCGGCAAAGAGGCTGGGCAAGCTGCCCGTCGATGCGGTTTCGGTTGGGGCTTCTGTGGGTGTGGTCTCGGGCTGGGCAGTCACAACCGGAGTGATCGGGGCCGGAGCCTGTGCCTGGGGCTGCGGGGCAGCCGCCAGCGCGGCGCCGCTGTGAACCTGCTGACGATAGGCAAACAAAAGTGGCTGACCCGACAGTTGCGTCGCCGCTTGCCCGCCGCTGGTCGCCCAGTAGTAGGCCTGGTTCAGAAAGTCGCTTTGATAGGGGGGAAAGTCATAGCCATTGACCGGGTAGCCCATCGACGCCTGATATCGCTCGATCGCTGCGCGGGTACCGCCCCCGACTTGGCCATCGACTCGTCCGGCATTGTAGCCGAAATAGTTCAGGGCAGTCTGTGTTTGAGCCCCCTGTGAGGTGGACGGAATACCCGATCTGTAAGTCCGCGTTGTTGTCGATCGGCTGGATTGCTTCTTTCCTTGCTCTTTACCGATTGCGTAGCCAATGACGCCACCCACGACGGCACCGCCAAGAATTTCGCCCGCATCCGCTCGGGCCACCTGTGGAGCTGTAATGGCAAGCGAGAGCGCGATGCCCAGTGTTGTGATGAATCGAATAATCATAATAAACCTCCGCCAAATACGTATAGTTGCAGTCACTATAGCACAACTGCCCCTCGTGCAGTGTCACAATAGCCAAGACGTGATCGGTGCGCGGGGATTTGCTTTGCTGGCGGAGGTTTTTCCCGAGGCGCGATGCAGAAACAGGGTTATAACCTAGTGAACTCTATCAACCGCGTTCAGGAAGGCGAAGCAGCGCCGAAACTGATGATCAGCTGTGAAGTTGGCGAGAAGGCCAAGGTCAACGACGGCCCATTCGAGGATTTTGATGGCATGGTCGAAGGCGTGGATGACCAGATCCAGAAGCTGAAAGTTTCGGTCTCGATCTTTGGTCGGGAAACACCGGTGGAGCTGGACTTTACGCAGGTTACGAAGCAGGGCTAAACGCTCTGTGCCTGGAAATGGAACGCCCGCTCTGCCCAAAACACTGCGGCGCTTTTTTGGCAAGAAACGGTTGCAACACTCCGAGGTTAGGGCCGACCGGGAATGAGTTCCTGTTGCTGAAGCACCGTCAATACATCCAGAATTGTTGACGGGCTGACATCAACAGACCCGTCAAGCAATATACCAAGTCCACCGTCTCCGATCTCGCGCGGGCCACCGCTTTCGTAGACCGGATCAAGTGAAGCGAGTTCTGCCGGCAATTCCGGGCACAATGGGGTTTCGTTGAGCACAAGATCTACAGCTGCCAGCATCAGTTCTTTTACGGACTCGAGGGTGTCGTCTTCCAAGATTTGTTCGCGCTGCGCTTCCGGCGCCGTGAGTGTGAGATCGATTAGTTTGATGTAGGCGCAATTGTCGCGCAGTTCGACAGTCGCTTCGGTGGACATGTTCGCCAGAATGGAATTCTTTTCTTGGCCGCGTTGAAAATCGCGCTCACTGGTGCGGCTGCACTCAAAGAGTGTAACAGTAACCTCGCCGTCTAAATCAATTGCATCGTCCTTGGCCCCAAAGCTTATGTCATCTAGCCTGACTTGCAGACCGCAATTATCGACTATCGCGTTGTCAGCCAGTCTTTCGGGCACAATTTTCTGTGCGCCCCGTAAGTCGAGTAATGCTCCGACGCCTATCCGTGTAGTGTCAACGGCAGTTAGGGTCAGATTTAGCTTGTAGGGCAAATCCGTATCGCGAACTGGCAATGTCGCGTCGATGATAAAATCCACCTGTTGGGCGTATGGGGCTCGGGCACCTACAACGGCTGCCATCAAGACTGGGATAATTAACCAAAGTCTCATTCAGCAAACTCCAAAACACCAAGGTTCTTTAGACCCGCAAGAACTTTGACTATTGTCTCGGCGCTTACGTCGGCTGATCCAACAACAGCAGCGCCCATTCCCCCGGGTGCAACTTCACGTGTTCCACCAGACTCGTAAATTGGATCAAGAACCGTGAATTCTTCTGGCAGTGGTGGGCAAACCGGGTTGGCTGCCAGAAACTCTCCACCCTTTTCAAGGACCGCTTCGTTGATGCGGTCGGTCAGCCCGAAAAGATTGGTAACAGTTCCGATAAACCCACGCGGGCTGAGGTCCGCGCTTTCGATACTGAATGTAAGGCATTGGCCCTTAACTTCCGCCTTGGCGACAGCAATTGCATCTACCGTGGCCCCAAAATATTGAAAGCCCGGTTCTTCATTCCGTTTGCACCGCGTGAATTGAGCACGAGCCGAACCCTCGACCTTTACGGTTTCGCCGATGGCGGTGACGTCTCGGATGTCGAGATAGATCTGGCGCTTACAGGTTTCTTCCAACGGACCGGTCAGTATTTGCGGTGCCTTTTCCTGCAATCCGCGCAAATCCATGAACGCCCGCAATCGCAGCCGAGTTGGGCTGGATTCCTCCAGGCCGGCGTAGACTGTGAAGGGAACCGGAATATCGCGCAGCGGAACTTCCTTGGTCAGCTTGACCTGAAACTGACCCGAATAGGTGCTGGGATCAATTCCTGTCGCAGCGAAAGCAGCATCGGTGTTGGACACGCTGGTTTGGGAAGTTGCGCCGGACGCACCACCCTGATCCTGCGCTTTGCTGCCGCATCCGGGCAACATAGCTAAGAGCACGCATATCAGTAGCCCCTTGTTTAGCCGAGATGACGCCATCCCTGATCACTTCTTTTGTAGCCAATTTGCTCCAAGATACCCGCCTTGTTTTCTGACGCAACTTATGTATTCAGATGAATTATTCTGTTTGACTGTTCCCAAAAGCCACTGAGGTCCGGTCAATACAAAAAGTCAAACTGGCAATAGCGCGACATCCACTTGCCAACCCCACAATTCCACTATAAATGCCGCCTCTATCGTCTTCGGGCGAGATTCTCTCGTGGGAGGTTGCTGGGATCGCGATCCCGGATCGGACCACGCAACATAGTCTGGGTGAAACGCGTTTCACCCGAGTTGAAAGGAAAACCAAATGGCCAAGAAGCTTGCTGGTACAATGAAGCTGCAGGTTCCTGCTGGTCAGGCGAACCCCTCGCCGCCAGTTGGTCCGGCGCTAGGTCAGCGCGGCATCAACATCATGGAGTTCTGCAAGGCGTTTAACGCCAAGACCGCAGACATGGAGCAAGGCGCCCCTTGCCCGACCGTGATCACCTACTATCAGGACAAGTCCTTCACCATGGACATCAAGACGCCGCCCGCGTCTTATTACCTGAAAAAAGCCGCTGGTCTGAAGCCGGTTGGCAAGCGTAACCGCCCCCGTGGCGCGGAAAACCCCGGTCGCGAGACCGTGGCAACCGTGACCTCGAAGCAGGTTCGCGAAATCGCCGAAGCCAAAATGAAAGATCTGAATGCCAACGATATCGAAGGCGCAATGCAGATCATCCTGGGCTCGGCCCGCTCCATGGGCATCGAGGTGAAGTAAGATGGCAAAACTTGGTAAACGCACCCGCGCTGCGCGCGAAGCTGTCGCCGGCAAGGAAAACCTGTCGGTTGAAGATGCAGTTGCCCTGGTCAAAGCCAATGCAACCTCGAAATTCGACGAGACCATCGAAATCGCGATGAACCTGGGCGTTGACACTCGTCACGCAGACCAGATGGTTCGCGGCGTTGTTGGTCTGCCCAACGGCACCGGTAAAGCGATGCGCGTTGCTGTGTTCGCGCGTGGTCCCAAGGCGGACGAAGCGAAAGAAGCAGGTGCGGATATCGTTGGCGCAGAAGACCTGATGGAAACCATTCAGGGCGGCACCATCGAATTCGATCGCTGCATTGCCACCCCGGACATGATGCCCATCGTTGGCCGTCTGGGTAAGGTTCTGGGCCCCCGCAACCTGATGCCGAACCCCAAGGTTGGCACCGTGACCATGGACGTGAAAGCGGCCGTGGAAGCAGCCAAAGGCGGTGAAGTTCAGTTCAAGGCGGAAAAAGGCGGCGTTGTGCACGCAGGCGTTGGCAAAGCTTCGTTCGACGAAGCCAAGCTGGCCGAAAACGTCCGCGCTTTCGTCTCGGCTGTGGCCAAGGCAAAGCCGTCGGGTGCAAAAGGCACCTACATGAAAAAGATCGCACTGAGCTCGACCATGGGCCCCGGTGTGACCCTGGATGTGGCGGCTGCGTCGGGCGAATAAGCCCTTCCGTCAATGCAGATTTGAAACCGGGTTGCCGAAATGCAGCCCGGTTTTTTTGCGTTTACAAGTAAGCGCGCAGAACCTCTGCCTCACGGGCGCTGATGGTCGAGGCCGCGGTTTCGCCGAAAGCAGAGACTCCGAATTTCAACATGGGGAATAGGGTTAGAATCTCGGACCGTTGGGCCTCTGACAGGGCGTGTTTGGCGGTGTCGCCAAAGAAATAGCTTTCAGTCAGTGCCCCGTTTGAGCGGACGATATGATGCCGGTCGAACATGAAATGCGTGTAGGTGATACTGTCCATTTCGCAGATTTCAACGCCAGGCAGGCCGCACAGGTGTTTGGCGGCAACGAAGACTTCGGATGAGCCGAACAGCATGTCGGTGACGGGGGCCGAGACCAGTACCCGGTGCTGTGGCGACAAGATAAGCTTGCGGCTGTTTCCAATCGCATCTTTTTCGATGACGACAGGGGCAAAGGCGCCGGTGCCTTGCACTTCGGTTGTGCCGACCCACAGAATGGGTTGGAACCCGGCGTCGCGGGTCCAGACCATTTGACCTTTTTTCAGCAGGGCTACGTCGACTTCGCCATCGACGGTTTCGATCAACGTGCCGGGGCCAAAGCAAGGGATATAGTCATCATAGGAAGACGACCCGGCGTTGGAACCGGAAATCTTGATGTAGGACGTGCCGGGTGTCAGCGGTTCGGATGTTGCAAACCCCCAAACGTCCGAGGTGATGCCATTTTGCGAAAAGACATAAATCTCGATCTCGGGGCCGGTAGGTACTCCGTTTTCGTCGAGGGCGCGGACAACGATGATGGATTCGGATTCGACCTGGGTACCGTCGGCGACGATACCGCCACCATCCGTGATGACGTGCCCGGCTTCTTGGTCATCGTTGAAGACGTTAGGGCTTCCGCTGGTGTCATCCAGCGTGACAGTGGTGCCAAAGCCTCCGGAGTATTCAAAAATCGTTCCGTCCGGCGTGTCCGAGTTGTTGATGATCGGATCGCCTTCAATCGAGCTGTCGGGGCTGGACGTGACGATCAGAGCTTCACTATCCTGGGCAAAAAAGCTGCGAAGTACCATTGAATACGAACACCTGTAGCTGCTGAAGATCCGGATCACGGATCATTTTTTCGAGGCAATCTGGACCAAAATATTGGTGCAGGTCGAGAGGGTAAATATCAAAACCTTTCCATGTCGTTACAAAAAAGCGTCAGTGTAGTCAGGGCTTTTGGAACGCAGGACGCAACCGGTCGCCGAGCCTTTTCCGCCTGTCCTCATCATAGGCGCTATATGGGTGATCAGCTTGCCAAAGGGACAGCCAGTCAATCAATAGTCGGGCACGCAGACAGAAATCGAGGACGTCCATACGGAACGGATGGCGATATCGACGTAGGAACATCTGTTTGTTGGCTTGCACGATTCCACTGCGGTCAATGGCGTCGGTCGGCGCGTTGCGGAATACATCTGATTTCAAGAAGTCTACAATATCATAAACCGCCAGTTTTTCGCGGGTTTCAGTAAAATCCAGCCCGACCATCTGCCCTTGCCCGACAATCAGGTTCTGGCTGTGGAAATCACCATGGGCCAGGACCTGGGTCTCGGGCGCGCCCCTCAGGCCAGCCATCTCGGCCAACAGCACCCTGAGCATGACGTCACTTTCTGCTCGAACCGAAGGTGGAACCTGTGCGTTCAACTCTGCAATCAGGTCAGTCATCCATTTGGGGCGAAATCTGTACTCCTTGGACGGACGGAAAGAATGTAGATCGTTCAGCCACGCGCCGGCGCGGCGATAGATCTGGGCGACTTGGGTGTCATCTATGCTGTTGTGGATCAGGTCTGCGGCGGTTGGTCGGTCGATGAAGGGGGTGACAAAGAACGCCTGAGACGGCGAAAGATAGACCGGGTGCACGACGTCGGAATCTTTCATAGGTGAAAAATACTCCGACAAGGCGGTAAGGTGGTCGAATTCCTGTTTCAGTCGTCCGGTGTCAGGGGAGTCGATGTCAATCTTGAGGGCGTACACCTCATGAGCAGCACGCAGTTTAATCACCATACGCGTGTCAGGAAAGTCATGAGATCGGTAGGTGCAATCGAACGCACCAACCGGATTGGCCCCGATTTGCCGGGCGAACTCGTCCACATAGCGAGAGGCGCGGTGAAATTCTGCGTCCGAAAGAGGGTGCATTCTTGGAGGGAACCGTGTCCAGGCGTGTCTGATAATCTGCCCAATGGACGGGCAGTTGCAGCCCTTGTCAATGCCATGGCAAAACCGCGCCTAATCCGCAATTTACCTCTTGGAAACCCACGCCATCTGCCCTAAAGAGACTTGCGGAGTAAAGCGTGCGATTCGTCGTGCGCTTTATTTCGTTTCGTCCAAGACGGTGGGTGGTGCCATATGGCCCCTTAATCTCCTGCCTGAGACGGGTAAGACCAAAGAATTCTGAGGGTCGCGATCCTCGGGCGCATTTTGGCCAATCCCGTAACAACGGACCTGAACGCTGTGGTTTCGACCGCAGCAAATATGAGCCGGGATGTCCAACATCCCAAACTTGGAGAGAACTGTGGATAGAGCCCAGAAAGAGAAAGTGGTCGAGGAACTCGGCCAAATCTTCGAAAGCTCTGGCGTCGTAGTGGTAGCTCACTACGCCGGTCTGACAGTTGCCGAGATGCAGGACCTTCGCGCACGTGCTCGTGACGCGGGTGGTGCCGTGCGTGTTGCCAAGAACAGGCTCGCCAAAATCGCCCTCGACGGAAAGCCATGTGAGAGCATCGCTGACCTGCTGACGGGTATGACCGTTCTGACCTATTCCGAGGACCCCGTGGCAGCAGCCAAGGTGGCCGAAGACTTCGCCAAGGAGAACAAGAAGTTCGAAATCCTTGGCGGTGCAATGGGCGAGAACGCTCTGGACCGCAAAGGCGTGGAAACAGTTTCGAAAATGCCGTCTCGCGAGGAGCTTATTGCTTCGATCGTGGGCTGCATTGGCGCACCTGCTTCGAACATCGCCGGCGCGATTGGCGCACCTGCAAGCAACATCGCAAGCATCCTTTCCACCATCGAAGAGAAGGCGGAAGCTGCGTAAGCGGTTGGCACTGAATGATCTGCGTAGGGAACACTCCCTGACGTTGGAACACACACTGTAAACGGAAAGAGCTGATAAAATGGCTGATCTGAAAGCACTCGCAGAAAGCATCGTGGGTCTGACCCTGCTGGAAGCACAAGAACTGAAAACCATCCTCAAAGACGAATACGGCATCGAGCCCGCAGCTGGCGGCGCCGTAATGGTCGCAGCTGGTGGCGACGCTGGTGGCGCAGCTGAGGAAGAAAAAACCGAATTCGACGTCGTTCTGAAGAACGCCGGCGCTTCGAAAATCAACGTGATCAAAGAAGTTCGCGGCATCACCGGTCTGGGCCTGAAAGAAGCCAAGGAACTGGTCGAAGCTGGCGGCAAGATCAAAGAAGGCGTGTCGAAAGACGAAGCCGAAGAAGTCAAAGGCAAGCTGGAAGCAGCTGGCGCCGAAGTCGAGCTGGCCTAAGCCAACCGACAGGTGCATCGCTGATGCGCCGAAAATTCAGGCTGGGCCCAGAGAAATCCGGGTCCAGCCGAACCTGTCTTAGAAAGGGCCTCATATCTTGGGGCGTTTTCTAAGACACGGTTTTCGGATCGGGAGGCCACCTTCGGGACGGTGGCCACGAATTGATCCGGACGTGTCGTCTCGATTGTGCAAGATGCCGGGGCCCGACGGTGTCTTTGCCCGCTGAGAACATCGAAAGGTGACATCTGACATGGCTCAAACGTTCCTTGGCCAGAAACGTCTTCGTAAATATTACGGCAAAATCCGCGAAGTTTTGGAAATGCCGAACCTCATTGAGGTCCAGAAATCTTCATATGATCTTTTCCTGCGCTCCGGCGATGCAGAACAGCCCACAGACGGCGAAGGCATCAAAGGCGTGTTCCAGTCGGTTTTCCCGATCAAGGATTTCAACGAAACCTCCGTGCTGGAGTTCGTGAAATACGATCTGGAAAAACCCAAATATGACGTCGAAGAGTGCATGCAGCGCGACATGACCTACAGCGCGCCGCTGAAGGTTACTCTGCGTCTGATCGTGTTTGATGTCGATGAGGACACCGGCGCCAAGTCGGTCAAAGATATCAAGGAACAGGACGTGTTCATGGGCGACATGCCCCTGATGACACCGAACGGAACGTTCATCGTGAACGGCACCGAGCGTGTAATCGTCAGCCAGATGCACCGCTCGCCCGGTGTGTTCTTTGACCACGACAAGGGCAAGACCCACTCGTCCGGTAAACTGCTGTTTGCCTGCCGCATCATCCCGTATCGCGGCAGCTGGCTGGACTTTGAGTTCGACGCCAAGGACATCGTGTTCGCCCGTATCGACCGTCGCCGCAAGCTGCCTGTGACCACCCTGCTGTACGCACTGGGTCTGGATCAGGAAGCGATCATGGACGCGTATTACAACACCGTGTCCTACAAGCTGGACAAGAAGAAAGGCTGGGTCACGCCGTTCTTCCCCGAGCGTGTGCGCGGGACCCGTCCGACATACGACCTGATCGACGCGAAATCAGGTGAAGTGATTGCCGAAGCGGGCAAGAAAGTCACGCCGCGCGCCGTGAAGAAGCTGATAGACGAAGGCAACGTCACCGACCTGCTAGTTCCCTTCGACAACATCGTCGGCAAGTATGTCGCAAAGGACATCATCAACGAAGAAAACGGCGCGATCTATGTCGAAGCCGGTGATGAGCTGACTCTGGAATACGACAAGGACGGCGACCTGATCGGTGGCACCGTCAAGGACCTGATGGATGCGGGCATCACCGACATCCCGGTTCTGGACATCGACAACGTTAATGTCGGTCCCTACATGCGCAACACTATGGCTCAGGACAAGAACATGAGCCGCGAAACCGCGCTGATGGACATCTACCGCGTCATGCGTCCGGGTGAGCCGCCCACCGTCGAAGCGGCCTCGGCCCTGTTCGACACGCTGTTCTTCGACAGCGAGCGCTATGACCTGTCCGCTGTTGGCCGCGTGAAAATGAACATGCGTCTGGCACTGGACGCGCCTGACACTCTGCGTACCCTGCGCCGCGAAGACATCGTGGCCTGCATCAAGGCGCTGGTTGAGCTGCGTGACGGCAAAGGCGACGTGGACGATATCGACCACCTCGGCAACCGTCGTGTGCGCTCGGTGGGCGAACTGATGGAGAACCAGTACCGCGTCGGTCTGCTGCGCATGGAGCGCGCGATTAAAGAGCGTATGTCGTCAGTCGAGATCGACACCGTCATGCCTCAGGACCTGATCAACGCGAAACCGGCTGCGGCTGCTGTTCGTGAATTCTTCGGCTCGTCGCAGCTGTCTCAGTTCATGGACCAGACCAACCCTCTGTCTGAAGTCACCCATAAACGCCGCCTCTCGGCGCTTGGCCCCGGTGGTCTGACACGTGAGCGTGCAGGCTTTGAAGTGCGCGACGTTCACCCGACCCACTACGGCCGGATGTGCCCGATTGAAACGCCTGAAGGTCCGAACATCGGTTTGATCAACTCGCTGGCCACCTTCGCCCGCGTGAACAAGTATGGCTTCATCGAAACGCCCTACCGCGTCGTTAAAGACGCCGAGGTGACCGATGAGGTTCACTACATGTCCGCGACCGAGGAAATGCGTCACACCGTGGCGCAGGCGAATGCGACTTTGGATGCGGATGGCAAGTTCATCAACGATCTGGTGTCGACCCGTCAGGCCGGTGACTACACCCTTGCCCCGCGCGAGAATGTTGACCTGATCGACGTGTCGCCGAAACAGCTGGTGTCGGTCGCTGCATCGCTGATCCCGTTCCTTGAAAATGACGACGCCAACCGCGCTCTGATGGGCTCGAACATGCAACGTCAGGCGGTTCCGCTGCTGCGGGCCGAGGCACCGCTGGTTGGTACCGGCATTGAGGAAAAGGTTGCGATTGACTCGGGCGCTGCGATTCAGGCGAAACGCGCCGGTATCATCGACCAGGTCGATGCCCAGCGTATCGTTATCCGCGCGACTGAGGATCTGGAACTGGGCGACGCTGGCGTTGACATCTATCGTCTGCGCAAATTCCAGCGTTCGAACCAGAACACCTGCATCAACCAGCGTCCGCTGATCAAGGTTGGTGACACTGTCCAGAAGGGCGAGGTTATTGCTGATGGTCCTTCGACCGATATGGGTGAACTGGCCCTTGGTAAGAACGTGGTCGTCGCGTTCATGCCCTGGAACGGCTACAACTACGAAGACTCGATCCTGATCAGTGAACGTATCGCGCGTGACGACGTCTTTACCTCGGTCCATATCGAGGAATTCGAAGTCGCCGCCCGTGATACCAAGCTGGGTCCGGAAGAGATCACCCGCGACATCCCGAATGTCGGTGAAGAAGCGCTGCGCAACCTCGATGAGGCGGGCATCGTTTACATCGGCGCGGATGTTGAGCCGGGCGATATTCTGGTCGGCAAGATCACTCCGAAGGGCGAAAGCCCGATGACCCCGGAAGAAAAGCTGCTGCGCGCCATCTTTGGTGAAAAAGCATCTGACGTGCGCGACACCTCGCTGCGCGTGAAACCGGGCGATTACGGTACGGTCGTTGAGGTTCGCGTCTTCAACCGTCACGGCGTCGAGAAAGACGAGCGTGCGCTGCAGATCGAGCGTGAGGAAGTCGAACGTCTGGCCCGTGACCGGGACGACGAGCTGGCGATCCTGGACCGCAACATCTATGCGCGTCTGCAAGGTCTGATCCTGGGTAAAACCGCTGTCAAAGGCCCGAAAGGCGTCAAGCCGGGCTCGGTGATCACCGAGGAGCTGCTGGAAACCCTGACCCGTGGTCAGTGGTGGCAGCTGGCGCTGGAAGGCGAGCAGGACGCACAGATCGTCGAGGCTCTGAACGAGCAGTACGAAGTGCAAAAGCGTGCTCTGGACGCTCGTTTCGAGGACAAGGTCGAGAAAGTCCGCCGTGGCGACGACCTGCCGCCGGGTGTGATGAAAATGGTCAAAGTCTTCATCGCCGTGAAGCGCAAGCTGCAGCCGGGCGACAAGATGGCCGGTCGTCACGGGAACAAAGGTGTGATCTCCAAGGTTGTTCCGATGGAAGACATGCCGTTCCTGGCCGATGGTACTCCGGTTGACTTCTGTCTGAACCCGCTGGGTGTGCCTTCGCGTATGAACGTTGGTCAGATCCTTGAAACCCATATGGGTTGGGCCGCGCGCGGTCTGGGTCTGAACATCGACGAAGCTCTGGGTGAATACCGCCGGTCCGGCGATCTGACCCCGGTGCGCGAAGCGATGAAGCTGGCCTATGGCGAGAATGTCTACGAAGAAGGCATCACGGGTCTGGACGAGGATGGCCTGATCGAGGCTGCGGGCAACGTGACCCGTGGTGTTCCGATCGCAACCCCGGTCTTTGACGGCGCCAAAGAGGCTGACGTCAACGACGCGCTGGTGCGTGCGGGCTTCTCGGAAAGCGGTCAGTCGGTTCTGTTCGACGGTCGCACCGGTGAGCAATTCGCACGTCCGGTGACCGTGGGCATCAAGTACCTGCTGAAACTGCACCACCTTGTGGACGACAAAATCCACGCGCGTTCGACCGGGCCGTACAGCCTTGTGACCCAGCAGCCGCTGGGTGGTAAGGCGCAGTTCGGTGGTCAGCGCTTTGGTGAGATGGAAGTCTGGGCTCTGGAAGCTTACGGCGCCGCCTACACCCTGCAGGAGATGTTGACCGTGAAATCGGATGACGTCGCCGGCCGGACCAAGGTCTATGAATCGATCGTCAAGGGCGAGGATAACTTTGAAGCGGGCGTACCGGAATCGTTCAACGTTCTGGTTAAAGAAGTCCGTGGCCTCGGCCTGAATATGGAACTCCTGGATGCGGAGGTTGAGGAGTAAGGGCGCTGCCCTTTCTCCCGTCCCCCCTTGCGCAAGATTTGAGGTAACAAATGAACCAGGAAATCACCAACAACCCGTTCAACCCGCTGACGCCCCCGAAGGTTTTCGACGAGATCAAGGTCTCGCTGGCGTCGCCCGAGCGGATTCTGTCTTGGTCCTATGGCGAGATCAAGAAACCCGAAACCATCAATTACCGGACGTTCAAGCCCGAGCGTGACGGTCTGTTCTGCGCGCGTATCTTTGGCCCGATCAAAGATTACGAGTGTCTGTGCGGTAAATATAAGCGGATGAAGTATCGCGGCGTTGTCTGCGAGAAATGCGGTGTGGAAGTCACCCTGCAGAAAGTCCGCCGCGAGCGTATGGGCCACATCGAACTGGCTGCGCCCGTTGCACACATCTGGTTCCTGAAGTCGCTGCCGTCCCGCATCGGTCTGATGCTCGACATGACACTGCGCGATCTGGAACGCGTTCTGTACTTTGAAAACTATGTCGTCATCGAGCCCGGTCTGACCGACCTGACCTATGGCCAGATGCTGACCGAAGAAGAGTACATGGACGCGCAGGATGCCTATGGCATGGACGCGTTCACCGCCAATATCGGTGCTGAAGCCATCCGTGAGATGCTGGCCCAGATCGATCTGGAAGCCGAAGCCGAGCAGCTGCGCGCTGATCTGGCCGAAGCAACCGGTGAACTGAAGCCCAAGAAGATCATCAAGCGTCTGAAGGTTGTCGAAAGCTTCCTCGAGTCGGGCAACCGGCCTGAGTGGATGGTAATGACCGTAATCCCGGTCATTCCGCCGGAACTGCGTCCGCTGGTTCCGCTGGATGGTGGCCGTTTCGCGACTTCGGATCTGAACGATCTGTACCGCCGCGTCATTAACCGGAACAACCGTCTGAAGCGTCTGATCGAGCTGCGCGCGCCTGACATCATCGTCCGCAACGAAAAGCGGATGCTGCAGGAATCTGTTGACGCTCTGTTCGACAACGGTCGTCGTGGCCGCGTGATCACCGGCGCCAACAAGCGTCCGCTGAAATCGCTGTCGGACATGCTGAAAGGTAAGCAGGGTCGCTTCCGTCAGAACCTTCTGGGGAAACGCGTCGACTTCTCGGGACGTTCGGTCATTGTGACCGGTCCGGAGCTTAAGCTGCACCAGTGTGGCCTGCCCAAGAAGATGGCGCTGGAGCTGTTCAAGCCGTTCATCTACTCGCGCCTTGAAGCCAAAGGTCTGTCTTCGACTGTGAAACAGGCGAAGAAACTGGTCGAGAAAGAGCGTCCCGAAGTGTGGGATATCCTCGACGAGGTGATCCGCGAACACCCTGTCATGCTGAACCGTGCGCCGACACTGCACCGTCTTGGCATTCAGGCGTTCGAGCCGGTCCTGATCGAAGGTAAAGCCATCCAGCTGCACCCGCTGGTCTGTTCGGCCTTTAACGCTGACTTCGACGGTGACCAAATGGCCGTTCACGTCCCGCTGAGCCTTGAGGCGCAGCTGGAAGCCCGTGTTCTGATGATGTCGACGAACAACGTTCTGTCGCCTGCAAACGGCGCGCCGATCATCGTTCCGTCGCAGGATATGATCCTGGGTCTCTACTATGTGACCCTGGAACGCGAAGGCATGCCGGGCGAAGGCAAGGTGTTCGGTTCGATCGACGAAGTTCAGCACGCGCTGGATTCCGGTGAAGTGCACCTGCACACCAAGATCACCGCGCGGATCACGCAGATCGACGACGAAGGCAACGAAGTTCAGAAGCGCTATGAAACCACTCCGGGCCGTCTGCGCCTGGGTGCCTTGCTGCCGATGAACAACAAAGCGCCGTTCGATCTGGTCAACCGTCTGCTGCGGAAGAAAGAAGTGCAGCAGGTGATCGACACCGTCTACCGGTATTGCGGTCAGAAAGAGTCGGTTATCTTCTGTGACCAGATCATGTCGATGGGCTTCAAAGAAGCGTTCAAGGCGGGCATCTCGTTCGGTAAAGACGACATGGTCATTCCGGACGACAAGTGGGGTATCGTTGATGACACCCGCGGTCAGGTGAAGGACTTTGAACAGCAGTACATGGACGGCCTGATCACTCAGGGCGAAAAGTACAACAAAGTTGTCGATGCTTGGTCGAAGTGTAACGACCGCGTCACCGAGGCGATGATGTCGACGATCTCGTCGTCGGATCGGGCTGAGGACGGCTCCGAGCAGGAACCGAACTCGGTCTACATGATGGCCCACTCGGGTGCGCGTGGCTCGGTCACTCAGATGAAACAGCTGGGCGGTATGCGCGGCCTGATGGCCAAGCCGAACGGTGACATCATCGAAACGCCGATCATCTCGAACTTTAAAGAAGGTCTGACCGTTCTCGAGTACTTCAACTCGACCCACGGTGCCCGTAAGGGTCTGTCGGATACCGCTCTGAAGACGGCGAACTCGGGGTACCTGACCCGTCGTCTGGTGGACGTGGCGCAGGACTGTATCGTGCGTGAGATCGACTGTGGCACAGAACGTGCAATCACAGCCGAAGCAGCCGTGAACGACGGTGAGGTTGTTGCCTCGCTGGCCGAACGTGTGCTGGGCCGTGTGGCGGCTGACGATGTCCTGCGTCCGGGCACCGATGAGGTGATCGTCGCAGCAGGTCAGCTGATCGACGAACGTATGGCCGACACCATCGACGAGGCCGGTGTTGCGTCGATGCGCATCCGTTCGCCTCTGACCTGTGAGTCCGAGGAAGGCGTCTGTGCAACCTGCTATGGTCGTGACCTTGCACGCGGCACCATGGTCAACACGGGTGAAGCTGTCGGCATCATCGCCGCGCAGTCGATCGGTGAACCCGGTACTCAGCTGACTATGCGGACCTTCCACATCGGTGGTGTTGCGCAAGGCGGTCAGCAGTCGTTCCAGGAAGCCAACCAGGAAGGTGTTGTTGCGTTCGAGAACCCGCAGATTCTGATCAATGCCGCAGGCGAAAGCCTGGTCATGGGCCGGAACATGAAGCTGGTTATCAACGACGAACACGGCGAAGAGCGTGCCAGCTTCAAGCTGGGTTACGGATCCAAGCTGTTCGTCAAGGATGGCGCAACCGTTTCCCGTGGCGACAAGCTGTTCGAATGGGATCCGTACACTCTGCCGATCATCGCCGAGAAAGCCGGTACTGCGAAATACGTTGACCTTGTTTCGGGCCTTGCTGTCCGCGACGAGACCGACGAAGCAACCGGTATGACCCAGAAGATCGTGATCGACTGGCGCGCGGCCCCCAAAGGCAGCGACCTCAAGCCCGAGATCATTCTGGTTGGTGAAGATGGCGAACCAGTCCGCAACGACGCGGGCAACCCGGTTCACTATCCGATGTCGGTGGATGCGATCCTGTCGGTCGAAGACGGTCAGACCGTCGAAGCCGGTGACGTTGTAGCGCGTATCCCGCGTGAAGGTGCCAAGACCAAGGATATCACCGGTGGTCTGCCGCGTGTGGCCGAACTGTTCGAAGCCCGCCGTCCAAAAGACCACGCAATCATCGCAGAAGCCGATGGTTACGTGCGCTTTGGCCGCGACTACAAGAACAAGCGCCGCATCAGCATCGAACCGGCGGACGAGTCCATGGAGACCATCGAATACATGGTGCCCAAGGGCAAGCACATCCCGGTCGCCGAAGGGGACTTCATCCAGAAGGGTGAATACCTGATGGACGGTAACCCGGCTCCGCACGACATCCTGTCCATCATGGGTGTCGAAGCGCTGGCGGATTACATGATCGACGAGGTGCAGGACGTGTATCGTCTGCAGGGCGTGAAGATCAACGATAAGCACATCGAGGTTATCGTGCGCCAGATGCTGCAGAAGTGGGAGATCCTGGATTCAGGCGACACCACCCTGCTGAAAGGCGAGCATGTCGACAAGCAAGAGTTCGACGCGGCCAACGAGAAGACCATCGCCCGCGGTGGTCGTCCGGCACAGGGCGAACCGATCCTTCTGGGGATCACCAAAGCCTCGCTGCAAACGCGTTCGTTCATCTCGGCGGCGTCGTTCCAGGAGACCACTCGTGTCCTGACCGAAGCTTCGGTTCAGGGCAAGAAAGACAAGCTGGTTGGCCTGAAAGAGAACGTCATCGTCGGTCGTCTGATTCCCGCCGGTACCGGCGGTGCCACTCAGGCCGTGCGTCAGGTCGCCCAAACCCGCGATAACGTCGTCATCGAAGCCCGCCGGGAAGAGGCCGAAGCCGCCGCTGCTCTGGCTGCGCCGCTGATCGATGACGACATGGTCGGGGATGAGCTGGACATCGTGGTCGACGCCCCCGAAAGCCGCGAATAAGCGCGGTTTCAGAACAGAGAACAGGCCCTGCGGAAACGCGGGGCCTGTTCTTTTGCGTTGGGAAACGACTGCTTGCATCTGCCGGGCAATTTGGTGTTCGTTCCCACTATGAATGAAGATGGCCTCACTATTTATTTTTACGCGCAAACAGATCTTTACGCTGAGTTTTCTAACTTTGCACCTTTTGGCATTGCCATGGAAGGTGTGTGGTGGCGCACGGTGGAACACTATTTTCAAGCTCAGAAGTTTCATGACGCCGCCTACCGCGAGCGTATTCGTCAGAGCATTAAACCCAAGGATGCCAAGGCTTTGGGCATGACCCGCAGCATTCCTTTGCGGTCAGATCGGGAAGAGGTGAAGGACCGTATCATGCTGGACGCCGTTCGCGTCAAATTCGCAACCCATGAGACCCCGCGCGTTTTGCTGCTGTCGACGGGCACAGCGCAAATCGTCGAGAACGCGCCGATGGATTCCTATTGGGGGTGCGGGCCAGACGGGCAGGGTTGGAACAAGCTTGGTAAGATATTGATGCAAGTGCGCTCGGAACTGCGGGTTGAATAAATGCAAATTGAAAACTGGAGAATTCGATCACAAGAGGATTTGATCTGCGCTGTCTACGCGGCTGTCAAAGGACACTACTGGACAGTCGAAGACCTCTCTAACTGGGCAGCGGATTTATTGTTGCAGGTCGAAGCGCCGCCAGAATGGCTGATGGATTTCGTGATCGTAAGGGGTTTGGGTGACTTGCAGAGTGCATTTTTTAAAGCCTACGGTGCACTTCGTGAAATGCGGCTTGATGATATGGAAGAATTTCGGGTGCGTTTCGCCTTATTGGCGTATCAAGAGGGTGCGCTTAACGAAATAGACGCCAAAGCTGTGCTTGCGGATATAACCGATCCGTGGCCCGTTCTGGAAATCACCGTGGAGGATGTGGATCGGCTTTGCTTGGATGAATGGACCACAGAAGATGTTGTTGGCAAAGCACGCAATCTGGTGGGGCAGATTAGTTCGAAACACATAGTATCTGTATTTAAAAACTGCTGACTGGGATACTTTGGATGACCCCAAACATAAAAGGCGCCCTACTGATGATGGGCAGTATGGCGGCCTTTACCATCAACGATACGCTGATCAAGCTGGCAGGTGCCGAAGTGCCTTTGTTCCAGATGGTGGCCATGCGCGGGGTTTTGGCGACGGTTCTTGTGTATCTCATGGCGCGCAACCTGGGGACGCTGCATCTGAACTTCCCGCGGCATGACAAGTGGCTGATCGGAGCGCGCAGCCTGGCCGAGTTGTCGGCCACGTTCTTTTTCCTGACCGCTCTGTTGCATATGCCGCTTGCCAATGTGACGGCGGTCTTGCAGGCGCTGCCGCTGACCGTGACTTTGGGCGCGGTTCTGTTTTTTCGCGAACAGATCGGGTGGCGGCGCATTCTGGCTATCGGGATGGGGTTTGTGGGGATGCTGCTGATCGTCCGACCAGGTCCGGAGGGGTTTAGCATCTATGCGATTTACGCGCTGATCGCCGTGATCTCGGTCACGGTGCGGGATCTAATCACGCGGCGCATGTCTAGTGAGGTGCCGTCGCTGGTTGTGACGCTGGCCACAAGCGTCACCATCACCGTTTCGGCCTCGATTGCGACCGTATCAACAGGTTGGGTGCCAGTTTCGCCCGGAGCGGGCGTGATGGTGGGGACGGCGGCGGTGTTTGTACTGATGGGCTATCTGTTCAGCGTCATGGTTATGCGCGAGGGCGATGTGGGATTCATCGCGCCGTTTCGTTACTCCAGCTTGCTTTGGGCCCTGGGTTTGGGTTGGGTCGTGTTCGGAGACTGGCCAGACGCTGTAACCATGGCAGGTGCCGCGCTGGTCGTGGGTGCCGGGCTTTTCACCCTATTCCGTGAGCGGGCCGTTCACCCACCCGAGTGAACGCGGCGCACGGCGTCCTGATCGATGGCAAAGCGGGCGATGAACTCGCCCTCTTGTTCGAGGGTCAGGGGGGCAAGTTGAGTGTTGCTTTTGCGGGCATGGGGTGAATCGTTGAACGAATTTAGTGTGCGCACCCACATTGGCGCGTCGGGATAGCTGATCACCGGCATGTAGTTTCCGATCCGGTGATGCCCGAAATTCATGATTGTCAGATCGCTACCACCCCGAACGTACATGGCAAACCCGATCCCCAGCAGCGGTTGAAATACCTGCGCGGCGTGAATGCCCTCGGGCCCGAACCGCGCCAGAAACCCTTGGTTATAGTCGATGGCGACCGTTTTGTGGTTGCGCATCAGCGCACCGCCTTCGTCAGCGGCGATACGTAGCCGTTCGACGAAATCCACCGACACGGCGTCGTCATCATCATGCCGGAATTGGATGCAGGGCATGTTGGGATCGTGACGTGCGGCGTTCAGGATCTCTTTCATCACCCGGCGGTGGCGCATGGGGCGACGGGCGATGATCTGCACCTGCTTCATGCCTGTGGTCAGGTCGTGCAGCCGATCAAAGGCGGGTTTCGGTAGGCAATCCCCGATCACGATGAGCAATTGGAAATCCTCATCCGTCTGTTCGCGCAGACAGGGCAGGGTGGTGGTTTCGAACAGGCGAAACCTCTCTTCCAGCCGGGTAGGGTGGTAGAGATAGGCGCGCCGTTCCTCGATCGTGTCATGTTCGACCTGAAAGCCGCCATGAGCGGGGTAGGAAAAGCGGCACAGGCCGATGATTTGCATGGGTCATCCGTAGTGCGTGGCGTTGTGGCTGACTATGCCCCTGCGGTCGCGAACTCGCAACGGTCAGCAGTACTGGCGGCCGACAATCGGACCGGATATATCAGCGCAAAGCGGCCTGTCGTGCGGTGGGTCCGGTGTACTGTTGACACTTGCGCCGACTCCCCCTATTACGCGCCCATCTCGGTACCGGGGGCCGCCCCAAAACCGATCTCAGTAATGGACTGGTCAAGACCCGGACAATTTTGCAGTTCGCGTCCTCTGATAACCAACCGCGACGTTCACCTCGGAATGGGAACGCTCGCGGGTTTTGCGCTTGTGGACGCATGAGCGCAGCAAAGTTTAACCGCACGCAATGCGCGTGCATGTCATGTGTGTTGCAAAACGGGGAAGAAACCGGAATGCCAACTATTCAACAGCTGATCCGCAAACCGCGGCAGCCCAAAGTAAAACGCTCGAAGTCCATGCACCTGGAGCAGTGCCCGCAGAAACGCGGCGTCTGCACCCGTGTGTATACCACCACACCGAAAAAGCCGAACTCGGCTATGCGTAAGGTTGCCAAAGTGCGCCTGACCAACGGGTTCGAAGTCATCTCGTACATCCCCGGTGAAAGCCACAACCTGCAGGAGCACTCGGTTGTTCTGATCCGTGGCGGCCGTGTAAAAGACCTTCCCGGTGTGCGTTACCACATCCTGCGCGGTGTTCTGGATACTCAGGGCGTCAAAGACCGTAAGCAACGTCGTTCGAAATACGGCGCGAAGCGTCCCAAGTAAGAAGGAGAGGCTGATATGTCACGTCGTCACGCCGCCGAAAAACGCGAAGTCCTGCCTGACGCCAAATTTGGCGACAAGGTTCTGACAAAATTCATGAACAACCTGATGATCGACGGCAAGAAGTCGGTCGCAGAGCGCATCGTTTACAACGCGTTTGACCGCGTTGAGAACAAAATCAAGCGCGCACCTGTCGAAGTGTTCCACGAAGCGCTCGACAACATCAAACCGTCGGTCGAGGTTCGCTCGCGCCGGGTTGGTGGTGCAACCTATCAGGTTCCGGTCGAGGTTCGCCCCGAGCGCCGCGAAGCACTGGCCATCCGCTGGCTGATCACCGCCGCCCGTGGCCGCAACGAAAACACCATGGAAGAACGCCTCGCCGGTGAGCTGCTGGACGCTGTACAGTCCCGCGGTACTGCCGTGAAGAAGCGCGAAGACACCCACAAGATGGCCGAGGCGAACAAAGCCTTCAGCCACTACCGTTGGTAATCCAGAGGCTTATCCAAAATGGCACGCGAATATCCGCTCGAACTATACCGTAACTTCGGTATCATGGCGCACATCGACGCAGGCAAGACCACCTGCTCGGAGCGTATCCTGTATTACACTGGTAAATCCCACAACATCGGTGAGGTGCACGATGGTGCAGCCACCATGGACTGGATGGAGCAGGAGCAGGAACGCGGCATCACCATCACTTCGGCTGCGACCACCACTTTCTGGGAGCGCACCGAGGACGGTAAAACCGCCGATACCCCCAAGCACCGCCTGAACATCATCGACACCCCCGGCCACGTTGACTTCACCATCGAAGTTGAGCGTTCGCTGGCGGTTCTCGACGGTGCCGTCTGCGTTCTGGACGCAAACGCCGGTGTTGAGCCCCAGACCGAAACCGTGTGGCGTCAGGCTGACCGCTACAAGGTTCCGCGTATGGTTTTCGTCAACAAGATGGACAAGATCGGCGCAGACTTCTTCAACTGCGTTCGCATGATCGAAGACCGCACCGGTGCACGCGCTGTTCCGGTTGGTATTCCGATCGGCGCCGAGTCCGAGCTGGAAGGTCTGATTGACCTGGTCACCATGGAAGAATGGCTGTGGCAGGGCGAAGATCTGGGCGCAAGCTGGATCAAAGCTCCGATCCGCGACAGCCTGAAAGACATGGCTGACGAATGGCGCGGCAAAATGATCGAAGCGGCCGTCGAAATGGACGACGACGCGATGATGGAATATCTGGAAGGCAATGAGCCCGACGTTCCGACCCTGCGCGCCCTGCTGCGCAAAGGTACTCTGGACATCGCGTTTGTTCCGGTTCTGGGTGGTTCGGCGTTCAAGAACAAAGGCGTTCAGCCTCTGCTCAACGCTGTGATCGACTATCTGCCCAGCCCGCTGGACGTTGTTGATTACATGGGCTTCAAACCCGGCGACGAGGAAGAAGTTCGTGACATCGCCCGTCGTGCTGATGACGACATGGCGTTCTCGGGTCTGGCGTTCAAAATCATGAACGACCCCTTCGTTGGCTCGCTGACCTTCACCCGGATCTACTCGGGCACCATGAACAAGGGTGACTCGATCCTGAACTCGACCAAAGGTAAGAAAGAGCGCATCGGTCGTATGATGATGATGCACTCCAACAACCGGGAAGAGATCGAAGAAGCGTTTGCAGGCGACATCATCGCGCTGGCGGGTCTGAAAGACACCACCACCGGTGACACCCTGTGTGATGCGAAGGATCCGGTGGTTCTGGAAACCATGACCTTCCCCGATCCGGTGATCGAGATCGCGGTTGAGCCCAAAACCAAGGGCGACCAAGAAAAGATGTCCCAGGGTCTGGCCCGTCTGGCCGCCGAAGACCCGTCCTTCCGTGTGGAAACTGACCTGGAATCCGGTCAGACCATCATGAAGGGCATGGGCGAACTTCACCTGGACATCCTGGTTGACCGTCTGAAGCGCGAGTTCAAGGTTGAAGCGAACATTGGTGCACCGCAGGTGGCCTATCGCGAAACCATCTCGATGCCGGTTGAACACACCTACACCCACAAGAAACAGTCGGGTGGTTCGGGTCAGTTCGGTGAAGTTAAGCTGGAAATCCAGCCGACCGAGCCAGGCGAAGGTTATTCGTTCGAAAGCCGCATCGTTGGTGGTGCCGTTCCGAAGGAATACATCCCGGGTGTTGAAAAAGGCATCAACTCGGTCATGGATAGCGGCCCGCTGGCTGGCTTCCCCGTGATCGACTTCAAGGTTGCCCTGCTGGACGGTAAGTTCCACGACGTTGACTCGAGCGTTCTGGCGTTCGAAATCGCGGCCCGTATGTGTATGCGTGAAGGCATGCGCAAAGCTGGCGCGAAACTGTTGGAACCGATCATGAAGGTCGAGGTGATCACCCCGGAAGAATATACCGGCGGTATCATCGGCGACCTGACCTCGCGTCGTGGCCAGGTGTCTGGTCAGGAACCGCGCGGCAACGCGATCGCGATCGACGCGTTCGTTCCGCTGGCGAACATGTTCGGCTACATCAACACTCTGCGTTCGATGTCGTCGGGCCGTGCCCAGTTCACCATGCAGTTCGACCACTACGATCCGGTTCCGCAGAACATCTCGGACGAGATCCAGGCGAAATACGCATAATCAAAGATTTGAGGGGGTCCGGTTCACGGGCTCCCTTCATTACCGAAAAAGGAGGCCATCATGGCAAAGGAAAAGTTTGAGCGTACAAAACCGCACGTCAACATCGGCACGATTG